>CADBOF010000001.1 GCA_902796345.1 uncultured Pseudomonadota bacterium
CTTTAACAAAGTTAATAACTTTAACAAAGGTAGTACCTTCAACAAAGCTAGAGCATTAGCTAACGTTTTATTAACATCAGTAATAGTTTTACCATCGATTATTACAGCAGGAGTTGTTCTTATAGGAATAGACAATTGTGAATCAACGGAGCGAAAAATTAACTTTAGTCGACAAGATATTCTTGAATATCCAACTCCATTGAGAGATATATTATCATACCTGGTTTCTAATAATATTGCCAAAGCTTCTAAACATTTTATTGACAATACGTATCAGATAAAGGGGCAATATTGGGCGTTAAGCGATAAATACAAGCAATCAATTAAGGCAGAGAAAGAACTATTAACATCCGCAATGTTAGCCTCGGAAGATGAACATGAACGCTTTGTGAACCGCTTTACAAATAGAGTCGAGGAAGCATTTAAGCAGAGTAATTTTAAAACAATATTAGCTTTAATTAACGGTTTCAATGTCTACGAATCCGTATATATAGCTAGAAACAGCTCTACCTTTGAATATCTGCAATCTTGGCTTAATGAAGATGGTTGCAATAAATTATTTAATAACGTTATATCAAATTTAAAAAATATTTTAACAGGCATGAATATTGAAAATAGAAGTTGCTGGTCATATTTATCATCTTCAATTGAACAACTTAACGTTCGTGAAGACATAGAGCATTATATTAAACACGATTATGACTGTTATCTAAAGCAATTTAACGTTATTTACGGAAGAGCAACTAATTCTATAGGTTTGTTGGACGACAGCGTTTTTGAAAAATTAAATAACGAGTTAAGTGAGGGTTTTGCAATAAAAGAAATTCTCGGAAATGTCGAGTTTGAAAAGTTCCTCAAAAATGCCGGAATTTATAATGGATTTGGAGATGAAACGATATATAGTTTTAGTAGCTACCTTTTTCCTATTATGACTGGATTTTATATTTCAGACAGAGAAGCCACAATTGAATACGATGCTTATGTTGGTTCGAAAGACGATGAGAATGACTCAATAGAGACAGAAGTTAAAAAAATTTCAACAGATGTGTTTCTTGGTATTTTTAAAAAAATTTGTAATAAATTTAATCGAGCAGAGCTGAGCCCGGTTGGAGGCGGTCTTGTAGAGAATCACAAACTGAATGTTGGGGAATATGCAAAGTTTTTGAGGCACGCTGTTTTATTCATCCATGATAGTAATTATAAACCGGAAGTAAATCGTTACAACCTTACCGGCGAACCAATGCCGTACAAAGACGACCTATCATCAAAAATGGCTTTTTCAATGAATAAGGAGTTTATTAGATCTCTCATTCCAGAAGTGAAAAGCGAAAATGAAAATGTTAATCCAAAACACCAAAACATTAACTCAGAAAGTAATACTTCTAATATAAAAAATGAAACATTTGAAAACACTACAAATATTGCGGATATAATTAGTAGAAATAACAAAATTACTGCTAAAGGAGCTGCTGAAAGGGAAAAACAAGAACAAAACAGAAAGCCTTTTTACCATGATTTTTTAACAAAAGATGGTTATGGTACTAACAAGGATTACGTAGAATTTGAGATTACAAGAGGCAAACTTGGACAAAAAGAGATTGTCGGAGACAACTGGATTTATCAAGCTCTTAGAGAACACATAGAGTCTCGAATTGTATGCAATTGTGAAATCGACGACAAAGAAGAATTTGAACGTGCATGTAAGGACATTTCTGATGGTAACTTTAACTTCGAAACCGGTCGCGCCGATAACCTGAAATCTCATAAAAAATGCAAACACGATTTTTTACATTATGATATAGAGGAAGATTTTAAAGGCGTCGAAACTTATAAAAATATAATAAATGATATTTTATTTAAGTTTTTGAGGGAAAAAAACAAAGCGGCAAGAGAATTTTACTTTCCGCTCTATAGTTCGTGCACAATCGAAGAGATCGATGAGTTAATTAAGGTTCTAGAGTCCTATTATAATGAACACTATGACGAAATAAATAAAAATAAAAAGTAATATTTAAAATGTACTTTTCAGAGCAAATACCGTTAAAAGATATTTGTTCTGAAAAAAAAATATTAAATTTTATGTTGTATGTTTGAAATAATCGCGATCAGTTCGGTTGCAACAAATAAAAACCCGAATATATTTATCATTTTTGGATGATTTCGACATCTGTAAGATAAAAATAATATTGGGCACGTTAAAAAAACATTATAAGTACCTTTTGGAAGTATTTCCTTATACGCTAAACCTCCGTACGTTATATAACTAGAGATAGCCAAAAAATAAAGCAGTATATAAGAATTTTTAATTCCAACTATTGTGGCTAGAGTTATGGTATGCCCTTTATCAAAATATAAATCTCTTATATTGTTCGCAAGCAAAACGCAGACTATTAATAATGCTCCAGGAATAAAAACAAATATATCTAAAACCGAACAAGTACCTGTTAATGAATATATCGTTGAAAACCCTAAAAGCACACCATACCCTAAAAATACCGCTAATTCGCCAAGCCCCTTGTATTTTAGACAAAATGGATTTTCACTATAAAAAAAAGCAATACTCGCTCCAATAATTCCTGGTATCAATAATATTGGCGACGATATTAATACAGAGACTATTCCACATATTACCGCTATAAAAAAGGATAATACCCCTAAGTATAAAACGTTTTGTTGGGGAACTATTCCCGTTACTAATCTGTATTTAGTTCCAGGAGATTTTGGATTATCAATACCTTTGGCGCAATCTCTATATTCAGAAATTGTGTTCGCTGACAAATGAAATAGTACTATCGAAATAGAAACAAAAATAAATGCTTTGAAATTTGTTATTTCATGTTGTTTATACACGAATGCCAAAATACATGGCAATATAGACATCGCCAATGTTTGTGCACGCGCTACCTTCGCATATAATAATATTTTATCGAACACAATAATATTATATTACTGAACGACCAAGTTTATCTTTTATCTTGGTATAATAAATATCGTTGGACGTTTTATATTTAGAATGATATGCTTTAACTGCAGTCTGCCAATCATATCCTTTGTCTTTGTATAGTCTTTTTAGAAACTTTGCAGCATATATTGTATTCGCTTCCGGCTCAAACATTTCGTGTAAATTCTTAAATTTACCTTTATGAGAATTATAATGTAATTGAAAACACCCAACACTAAAATTAGTTATTCTTCTGTTAACTAGATTTTGTGCGAAATTAACCGCATCTAACTTATTTGAAAAGAAATACCCACGACCATTGTAGTTAATTGTATATGGTCGAACACCTGTTTCAACTTTTGCTATTGCTAATAATAGATTTTCCGGTATTTTATAAGAAGTTTCTGCCGATTTTATTATTGACTTAAGCGATTTAGCTTTCGCTTTTGAACACACAACACTTTTTGTTCTTTTCGGTTTAATTCGGGTTAGATGGGTCGACTTAAAAAGAAAAGGATTGATTTGTAATGTAAACTTTTCACATTTACTAAAAGCGAGTTCATTTTTAAGGTTATTAATTCTTTTCGTTGAAGTGTTGTTTGAAATGACAAAAGGTAAATTAGATAAAACATTAGACGTTTCATACCGTTCAGGCTGTCTTTGTTCAGATACAGACAATTTGTCTGATGTCGCAAAAGCTATTATTGACAATAATATAGCTCTAATCAATTATTTCACAACGTAACAAACAAGAACAAGTTAAGGTTTCCACGATTTCAGATAAAAGTCAAGTCCGGATTTTAGAATGCGGACTTGGTAAAAACTAGAAGTTATTGCGTGATTGTGTAAAGTATGCTGATACACAAATAGCCACAGTGGATTTAAACACCTCTATGAGAATAAAAGGCTCAAGTCCATACTGCCATACAAGAATCCAGTTTCGTAAAAAACCATATAACCATATACAGCCAAAACTATTAGTAATTAAATATCCAACTACGCAATCAACAATTTTACTACATGTAAATTGTCGTACGAAATACATTGACGGAATTGATAATCCCATGCCAATTATATAACCGAAAGATTGGCAACTCCAAAACGGAAGTGTTGCAAGTTTTATTGCAACAAATAGTAACCCTGTGCTTATGGAAGAACGTTTATCAAGTCTTAAACCTAAAAGGAAAACTACAAACGTTTGCAATGTTATTGGAACCACTCCTATTGGAACACGTACTTCAGAAGCTAGTAGAAGTAATAATACCGAAAAAGCTGTTGTATATATAGTATCGGGGCTTTTGCAGGTTTTGATAGAGTCAAACATATTTCCTCATACAATTTCAACAAAACACGTGTATTGTAACACCGAAATTACGTTACTTGTTTAACAGTACCGAAAATAAAACCATTTTTGGTAATTTTTAATGGAGAAGAAAATAAATATTCTTTACTATTCCATAAAATACCAGCAAATGGGGTAGTTTTTAGTTTTGCTGCAGATAAAGGAAATTCAACATTATATATTTCCTTGCCTTCAGCCGTGTATCCAATTTGTTGTATCTTCGCACGTGTTTTGTAGCTCTCTCTATATTTTTCGAAATATAAATTATTTGTTGTATTGTTATTGTTAACGGTTAGAACTATTATTCGTTCCGTAAGTTGGGATCTTATACTAATCATAACGCATCACAATTCAAAATAATTATAATGTTGAATAATGTTTTTAATATACTTCGATTCCAATATATTTTCCTCGGAACAATCGTATATATTCTTTGCTATTTGTAATACAGCAAATTTAAATTCATCTGGAATATGTTGTAAACAATCCGAAATGCCAGCCTTATAGTTAATTAAAACTGGATCATCTGACGATACTTGAAACAACAAAAGTTCGCTATTATTTCTTTGTATCTCGTATTTTATCGGTTTATTGTCCTGGGAAACATTTGTTATTTCGACAATATTGCGTATTGGTAATTTAACTTTGTGTAGCCCATCACAAGCTGTCGGGTAGCATGAGAACTGATATTCCTTTATTAACATCGATATTGACAATTGGCTTTCAATAATTCCGGTCGCCATTTTTATCACTGACTTAATATATTCATCTTCATAGTCATGTTCAATACGTAAATGTGCCTTTAACGTATTAACATCAATGACCATAGGAATATTTTTAGATAAGGTTATGTTTTGCATAATATTCTCCGTTAAGTTATATAAAGATCAATTTTTTTGATAAGTATTGAAAACATTAATGAATATGTGAATTGAAAAATTCACAATAGGACTTATAACGCCCTACACTTCGTAGTGTAGCACTAACGTGGTTTTAGCTCAAATCAGTTGCATTTCAGAAACAATAAGATGACAAACATAAGTAAATTACCAAAAATAGGTCGTAAAATTAGCAAATTTTTTACCAATTAGGGATAAAATCACAGTGAATGACCAAGAAGGTCATTTAAATTATTTTTATAGGAGAAACGTTTCATGAAAGCACAATTATCGTTATTTGCTTTATTACTTGGTCTCACCAGTGGTAGCCTTTGGGCCGAAGATGGTGACAAAGAAGCCGTAAAAACTGAAGAAAGCGTAAAAGCTGAAGCTCCAGCTGAAGAACAAAAAGCTGAAGAGCAGAAAAGTGAAGAAAAAGTTGCAGAAGAAAAGTCCGAAGAAAAAGCTGAAGAGAAAAGCGAAGAAAAAGGAATTTTAGCTAAATTGTTTTCGAAGGATGACAAAAAAGAAGATGAAAAAAAGAACGACAAAGATAAAGATGAAGGAAAAGCAGTAGCTGGAATAGCTGCTCCCGCTGAACTAACAGAGGATAAAGGAGCTGAGTCAGAAGAACCGAAAGAAGAAGCAAAATAATCAATTTAGATTGTAGTCAATCTAGATTGTAGTCAATTTAGATTGTAAGAAACAGACGATATAAATCGCCTAGTTTTTTAAAAAGAGGACATTTTCAGTGAAAAATGTCCTCAAAATTTTTTAATAAAACGGTGTCACTTATAACATATTAATTAAAACTTTGTACTAAAAAAACGCTTGTGTATATTTTGGAATTAATTGTTTTTAAATAAAAATAATGCAAGAACCCCTCTTGTCCTTAAAAATTCGATTATTTTTTTATTGAATAAACTGCATTATCCACTGTTGATTTAATCCATTGTTACTTAAACTCTCGAAGTCGATCAAAACCATTTCAAATATTGGTCTATACACAAAACCAATGTTGTTTTCTTTTAATTGCGTATGTTCAAAGTCAGGTTTTTTTGTGCTTGTACACTCACTAATTGAAACAATTTTATATTTTTCGCCCAATCGCAATAAATCTATATTTGGATTATCTGATGTTTTAATAACACATTTAAGTAACGTAGGTGTTAATTTATTAATTGGTTTATCGTTAATATTTCGAATAACTTTGTATTCAGATATTGGTGTAATGCTTTGCGTTGCATTTGCTGACAACAAAACAGTATCACCGCCATGCGTCATTATTGTAAGTATGTTAACAATACTCATAATTTTTTCCTGTCTTAAAAGATTGTTGAAGGAGAATTCCTTCCAAAATTAGAATTACATAAAATTGCGTCACAACTCAAACTGGTTAAAAACAAAACGGTAATTAACTTACTCAAAATTTTGGAAAGAAGGCGGAAAAGGCGGAGAGTGTATAAAAACCCTTTATTTAAGTATGTTATTCATTCAAATTTTTGTTAAATTCTAATATTTAAATTGTTTGCAAGTTTTTTTAACTTGATAACTCGTGAAGTTTTGTATTTTTGTGGTAAAATACACATGAGCGGTTTAACCGCTATTGTGTTTATTAGAATTAAACACTAATTTCACTTTCCAACCAGAGGTAATAAAAAATTATTTACCTCTGGATTTTTAGAGTATTTTTAACTTAAAGAAAACACACAGTGCACAATTTGCTTGTCATTTATGTATTAGTGGTTAAATTACGTAAAACTATTTCCATTGGTCTTACAAAATAAAAAGCTAAAATTATGTGTACACTTTATGTTTTTAGCGAGCTAAATTATATTTTTAAAATCCTGTAAACAAAATTAAATTTAACGGAGAAAATTATGAAAAACTTTATTAAATGCCCAAGGGCACGTTTTACAAATACACCATACCTTTTGAACAAAACTGACGTTGACGAAGAACTGAGTTTCGCAACGTCTCCTATTCAGGAAAATATACTCATTCGTGATGATTTGCCGGTGTACATCGACGCTGTTTGTGATATAAAACCTCATAGCGATTTCAACAATGTCACTGTCTGGGCTAAATATAGAAATGAAATAGAAGAACCTTTTATACAAATGTTTTTTAATTTATATGATAATAGTTCAATAAATATGAACGGCATTGTGTCTTGTGTAGATATTATAATTAACGAATTAATACTACCAAATAATATTGTCATAAATGAATTTAAATCTTATATTGCGTATACAAAAGTGTTTCCAGTAACGACAAGACAGCTGACCCTTGAGGTGGTCGAAGTTGCAAATTGTTCAGGATTTGATACTGTGTCTCACGCTTATCATTTCGGAGGATGTTTTAAACCAAACATGTCACTATCTGATATACAGCCATATTTATTTTATGTAAAACATCTGTATAACGAAAATGAATTTATCGGCATAATTTCAGCATCTGAATTTCTTAACACTAAAAACGATTTATTACCTTCGTATAATGTAACTTTCGAAAGTTTAGCAAACTTATACGACGATATAATTTCTGGAAAAATCATTATAAAAATACATGGCAAAAAATATAAATCGATTTCGGCTATTAAAAATACATTGACGAATTCTCTTTTTACAATAAAATTCAAGTCTATTTAGAATGTCGTTAGTAAAAATAAGTTTTTTGAAAAACTTTATCACCGAATCTGTTCGTTGGTTGAAATCTGTACACTTTGATTTAATACAATTCTTTGCTTAAAAACTTTAACAACAACTTTTATGTGTAGAAAGTTAATGAAACCTTGCGTAAAGATATCAGTTAAAATTATTAAAAATTAGCAAATATTTTACAAAAATGGCACACATAAAAATCTTGAGTGAAGACATAATAAACCAAATTGCAGCTGGAGAAATTATTGAACGTCCTGCGTCTATAATCAAGGAGTTGGTTGAAAATTCAATAGATGCAGAAAGTACAGAAATAGATATATTTTTACAAAACGCGGGACGCGAAAAGCTTGTTGTTGAAGATAATGGAGTAGGTATAAATCGGAATGAGTTGCCTTTGGCGGTAAAGAGACACGCGACATCAAAACTGACAGGTTCGAATTTATTTGATGTTGTAAGTTATGGTTTCCGTGGCGAAGCGTTACCGTCAATAGCATCTATAAGTCAGTTTTGTATTGAAAGTGACAAAACAGCCCTACGTATTGATTTTGGTGGAATGCCGAGTATTACAAATTCGGCAATATCTTCCGGAACGCGAATAACAGTACAAAATATGTTCGACAGAACTCCAGCTAGACTAAAATTTTTAAAAAGTGAAAGTATCGAATTGTCACATTGTCTTGAATTAATTGAAAATTTTGCCATAACTCATCCAGATATAAAATTCAAAGTGCGGGATGATACAAAAGTTCTTATTTCGTTTACAGAAACTGATAAAACAGCAAGAATTGCCGAAATTATTGGTAAAGATCTCCTTGACAGATCTCTTTATGTGGAAGATACAGACGATATTATTTCTCTTAAAGGATATTTTGGTCACCCCATTGACTCTAGACATTCTCAGAATTCACAAAGAATATTTATTAATAATCGTTGGGTTAAGGACAAAACTATTTCATCAGCGATAAAAACATCCTTTAAGGATTTACTTCCTGCCGGTAGGTTTGTAACATGTGCTTTATTTATAAAAATCAATCCGTTTTACTTGGATGTCAACGTTTCTCCCACAAAGTCAGAAGTTCGATTCCGTGATAGTCGTTATGTACAACAATTCGTAACACAAGCTATTCAAAAGAAATTGAACGGATTTGATAGGATATCGTTACAAGTTGATGATAATCGTCTCGTAATCCCAAGAAAACTACCAAGTAAAATACAATCAATTAATCCAACATATTTGGCAAATGATAGTAGTTTTAATAAATGTAATATACATGACAACCTTGCAAGGAAATTAGAACCTCTCATTGAGCCAAATGAAGTGGCATCAAATACTAATAAAATAACGTCTTTTAACGATATTTGTTTAAATATTAATGAGCAAACAATTGTTGACAACAGCAAAGAAATGTGTGCACAAAATACAAAAGAGTCAAATACAATAATTGAGCCATTGCTAAACATTGAAAATGATATATTAATTAACACGAAATTTTGGGGAGAGCCAATAGCGCAAATTTTTGACACATACATAATATGTAAAACAAATGAAGAGCTGGTTATTATAGATCAACATGCTGTACACGAAAAAATTACGATGGAAAAAATATTAAAAGATATTAATATAAAAAATATTCAATATTTAACCAAACCAGAAGTTTTTACACTAACAACACAACAACTTTGTACAGCAAATGAGGTATCTGATGAGCTGCTACAATGTGGATTTATCTTTAAAATTGAGCGGAATACAATAACAGTATCAGCTATACCTGCTGTAATGAATGTTTCTTCCGTGAAGAGTTTTTTATATGACATTTTTAGTGATACATCTGCAATTTCTGAAATTGACGTCAAGGACACAATAAGGCTGAAAATTGCAAATATTGCCTGTCATAACAGCATTCGTGCAGGACGAAAACTGACGATAGATGAAATGAACTCTGTTTTATATGATATGCAACGAACGTATAGTATTCACCAATGTAACCACCATCGTCCAACTTTTGTAAAGATAAGTAAAAAACAACTTGAAAAAATATTCGAACGCTCTTAGATGTTCTATTTATTTAAGCTGACTACAATCGTTGATGAACAAAAAGGTATATGCTAAAATGGAGAAGAAGATTTGAAACGCCCAAAACAGATAGATTAAATGACAACTGAGTTTGAAAATTATAAAGAAAATGATATTTTGGGTTCTGAATCACTAATTGAATATTGTCTTGATCTTCCTTTATCATTTGCCATATGGAAAAACCAGGGAGATTTCGTGCTTATATCATCAAAAATGCAGTCTTTATTAAAATTTCAGTCGTTGATTATTCCGTCTATAGAATTTGTTAAAGGGGTGTCTGCCGTTTTTGGTGATTTTTTGTATAACGCTGTAGAAAAAGTTTCAGAAGCACAGTTTGCAAACAGAAAATATTCAACAAATTTCAGTACAAAATATAACAAAAATTATTGCATAACTCTACGATACAATATACGAAGTAATGTTTATATATTTACTGTTGTTGATTCTAATACTCAACAAAGTAATTCACTAGTGGAGGTTTATACAAAAAAAACAGCTCTACTTGAAGAAAAGGTAAAAATTTTTAGTGAGCTGTTGGATAACCTGCCTGCATACGTTTGGCAAAAAAGCAAAAACGCCAAAATGCTTTACTGCAACAAGGAATACGCAACTGCATTGGGAACAACAGCAAGTGATGTAATTAGTAATAATAAACATCTGTTCAAAACTCAGAATTGTTTTTCTCAAAAAAATGATTGTTATCAATCAGATATGAATTTAAAAATAAATGGATGTGATAAAAATATAAAATTAACTGAATTTGTATCTGCAACAAATAGTAATTACATACTAGGAATTGCTAATGAATACATTGACATTCAAAATATTAATGCAACGTGTGAAGGTTATAAAAACTATTTGTCATATGTAAGTGAGTATGTCCCAGATGGAGTAGTTCTCTTTGGAAAAAACAATGAAACAATAATTTTTAATAAAAATGCAATGTCTTTACTTGAACTGACCTCATCAGATGTTGCAGGTAAAAATTTTTTTGAAATTATTGATTTGGTTTTTTCAAAGGAGATTTTTGCAAATAGTACAAAAGATTACAGAAATAAGTTATTAAATGTAATTAAAAACGCCAATAACGACGTAACTGTTAAATTTGTGCCTTTATGTTCCGGGAAAACAATACGAGTTTCAATTGTTGTTAATAACAATGGGATGCTACTGCTTCTTATTAAGGATGTTACCGATAACTTAACTTTGGAACGTGAAATTAAGTTAGCTCGTTCTGTATACCAAACTATTTTAAATAATATAAATGACGGGATTATTATACTTGGTACAGATAATCGTGTCAGGTTTGCAAACTCTATAGTATATGGAATATTGAATCAATCTGTGTCATCTCTCAATGAGTGGCATATAAAGGATTGTTTTGATAAGGTTGAATGCAATGAGGCAGAAGCTTTTGTTGAGAATTTACTAAATTTTACAGAAATGAGAACTCCAAAATCTGAAATTGTTACTTTTTCAAATAAAACATTTGAAAGTATCTACGTGCCATTACCTGATGGATTAAATTTATTAAGGTTTAAGGATCTTTCTGACTTTAAGTTACTTGAAAAAGACTTGCAAAATGCTTCAGAAAAAGTTGCCCAAATTAATGAATTAAAAAACAACCTTATAACTATTATTGCTGAAGAATATACAGTTCCATTGAACACGGTTATAGACCTTGTAGAAATCCTTAGTAACAAATATTTTGGGGAATTGAATGACAAACAAACAGAATATTGTCAAAGTATTATAAAAACCGTTGGTCGGTTAAAAGATGTCGCCGACACGATTGCAAATATTGCACTCATATTAACGGACAAAATTAATTTTGTTTTTGAGGAAACCGACATTAATACATTTATTCAGAGTATAGTGGATCATTTTTCAAAAGTAGATCCTGAACATTTGATAACATTCGAACCAGCTCCGTCGTCATTCAATGTGTATATCGATGTTAATTTTATAAAAAAAGCTATATATAATATCATTATTTCATTAATATCTAGGAATGAACATAAGCACGATATAGAAATAAAAGTTTATAAGATGCCGAAAAACGATGCTTTTTTTGGGATAGAAATAATAGATAAAGAAAACGATATTTCAGCTAAAGAAATCGAAACATATAATAGCCTTTTTTCAAAAGACTTTTGTTTAAGCGATTTAAAAACAGTTGAAATTGGTTATACTTTGGCAAATCTTATTTGCACTAAGCACAATGGCTATTTAAGGATAAGTGCCGGTGAAAACAACGCAACTAAGTTAGAAATACAGCTCCAAGTTCAAAGATTTCTGTCATAAAAGAATAGAGCTAATTCTTTAATAGCCATTGTGCTATATTCGTATTATAAGCCCGAGTGGCGGAATGGTAGACGCACACGTTTCAGGTGCGTGCGGAGCGATCCATGGAGGTTCAAATCCTCTCTCGGGCACCAATGTTTCGTATAAAATCAAAGAATCATACACTTTGCTTTGATATAGCTATTTCTCTTAGTTTTTGTCGCTCGATTTTACCTGTGCTTGTTTTTGGCAGTCTATCTAAATAAATTATTCTTCCAACTTTAGCTATTGCGCCTATGGATTGCCTTATTTGTTCTTTAATCTTGTTGTTAACATATTCAGTGCTGTCGTGCCGCCCTGGAGCTAATACAACAAAGACTATTGCTATTTGCCCGGTTATTTCGTGTGGTATAGCAACAGTTGCGCTTTCCGATATTTCATCTAGACATGAAAGCGCTCTTTCAAAATCAATAGTACTCAAACGATGACCTGAAATATTTATTAAATCATCAACACGTCCAGTAATTTTTATTTCGTCATTAATCACAGTTACACAATCACCAGTTTTGTAAATGTCATTATTGTGGACGTCATTACTGAGCGGTTGATTGAGTATACGTTTATATTTCCCCGGAAAATCGTTATTAATAACAAGTTGTCCATCAATAATAGAAACATCTACACCAAAAAAAGGATTACCGGCAACGCATTGTTGCTGATTGAGATTACGCAACGGAGCTAAAACTATACCACCGGTTTCAGTTTGCCACCATGTATCAATTATTGGGCAATGTCCTTGACCAATAATATCAAAAAACCATTGCCATGCTACATCATTCATTGGTTCTCCTACACTACCTAAAAGTCGTAATGACGATAAATTGTGTTTTGTAACAAAATCATTACCGTGAGCTTTTAATGTTCTTAACGCCGTAGGAGCTGTATAAAATATACTTACTTGCTCTTTTTCTATTATTGACCAGTATCTATCAGGTGTTGGATATAACGGCGTGCCATCAAATATAACCGATGTTAATCCCCAAAATAATGGTGCGTAAACCATATAACTGTGCCCTGTAATCCATCCTATATCAGATGTACAAAAATAAGTATCATTTGGTTGTGGATCGAATATAGTTTTAAAAGTTGAAGATATATACAACATATATGGCAACGATGCATGTACAACGCCTTTAAATACACCGGATGTTCCAGATGTGTATAGAATAAACGCTTCGTCATCATTACTCAGCCATTCGATATTATCGGATACATTTGGAATGTCGGGAATATTATCCATGTATACGGTTTCTGGTATGATATTACCGAGTTGACGCTTAGCATCATCAATTGTTTTTTTAATATCAATTGTTTTTCCATTTCTTCGAATTTCCGGCAAAGTTAGTAATAGTTTAGCGTTGCTGTCTTTTATTCTGTAAGATAATACGTCTGCAGAAAAACCTGAAAATACGACAACATGTAATGCTCCTATGTATGCACACGCTAGCATTGTTGCAACAGAAACTATTCGTACAGGCATAAATACGGCTACAGTATCACCTTTTTTAACTCCTTTATATCTCAGTAACTTAACTATCTTTTTAACCAGAATGTCCAGCTCACTGTATGTAATAGTTTCGCGTATATCAGGATCGTCAAAATAATTGGTAAATGCTATTTTATTGGGAGCGTTTATTGCATGCCGTGCAACACAATTGTAATAGATATTTGACTTCCCTCCATTTAACCATTTGCCGTTTTTATATATTTCGTCTGGTTCTTTTTTCCAATATATGCAGTCAATTTGACTTTTCCAAAATTCCGATTTGTTTTCAATAGAATATTTATAAAATTTTTTATACAAATCTCGGTCAGTCCATGCCTCGTTTGATAAACTTTCAGAAATGTGCATAGCATATAGCGTTATTTAAGAAATCAATACCATAAGTTTAGCATTGCCACTACAATGGCAACAATTTTGACACACTTGTTTTTATAAACTGATCTAATTAATTTATTGATAGTAAAACATTATTTCGCGCAGAAATACATCGTATTTACAGACAACAAAACGTAAGCAAGATGATATAAAATTTAAGTGTTATAATCTATTCATATATAATAGATATAATCTTAATGTTGACTTTCAATAGACTTTATTTGTTATGCGCACATAAGTTATTAGTGATAAGCGGAATTGCAAGTTGTATTTTGTTATTTATTATTTACCTCTTATTTTTCCATAACCGCAATTCTGTGCTTCTTTTCTTACTGATATATGCAGAAGTTATATGTACGACAATAATAAGCACTATTTTAGTATATCGCATTTATGAGACAAACAAACATTCAAACAAACGTTTTAACAAACAGATATTTAGTTTGTTTTCATTTGCTTCATTAATCCCTATATTGTTTATGTTCGCATCTTCCCTTACATTTTTTGATGCAGGTATAAACAATTTTTTTAAAGCGCCCGTAAAAAATGCGGTTCAACATTCTCTCAAAATATCAGATGTATACATAAATAGTTTAAAAGATAATCTTAGCGAATATTCGAGCATGCTGGCGTTTAGTTTATCAAACAAGAATTCCATGGAAATAAAACAAATATTGAATAACGAGCAACTTAGCAGAAAAGTTGATTTTATATTATTTGAAACAGATATAAACTGTGGAGTTAACATAATTTATAAAACACAATTTTCATCTGAACTTCAATTTTTTCTTACTATAAAAAACTTTGCAACATTACTAATGTCAAATGAACAAACATATGAAATTGAAGGATACGTAATATCAATTAAACGTATTAACAATAGCATGCATTTAGCTACCATATCACAAATTGATGAAGAGATAATTACGCATCGCGAGAACATAAAAATAGCTAACGAGCAATATATGAAATTATCACTCGAGCGGTTAAGAATTAAATCAAGCTTTATTTCTCTGTTTACATGTGTTTCATTAGTTATTATTTTAACGTCTGTTTTTTTAGGGCTAATATACTCACGAAAAATATTACTACCTATAAATAAAATAATGAACGCAATAAATGAAGTCAGTAATGGAAATTATAAAATGTTAATATCGTTAACAAAACAAAATAATGAATGGGACGATCTTGTATGTACATTCAATGATATGGTCAAAGCTATTAACGATAGTGGAACTAAAATTGCAACATTAAGTAAGCAGACCGCGTGGAAAGAAATGGCTAGAAAAATGGCACATGAAATAAAAAATCCTCTTACTCCAATATTACTTTCTGCAGAGAGATTGAGACGTAAATTTAGTAAGGAAGCAATGATACCACCTGAAATTTTTAATACGTGCATTGACACAATAATAAGACAAGCTAACAATATCAATAGTCTTGTAAAAGAATTTTCGGATTTTGCTCGTTTACCTGAACCAAAACCAGAATTAAATGATTTAAAAAAACTACTTGATGAAAATATTTCAATGTATTCCAATTCATATCCAGAAATTACGTTTAAAAGTTGCTTTAAACATGAAAAATTAATATTTAAATTTGATTATTCGCAAATAAATCAAGTTGTTACTAACGTCATTATCAATGCAATACATGCC
This sequence comes from uncultured Pseudomonadota bacterium, assembly GCA_902796345.1. Taxonomy (GTDB): domain Bacteria; phylum Pseudomonadota; class Alphaproteobacteria; order RUG11792; family RUG11792; genus RUG14087. Next base: position 15,779 of record CADBOF010000001.1, read on the forward strand.
ATTACTGAGAATGTGAATGAAGAGAGTAGAAAGGTTATATTAATAACTTGCGAATTGAGCGATGATGATGTATTTATTACAATAGAAGATGATGGAATTGGTTTTACTGATTTAGTGTTGAACAAAGCTTTTGAACCGTATTACACAACTCGCAAAAATGGGACAGGGCTCGGTCTTGCGATATCATATAAAATAATGAGCGATCATAATGGGCAGATTATTCTAAGCAATTCACAAGTATTGCGTGGAGCTAAAGTAACATTAATATTGCCTTATGAAAAATAACGGGAAGGGTATGATTTCAGAAAATTCATTTGTTGATGTATTGATAGTTGATGATGAAGAAGATATATGTGATCTTGTGAGCGATATATTGTCTGATGATGGATATTCAACTCGAGTGGCATTTGGTTACGGTGCCGCAATAACAGCCTTTGAAAATAAGATTCCACAGCTTGTAATTCTTGATGTATGGCTTGGAGATGGAGATAGAGACGGCATAAGATTATTACAATATATCAACGCTCAAGTTCCTCATTTACCTGTAATAATGATGAGTGGTCACGGCACTATCGATATTGCAATGTCAGCAATACAACAAGGCGCCTATGATTTTATAGAAAAACCTTTTGAATCGGCTCGGTTGTGCTTATCTGTTGCAAAAGCCTTGCAATCGGCAACATTGCAAAAAGAAAATGAAAATTTAAAAATAAAAGCCAAAGTTACCGATTATGTTCTTGGTGTATCCCCCAATGTACAAGAAGTAAATGCATTTATAGATAAAGTTTCTTTACTAAATGGAAGATGTCTTATCACTGGTAGTAAGTTTTCAGATAAGGAAGATATAGCCAGGAAAATTCATAACTCATCTTTACGTTCTCAAGGACAATTTTCTGCAGTAAACTGCGCCAAGTGCGAATCACAACATCTTGAATTAGAATTGTTTGGTTCCGAAATATTAACAGATGATAAAACTCATGTAAATCGCGGATTGTTCGATAAAACAAATAGTGGCACACTATTTATTGACAACATAGAAGCAATGCCCTATACAATTCAATCGAAACTTCTAAATGTATGTATTACTAATTCTTTTGTTAGAATTGGAGGTAAAAGATCGACGCCACTACCTCTGAATTCAAGAATAATATGCGGAACATCTGCGAAATTAAGTGATATGGTAAACAATGGGCAATTTATCAAAGATCTTTACTATCATATAAGCGTAAACAAAGTCAATATATTACCGCTTTGTAAACGGACTAGTGACATTCCTGTATTGATAAGGTATTATATGAATCAGATGTCAAAAATGTATTCTATGCCTGAGATTGGAATTGATCCAGAAGCAATGGACATTTTGCAAAGTTACAAATGGGAATACGATGTTTTTGAACTAAGAAGTGTTGTCGATCAGATTTTTTCACGTGTTATGTCCCATTCTGACAAGTCAACTGTTGTGCGAAAAGACGATTTACCTAGGAGTATTACTGAACAAGAACACCCATCATCAAAAATTGAAATTGCGTGTGACAGTACTGTATTTGATTTAGGAATAAGAGAGGCAAAAGAATGTTTCGAACGCGAATATTATATGACCCAGTTAAAAAAATATGATGGAAATATACAGCGTATGTCTAATTTGATAGGTATGGATCGTTCTGCTCTCTATCGACGTTTAAAACATCTAAAAATAAAATGATCTAAATGTGGTATAATTGGCTTGGTAGCTTGTATTTTTTCTTTATGAACAAAAAATTAATTTTAAGTTCCTTGTAAATTTTGTTAGGCATTGCGTCCGCAATGGCAAGTAACAATTCTCAAAACAATACCGGTGTTTCATTAGGCGATAATAGCGGTAAAATTCTTGAAAACAAGAAAAGAATTAGGATTGGGTTTGAACTTGGAGCAAGAGGTCGGGTTTATTGGCAAGTGTGTACAATAGTATTACATCTATAATTCCGGACAAAAAACAATCAAGTTGGGTTAACAGGTTTGGTGTTGAGCTCGGGTTTAAATTTAATATAACTAAAAATTTCTTTGCAAAACTTGGTGTATTCTATACTTTCCCGTGCAATATATTTAAGAAAATACAACCAGTGGATTTGAATGTACAATCCGGCGGAGCGAGTTTGTCCTTAGGTTGTACGTTTTAATAAAAAATTCTTTTTTGGAAACGACTTGTTGCTAGTTTTTAACTAGCAACAGGTTGTTGTCGCAAATCTATTACTGTTACTGTATAAAAAATCTAAAAGAAACAATAAAACGACAAAAAAATAATTATTATTAAAAATCTTTATAAAAAAATCAAAACAAATTCTGTTTTTATAAACGCTTTACCTCAAAAAATTATTGCTTCGCAATTTAAATAAATTCTAATTAAAAATTAACACTTTGACAACTAAATTTTATATATGATACAATAAGACAGATTTAAAAATATGCTTATTTCAAAGTAAGGAGAAGAAGTGATTATGATATTCATAAGAGACAGTTTATCAAAATTAAATAAAAACAAATTGTTTACAACACTATCATTGTGTGCAGTTACATTATGTTTTTCATCAGTAAATGCCTCGGACATTGGCTTAAAAAATCAAGTATCTTTTGAACAAATGGGTATTACATCGAATGAATTTTGTTTTAAAAAATATGAAAATGCTAAGGCAAAACATTCGTGGATGAATGAAGATAAATTTAAAAATACGTTGAGTGTTGAACAGGATATATTGAGAAATATCAGTTCATCGTATGCAGAAAGACAAAGACAAGAACAATCTTTTATCGACAATATCGTATCGGCTTACAACGATGAAAAATCAGAATTATATTTCTCTCTTATTAATGGATACATGTTGTGGAAAGGCGCTTGTTTAAAGACTTTTTCAGCTGGTCATAATATTTCACCAGCAGAAGATGTTTTTAACAAAATTAGAGACCGGTTAATAATATCAAATATTCGTATGAAAGAGATTTTAAATAAAAACAAGAGTATGATATTAAACGATTATTTATGTTATTCAACTCACACAGGTTTTATAGAAAGCGAAGAAATCTCTAATAAACAAAACAAAATTTTAGGTGATAGAGATGGCGCCGATGCACACGCAAACCTATCTTGTGTTGATGTATTTATCTCTGAAATGCACGGAAAGATAACAAAGTTGTTATACGCCGACACAAAAACTACTCGCAATATAATGGATTTTTTGGGAGAGGATAGAAGTCAAAGAGTAAGTGTTATTATGAACATAATACGCAGAGGAGACTCTTCTGAAGTTGCGGATGTTTTGTTTGCTTATGGAAAATATGCGCTACTTGGGATAAGAAAGCCAGAACGCCCAGATAACAAGTATGACGAAAATCTTTTATTTGAAGAGGCTTTTGAGTTATTGGTTTCAAATTTTGTATCAAGTTTTTGTAAAGTAAATCTGCCTTCAGATGTTCATACTCTCATAATGCCTCAAAATGTCTTTAATCATCAAATTGCAAATAATTTGTTAAGCGGCATGTTTTCTGTTTCTGTAAAGGGCGTTGAAGCAAGTGGTTTTTTATGTACAGAGAGTGGTCGCTTAGAACAATGTCAAGATGAAATTATTGTTCAAAAAATGACCGAGTGGTTAAATGGGCTCATAGAAATGGGACAAAAAAGTAAAGAATGCGTTCGAAATGAAATTTTGTTAAAAATCTGGTCAATTGACGATGAAATTTTGACAACGGTTCCTTTTGGCTTAAGTTGTGATGAAGCCATTAATCCAAGGCTTGTTTTGAACTGTTTATTAAAAAAACATTGTTTGTACGAGCTTTTAAAATCAGTAAAAATTTAGGTCTTGTTAATTATAAAAAAGGCTAACGTTTTTGAGAGTTATCCGTTCGATGAAGTGATGATAAATAATTTGTTGTAAAATCCTTAAAAGAAACGTTCGCCTTTTAAACGTTATATTTTTGTGTTAAAAAAAAAGATATTAAAACTTTTTTATTACATTCTAAGTATAACATTTTTATTTACGGTTACGGCTTTCAGCATTTTTTTCTATTACGGAAAAGATCTGCCAAGTGAATTAACATTGCTCGAATATACCCCAATAACAACGTCTCGAATATATGACAGTGAAGGGGATTTACTCGAAGAGTATTCACAAGAAAGACGAACCGTATTAACTTTTGATGAAATTCCAATCCTCGTAAAAGGAGCATTCTTAATAGCAGAAGATAAAAATTTTTATGACCACGGAGGGATCAACCTACAAGGATTTATACGAGCAGTGATAGAAAACACCGCACGGAAAGTTTGGAACAAAAAACCAACTGGAGGCTCAACGATAACTCAGCAAGTGGCAAAAAACTTATTAGTTGGAACCGAACGAAGTGTGCGTCGTAAAATTCGAGAAGCGATCATGGCTTTCAGAATAGAAAACAGTTTAGAAAAAGATAAAATATTTGAAATATATCTAAATCAACTTTATCTAGGTAAAGGCTGTTATGGAGTAGCGTCAGCTTGCGAACATTATTTTTGCAAAAATATTAATAGGGCGACGCCTGCAGAAGTAGCATTTATCGCATCACTACCAAGTGTTCCAAATGTGTATATAAATAATTTAGATTCAAAAAAATTACAAACAAAAAAGAACTCTATTTTATATCAATTGTATGATTTGGGATACATAAATGAACAACAGTTAAAGGAGGCGATAAAAACATCAATAAATATAAAAAAACAAAGTAGAAAAAATAAGTATCCATATTATGCGGATGAGGTATTTAAAATAATTTCACAAAGAGTATCAAAGGACGCGTTTCTTAGGTGTGGTTTTCAGATAATAACCACAATGAACTCGACAATCCAATATATCGCGACAAAAGCACTCGAAGACGGACTTATTGAATATACAAAACGATTTAAGTGGAAAAATCCGGGTTTTATAGATACAAATTTAGCAAAAATACAAGAAAAATTACCTAACACTATAAACGAAATTGTTCCGTGTCAAGTGTTAGAAGTTCATAAAGACGTTGTTGTTGCGATTGACAGAAATAAAAACATTATTAATATACAATTAAGTGAAAAATTTTATACAGATGCAAATATCCACAAGAACGAAATAATATTAACACGAAAAACAAATAACGGGTATGAATTATATGTACAACCAGAAGTAACAGGCGGTATTGTTGTAATGGAGGCAGATACAGGTGACATTTTAGCTATGTCAGGGGGATATAGTTTTGATATTTCATCTTTTAATTGTATAACTCAATCTAAACGGCAACCTGGTTCTGCTATTAAGCCATTTGTTTATGCAAAAGCTCTTGAAATTGGTATTGGAGAACATGACACAATACTTGATAGTCCAATACGCATTAAATTTTCTGATGGTCGCGTTTATTCTCCCAAAAATTATGATGGTAAATATTTTGGAGAAATAGAATTGAGAGATGCTCTAATATATTCAAAAAACGCAGCAACCGTTCGTCTTGCTCAAACTATAGGAATGCACGAAATTAATAATATGTTTCTTAATTTGGATCTAACCCAAAAACGTTTATCAATATCTGCCGTTTTAGGAGCAGTTGATGTATCTCCAATAAAATTACTATCTGCTTTTTCAATATTTGTTAATAAAGGAAAAATGGTAAAGCCAAGGTTTATAAAAAATATATCTCAATTTAACAAACGCTATGTTGGAGAAAATTTAACTTCTGATTTAACAGAAATTAAATCAAAAAAGATAATTTCACTAGAAACTGCGGAAACAATGCGAAACATATTACACGACGTTGTTACTTCAGGCACGGCATCATGTCTTGCGCCTCTAGAGGAACAATTTGGGATTGAAATAATAGGAAAGACAGGAAGCACTAATGATTGGAAAGATGCATGGTTTGTTGGCGCTCTTACGAAATATGACAAAACTCTACTTGTGTGTATTTTTGTCGGGTACACAACACCTAAAACGTTAGGGAATAAAATGTACGGTTCAGTTGTAGCGTTGCCTATATTCAAAACTTTTGTATCAAATTTATTTGCACTTGACGTAGCTTCATAAATAATGTAGTTAATTATTAATATTGTTCTGAAACTAAACGTGTTTGGAGTAAACTACTCATATACTATATGCTATGTAAATTTGGCGAAATGGCACAACGTAATATTACAGGAGGAATTATATATATAACAATATCATCGTTTGTTCTATATAGCCTAATTTTTTATAATAAAAGTATTTCCGCGCCATTTTTAGCATTAACTAACACTGATATTGATGTAACCGTTTTAAAAAAAATATCTGCATTTTGCTCAAATGTAACAGTACAGTTTTTTGGGATATCTTCTTATATCATTATAATAATTATGCTTATTCGTGGAATGTCGTTTTTTTACTGGAGACGTTCAAAATTCAAATATCAACGACTATGGTTACTAATATTACTTGTCTTTATTCCCGTGTTGTATAACATCATGTCAACATATCCTATATTTCAGAACGTTTTATCATCAAATAAGTTTGATTGTTATGCAGGAGGATACGTTGGATATGCTTTTTCAAAATTAATATTTATCGATATGTTAGGGCAAAAACAAGTGTTTGGATGGCAAATTGTTTTGAGTATCATATCTATTCTATGGCTAATACAATATGTATGTTGTTTTCATTATATTACCTTGATTAAAGATTTTAAAAGAAAAAAATATAAAAAAGTAAGAAATTTTTTATATAGATTTTATGCCTGGAATAAAAAAATTAGCATATATTTTATTTTAAATATAAAAATATTGTTTCTTAAGGTAAAAAAAATATTAAATCAGAATTATGTAACAAATAAAAGTTCGCGTAATAATTTAGAACAAAAATATAAAAAACAATTACTTTTGACAAAAGCCACAATAAATAATTTAGACGCTGATTATATGCCAGAAGAAAATACAGACCTAGACAATTTTAATTTTAAAAACTTGTATCCAATTAAACAGAAACCAGACAATTTTGAATGTAATAAAATGCATCATGCGGAGTATCAAACTAATAGCACTGAAGACGCAATAAATTTTAAAAGTTCTGCTCAAGATTTTTGTGAAGGAAAATGTTTTGCTAAAGATGAAAATGAAAATATTTTGAATGATAGTGAAATTTTTAATAACAAAACTCATGAATATGTATTACCTTCAATCGATTTGTTAGATAAACACATATTTCAGCAAGATTACAATAATTCAGAAGTTTTTGACAAGTTATCTAAAGATCTTTTAAAAGCTATGGGAGAATTCAGCATCAAAGGAGAAATACTAAAGGTTAAACCTGGTCCAATAATTACAGTATTTGAATTCAAGCCTGCTCCTGGGATAAAAACAGCTCGCATAATTTCATTGGCTGATGATATCGCACGAACTATGAGTGCAGTGTCTGCCCGAATATCAACAATTCCAGGACGTAATGTCTTAGGCATCGAGTTGCCCAATAAAGACCGGCAGACTGTATATTTATCTGAATTATTTTCATGCGATGAATTCAAATCGACAACTAACGGAATACAGTTAGTCCTAGGAAAGGATACAAACGGTACGCCAGTATTTGCTGATTTAACAAAAATGCCTCACCTACTTATATCTGGAACCACTGGTTCTGGTAAGTCAGTTTCTATAAACGATATGATCCTTTCAATACTATTCAAATTTAAACCTAATGAATGCAAATTGATAATGATAGATCCAAAAATGCTAGAATTGTCAGTTTATGAAGATATTCCTCACCTCCTAATACCAGTTGTGACCGATCCTAAAAAAGCTGTATCTGCTCTAAAATGGGCTGTTTCGGAAATGGAACAACGATATCGCAACATGGCTAGATTTGGCGTTCGAAATATAGCCGGATTTAATAAAAAACTAAATGACGCCCAAAAAAATCCTGAGTTACTTGTCAAAAAGATACAAACAGGGTTTGATTCGACTACTGGAAAACCGGTATTTGAAAGTCAAAAACTTGACTTTGTTCACATGCCTTATATTGTTGTTTTTGTCGATGAAATGGCGGATCTTATGCTTATCGCAGGCAAGGAAGTTGAAACAGCTATACAACGGCTCGCACAAATGGCTCGTGCCGCAGGTATACACCTTATAATGGCAACACAACGACCTTCAGTTGATGTTGTTACGGGAACTATTAAAGCAAATTTCCCAACAAGAATTAGTTTTCAAGTGTCTTCTAAAATTGACAGTAGAACTATACTTGGTGAACATGGCGCTGAACAACTTCTAGGACAAGGTGATATGTTGTACATGTCGGGAGTTGGTAGGCTTGTTCGCGTTCAAGCGCCTTTGATCCAGGACATTGAAATAACACGTGTTGTTGATTTTATTAAATCCCAAAAATTACCTAATTATGTAGACGTTCTCGACTCCGATGAACATAATATGGTTGATTCAGAACAGTTGACGATAGTCCATTCGAAAAAAAGGTAATTGCTAGAAATATTTTTATTTTTTATATATGGGGTTCTATATTGGAAATGAAAAAAACAAGAACAACCTCGATTATTTTTTTTTCGAGACTGTTCTTGTTTTTTTATACTATTTGTTTGATATAACAAATTTTTCCTTTTCAACTTTAGATCCAGGTTCAAAGATTCGCTCAGGAGTAAATTTTTTTCTATTTCTGAATTCTGATTTGCGATATGGATGATAGGAATAGTCATGATCTACTACCTTGCAAGTTTCGTCCATAAATTGTTTGAACGCTTTCTTATCAATCACAAGATCTTTCGGAAATAGTTCGTCAAAACGCTCGGGGCATAGTTTGTATAAAGTCTGAAGCCTCAACAGTCTTGACCGTTGTATATCATACGAATCATTGAAAAACTTAAATTCTCCGTGGTATATCATCGTATAGTACGTCGCTCCAAGTTTTGGTAAAACCTCCAAGAAGTCTATGTTAAAATAAACGCAGTCAATTAAGATGTTAACCAAGGTAAGAAAGTCTGATTGTTCCCCGGATTTTACTAAGAATTTGTCGTATTCTGTTCTTATTAATTCTTTTTCCTTACAACTCAACTCTCTGTTATAAAAGATTTCTGTCAACGCCTGTATTGTCAAATAGCTCTCACACCCAACAAAACCGTTTGGATCGTTCCATTCAAACGCATCAATCCTTTTAAAGAAATCTTCCGGTTTAACGTCACACTTTTGAAGAATTGTTGCTAAATCGACGGCCTTGTATTCCGGCAAGTTTAGTTTATATTTCTTACTTGTATTTACTAAGTCTCCAAGCAAGGCTATCGACTTTAAAACAATATCATTATTTGACTCTTTGCCATTCAAAATAATGCAATTTTTAATCAATCGATTCAGGTATTCGTGGTAAAATTTAGTGTTTGTATCGCTTTTTGCTTCCTCTACAAAATGTAACCATGACGGAGCTATCTTATCAATAGATATTTTTTTGAAATCTTTAACCTGATCTAACAATATCAAATAGCTTCTTACAAAATACAGATATTGCTTGTCGTAAACATCCTGAGTTAACCCAGGTAAAGACTGTTTAAATCTTAAATTTTGAAGTTCTGAAAACGCTTTTCTAAACTGAGAGTTATTGTTGTAAAAATCTTTAAGGATACTAGCTCCCTTACTAAGGGTCGAATAAGTATCATCACTTTTTGTGTATTTCATTCGTTCCGCAGCAATTTCTGTGGCTAGCTTGGGTATTTGATATTCAACAGTTTCGACGTACTCTGCCACTTTTTCCGTAGTTGATTCATAGAAATACTCTTCAAAAGATATTATGTTTAACTGATGTATGTAACAAGACCAATCGTTTGATAGCATATCAACAATGCTTTTTTCTCCATTATTTTTTTCTTGCAACAATTCCCATGCATTAAAGTTTTGGTCACCAACCGAAATATTTTCGGTTTTCAACATTCCACTTATTTGATCAATCACGGAAGAAAACAGTTGTTCTGAAAGTTTTCCCTGAACATCTTTACTATCATACTGTTCTTCATGAAAACGTTTATACAATGCTGTATATACCATCCAAGAAGTAAGTGCACTGTTGACATTGCTCAAAGCGGTTTCGCTGTCCGATGAGAGATTTCTCAAAACAGCGTTTTTATATAGATCTGCCGTTTCTTTGTATTTTAAAATACGTTCCTCCTCTGTTATAGAGTAAATATCCTTTGCTCTAACGATCAGTTCTTTTAACGCATTGATAGAAGACATCCATTTTACGTCTGCTGCCCAAAATGACTTTCCCGATTCTTTTTTCAATTTATCGTTTATTCTCGATATCGTTTCAGAAATGTTTTTATCGACAGTTCTTGCAATATTTTGTTCAAAAGTTTTATTTTCAGCCTTAAAAACTTCAGATGAGATACTGTTGGTCCCTTTGTTTTCAAGTGTGGAATTTTGACAATTCCCAATTTCTGCTAAGAATTGTCCGTTGCTTGTCCCTAAACTGACATCTGTTGCCAAAATAGGACAGATAAACGCCAACGATGAAAGTAGTATCTTATTCATAACTTTTTAACACCTTTTGTTCTAGACATGTATTATATTACCCCCCCCCCAAGACTTTGTCAAGTATAATGTTATAATTAATGTCGTGTATGCATAATGTTGAGTGCGTATCAATGTTATTAAAGGAACAATTACAAAAATTTTTAGAAATTTTGAACAAAATTGAAACAATCAATGAGTTAGATGCTGAATGCTCAAAGTTTTTGGGAAAATCAGGAATATTGACAAAAGAATTCAAAAACCTTGCAAAATTATCAACCGATGACAAAAAAGACGCTGGAGCAAAGTTGAATGAAATAAAATTAATTGCAGAGAAAGCAATAGAAGAACGAAAAAGCTATTTAAAACAAAAGGAGGTTGAACGTAAACTGTCAGATGAAACAGTTGACATAACGCTACCAGTGCAAAAAAAATTTGGGAATTTGCATATCTTGACACAGGAAATACGACGTATAAAAAGAGAATACCAGAGTAAAGGTTACTTAGTACTTGATGGTCCAGAAATTGAAACAGAGTTTTTTAATTTTGATGCTTTAAACATTCCGAAATACCACCCGGCAAGGCAATCTCAAGATACTTTTTATATAGAAAATTTTCCTGAAACACTCTTAAGAACACAGACATCATGTGTTCAAATAAGAGCGTTGCAAGAATATGGTGCACCATTAAGAATGATCTCAATAGGAAAAACTTACAGAAATGACAAACTTGATGCAACTCATTCTCCAATGTTTCATCAAATTGAATGTTTAGTTGTTGATAATAATCCTATAACTGTCGGACATTTAAAAAAAGCATTGCAACAAATAATCTCCTTTGTTTTTGAAACAGATAACGTTTTACTACGCTTTCGACCGAGTTTTTTCCCGTTTACTGAGCCGAGCATGGAAGTTGATTGTTGTTACAGAAAAGCTAACGGAAAAGTTGACCTTGTAACTGATGGTAATTCGTGGCTTGAATTAGGTGGTTCAGGGCTTGTCCATCCAAATGTATTTAAAAATTGCGGTATCAATGAAAAAGTATACGGATTTGCTTACGGGTTTGGATTAGAACGACTTGTAATGCTTAAATATGGAATAAATGATATTCGCTCGTTTTACAATCCAGATCCGAGAATTCTCACAAGTTATGCATCTGCATAAACATGCGTAAGTAAGATACGTCGTTATATACTGCAAATGTTGATATTGAGTTGGTAGTCAGATGGCACGATTTGAAAATATCACTTTAAGACCTTCAAAATTAAATCAGGTTATAGGTCAAGATTTAGTAACAAAAGCTTTAGCTAAGTGCCTTGCAAGCGATAACATTCCGTCAGCTTTTTTGTTCTATGGAATAAGAGGGATTGGTAAAACAACACTTGCTCGTATTCTTGCGTTTTCTATGACCTGTAAAACTCCAATCGATGGTGAAGCATGTGGTAGTTGCAAATCGTGTGAAATGGTTAGAAATGGCTCTCATTTAGATATTATGGAACTAGACGCCGCAAGTAGAACTGGAGTTGATGACATAAGAGAAATAATAAACGCTTGCCAATATACTCCAGTAATAGGTCGTTACAAGGTTTTCATAATAGATGAAGTTCACATGTTGTCCAAAAGTGCGTTTAATGCTTTGTTAAAAACACTTGAAGAACCTCCATCTCATGTTAGATTTATTTTTGCAACTACAGAAGTTGGCAAAATCCCAGATACTATATTGTCCAGGTGTCTTGCGTTTAACTTGCGTCCTTTGTCTGTGTCTGCATTAAGTAAATATCTTGTAGAAATTGCCAACAAAGATGGGATTGATCTTTCACAAGAGGCGTCAGAGCTTATAGCCGATGAGTCCAGCGGTTCTGTTCGTGACGCTTTGTCATTATTAAAACAAGCTGTTTTGTTGTCGAATAGCGTAACAGCAGATGTTGTTACGTCAATAGTTGGCAAAGCTTGTCTTCGTGATATAAAAAATTTATTAAAATTAATAACCGATGGAAAAGTGTCAGATGCTTCGATCTGTGTAAATGGAATGTTATCAGAAGGAGCAGACGCTATTAGTATTTATAAGCAACTGCAAAAGGAGCTGTATTTACATATAGTTGAATCTCTCGACAAGAGTGATAAAGGAATTTTAACAAAATTACTTTATTTATGGCAAATACTTTTGAAGCAAACTGAAAACATAAACAACGCAACATATACGGATTGCGTACTTGGTGCCGTTGTAATAATGCTTGCTCATGCCGCGAATTTTCCAGACATAAGTGCAATTATTAATAACACATGTTCGGACAACAATATTGTTGATAAAATATTGGCACAGTTTCCAAAATCGACAGTAATACCGGTTGAATGAAAGGTACTTGTATGGATATTAAACTTTTTAAAAACGATTTACCTAATGAGTTTTTTTGCAATATTAAGTCAGTAGCAATTGATACCGAAACTATGGGGTTATGTCCTTACAGAGATCGGTTGTGTCTTGCTCAGTTTTGTAAAGGTGACAATATAAGTTATCTTGTACAATTCAATTGCTTCGATAAATCACCAAATATCTGTAAATTACTAATGGATAAATCGATAATTAAAATATTTCATTTTGCAAGATTTGATATAATGATGTTATATAAATATCTTGGGGTTATGGTTGAAAATATATACTGCACGAAAATTGCCTCAAAACTAGTGAGAACTTATACAGATAAACATTCGTTAAAAGATTTATGTAAATCTCTTTTAAATATTGATCTTGCCAAAACCGAGACTTGTACTGATTGGGGTAATCCAAACTTAACTGAAGAACAACTTAAATATGCGAGCGAAGATGTTATTTATCTTCACAAATTAAAAGAAAAACTAGACACATTGCTTGAAAGAGAAAGTCGAGCTGAAATTTGCCAAAAATGTTTTAGTTTTTTACCAACAAGGGTTTATTTCGATTTAGCTACTAATCAAGAATACGATATTTTTAAACATTAGTGTTTTTTGTACAGGAGAGTGCGTTACGGTGTATGTTTTGTGGCAAAATTGCACAAGTGAGCAAAAAAAAAAAAAAAAAAATAATTTTGTCTTTTTTGACGTTTTATAAAATTTGCTAAACTAACTTTAGTTGTTTAATCAAAGATTCAAAAAAGGTTTTTATGAATAATGTTCTTAAGGTTTGCTTGATGTCGGCAATTGCACTTCCTATGTTCACAGGTATTGACGCAGAAGCTCGAACCTCAGGTGTGTTCATCGAACTTAGTGGTAATTTCTCTAGGACAAAAGGTTCTTTTACGAAAAACTCAGATTTACTCGGCAAATA
>CADBOF010000002.1 GCA_902796345.1 uncultured Pseudomonadota bacterium
TTTATTAACCATTTTGATATCATCGGTTTGTAAACGCTCTTGCAAAGCTTGCGTTTTATTTCGATGATATCGAATACGTTTTGTATGTCTTGTTACCATATGAGACAAATATAATGCCCGATCTTTCAACTGAAATAAATGGGATTTTATTACACATTTTGGATCAACATTAAACTTAATTTCATCTTTTAAAACTGTTAATGGCGTAATACCAAGAATAACGCAATTAAAAAAATCCTTAGAAGTACACAAGTTATTTATCATACTTTCCGTTATTACACTACTTCGCATTACTTCTTGCCAAAAGTTTTGGCACATTCGTGAAAATTTATCGTAAGTATAAAGTTTAAACCAATCTTTTTTATTATCATCTAGTTGTGCAAGTTTTTTATTTTTCTTAAGAATTTTTATATCGGCTAACAAAGCCTTTATATCAAATACACTTTCAGTATTAATGCTATCAATTTTATTAATAACGTTAGTGTTGTATTTATTTGATGTTGTCGTATCTTTGTTGCAATTTACTTTGATATCTTTTATGAATGTAGTGTTTTTGTCAGTATCAATTTTGATACTATTGTTGTTGTCGATATCGATAGTATTACTATTTTTGTTGTTTAATATTGTTTCTTCGGCATTTTGGTCGTTTTTTTTATTAATGTTATTCAAAACTTGTACGGTTTTATCTATGTCAAGAACGCTCAACTCATTGGTAATATCTTTTACTGTATCTTTACTATTGTTTTGATTTTGTTTAATGTCTTCAACACTTTTGTTATCAGCATTAACAACCTTAGTTAGTGTAACGTCTTGTGTATCAGTTTTTGTTACATCGTTTATTGTGTTGTTGTTTTTGACCTCTTCAGTAGTTTGTTTTATGTCTATATCGCCTATCGGTGTAGTTGGAATACTTTCCATAGCATAAGAACAGCTTACTGTCAGTGCCAAAATACTTAGTTGTTTAAACATTTTTAACCCTTTAAAATAAGAACCTTTTTTTTGGATACCTTAACAATCATTAATTTTTGGTTAAAAATTCGTTAACGATTATGCACTATCGGTGGTTTTTTTGTTAACAAGTTGTTGATAACCTGTTGATAACCTGTTGATAACTTTGCAAGAAGAACATTTTTTGATAAGTCTGTAGATAATATTTATCTAAAAAAAGATATATCTTGTTTTGTAAAAAATAAGTCTTTTCAAATTAAATTAACTGTAACTTGCCGACTTCCACCCAAAAGCGAATCCCCCGAAAAAATCTACCTCAACGAGAATATTCAAAAAAGTTATCAACAAGTTATCAACAACTTATCAACAGGTTATCAACAGGTTATCAACAACTTATCAACAGGCAAAAGTCTTATATTCCAATATGTTGAAGGCATTATTGTCATATTTTTTGCGGACACAACAACAACAATATATATATAAATAAAGAGAAAAAATTCAAAATATGCGTAACCAAACTTTAATTTCGAAGTTGTAAATTTAGCTAAGTATGTGCTAAAAACTCGTAAATGAATTTTTCAAACTATTTTTTTAGAGAAGAACCAGAGTTATTTGCTCCAGTTGTTTTAGGTATTGGAATACTAATTGGAGTAAATTACCCAAATTGGCAAATACCGTTATGTATACTAATAATAGCATTTATTTTTTATAGGAATAAACTTTGGCGTAATACGATACTATTATCAATTTTGGGGTTTTATATTGCACAAACAGGAGGGATTTTTAAAACTGAGTTATTAACAAACAAAAAATATATAACAAAAGAATATACATTACTATTTGAAGCAAATGTTAAGTATATAGAAGACACTCACCCGATAATGAAAAATATGCGACGAATTATTTTCGAAAACATAAAATTTAAAAATAACAAATTGGATTTTATAAGGACAACTAAAATGACGTGTGCACAAAAAACAACTGAAAATATAAATCCAGGTGACAAGGTATCAGTTTTTGGGCGTATTATGCCTTTTAAACAAGCGGTAGTACCATTCTCATTTAATCAAAAACAGTTCTATACATTGCAGGGATTAGATGCAACTGGAATTGCTTTTAAAATTTCAAAGACTAAAACATCTGATCGTAAGAACGTTTTCAATAGTTGGCGACGCAATTTAACCAAAAATATAATTGCCAAACTTGGCAGTATAACAGGAGGAATTGCAAGCGCATTAATAACAGGCGATAAATCGTCAATACCTGCAAACGTTAGAGATGTATTTATAAAATCAGGAACGGCTCATATTCTCGCAATTTCAGGACTACACATGAGTCTTGTAGCGACTATTATATATTTATGCCTTCTTAGAATATGTTTGTACATAAGTCATTTTTATTTAAAAATAAATCCACAAAAAGTGACATCAATTTTAACGATTTTACTGACAGGATGTTACTTAGCACTGTCCGGTTTTTCTCCTTCTGCTGTAAGAGCATACATGATGACATCTACGGGATTTATTGGGTTAATGTTCGGGCGTACAGTAGTCTCAATGAGGAATGTATCATTCGTTGCGTTTTTAATTCTATTAGTTGATTCTGGAGCGTTATTTTCAATAAGTTTTCAGTTGTCGTTTAGTGCTGTTGTTGCATTAGTTGCGTTTTATGAACGCTTTGGAAATATTTTTAAAAAAAATATACTCTAAAAGATTAATAGTAAGAATTATGATATATTTGCTGTCATCTTTAATAACAACAATTATTGCAACAATAGCAACAACTCCAATATCGATTGCAACATTTAATAGACTAAGTTTATGTGGAGCAGTTGGAAATGTAGTAACAATTCCTATTGTTTCGTTCTTCATAGTACCGATAGGTTTGTTATGCCTAGTAACTTTAGGTAATATCGCGTGGCTATTAAATTTATTTTCGTTCTGCGTCAATGAGTTAGTTACATTTTTAACTTTTTGTTCAAATTTACCTTATTCAGACATAACAATCAAATCTCCACATGTAAATACTGTGTATATTATAATAATGGGCGGTATTATTTTGTGTTTATGTAAAACAAAATTACGACACGTCGGTACATGTTTATCAGCTATTGGTTTTGTAATATGGAATTTTGAACAAAATCCAGTATGTATAATTTTGCCAGAACAACAAATAATATGTTTCGTTCAAGATGAAAAATTTTACACAACGGCAAAAGGTAAAGGACGAAATCTTGTCAGTTCTATACAGCGTAATTTGGGTTTTTCGGGGCGTGCAAAACGTTTTCAGCTTGATTGGACATCTATACCTCAAGAATTTAAAAGGCACCCTCAGGGGTGCTTTATTTGGAAAAATGGCACAGTTAAGACTCTAACCGTCCCATTACATCCGTATGCTCCAGCGCAGTACACGTGTGCATATTCCAAATAAATTTTATTAATCTACAGTTGGCTAAATTCTATCAAATAAGTCATCAAAAACTTCACAAAAACAATGTCTATCTATCGTTACCGAGTATTAAAACACAATAATCGATATTATTAAAACAATCCTGGAATTGATATTCCGCCGGTTATTGCGGACATTGCACTTTCAGATGTTTTGTCTGCTTTTGTTTTTGCATCGTTAAAGGCTGTTAAAATCAAATCTTCTAACATTTCTTTATCGTTCGGATCGATTACTTCGGTTTTTATCGACACAGCTTTTAAATTACCAGTCGCAGACATTCTTATAATAACAGCATCATTACCAGCAGAGCCTATAACTTCAGTGTTTTTTAAATCTTCTTGTACACGGCTCATTTCGGTTTGCATTTTCCTCGCCTGAGATAACAAGTTGTTCATATTTGGGGTCATTGGAAATCTATGTAATTCATATATTTTTCATCATTATACCTGAAAATTGTACACCATTTCGTGATGATGTTTTATTACAATTCTCATTAACAAATCGTCTATAACTAAAAAAATTATTGTTTTCAAAAGTATTGATATTTAAATCTTCAAAATTAATGTTTTTCATTGTATTGTACAAAAAATCTTTAAGGTCAAATACGTTGTTACCGTCAAAAAATTTTCGATACTCCTGAGGAACATCGTTTTTACTAAGAGTTGTTTTATGAATAAAAGCACCTGATGCAATTGTTAAATTTTCACATCCCAAATTACGCATACACGTTAATGCTTCTGTTAACATTCTTTTAAAAGCCCCACGCCATCCGCAGTGAATTGTAGCGATATATTTTTTATGATTATCGTACATAAGCAGCGGTATACAGTCTGCCGTATAAACCCCTATTAAAATTCCTGGAATATTTGTAACTAATCCATCACCTGCTATTTGATCGTTTTGAAAATCTGAAATATTATCTTTCGTAATAACATGTATCGTTGTACTATGCACCTGATTGAGAGTAATTAAATTTATTGGTTTAATCCCAAAATACGTTGCTATTTTTTCACGATTTTTAAAAGCATTTTCATCGCCCCTGTCAAGACCTACATTTAACGATTTGAATGAGCCAGTACTGTAACCATCGGTTCTATCAAAAAAGCCGTATTGTATATTTTCAAACTGTGATAAATTCTTTACTTTATATATATTCATAAAATCATACTGTTTTTATGTACTTCTCAAGCCAGTGTATATCAAACTGACCGTTTATTATGTCTTTATGTTTTACTAAATTCTTATGCAAATCTGCAGTTGTATTTATTCCATCAATTACTAGTTCATCTAATGCTTGAGCAGATTTCATAAGACATAAATGCCGTTCTGAAGAATGTATTATAACCTTAGCTACCAAGCTATCATAATACGGAGGAACAGTATATCCACGATGTATGTGAGAATCTATGCGTACTCCATTTCCTCCAGGAAAATATAGCTCTTCAATTGTTCCAGGACATGGCATAAAAGTTTTCGGGTCTTCCGCGTTTATTCGAAATTCTATTGCATGACCTGTTATTTTGATATCTTCTTGTCTAAATGAAAGTTTTTCACCTGAAGCAATACGTATTTGCTCCTTAACAATATCAATGCCAGTAATTTCTTCTGTTACGGAATGCTCAACCTGTAACCTTGGATTAACTTCCATAAAGTAAAACTTTCCATTATCATAAAGAAACTCGACTGTTGCAACACCGACATACCCTATTTGACGAAGCGCGTTTGTAACGAGTTTTCCCATTGTTTCACGTTCTTCTTGCGTTATTGCTGTTGATGGAGCTTCTTCCATAAGTTTTTGATTGTTACGCTGTATAGAACATTCACGCTCTCCTAAAGACACAACATTACCAAACTTATCAGCGATTACCTGAAACTCTATGTGACGTGGATTTGTAAGATATTTTTCAAGATATACACGATCGTCACCGAAATTTGCTTTAGCCTCTGATTTTGCAAGGTTAAAGTTTGATTTTAGATATTCATCATTCCAAGCAACTTTCATGCCTTTTCCTCCACCACCTGATGAGGCTTTTAAAATAACTGGATAACCAATTTTTTCTGCAATTTCCAACGCTTGCGCTAAACTTTCGAGAACCTTTGCTGAACCATTTACTGTTGGAACTCCGAAACTTTCCATTGTATGTTTTGCAGTTATTTTGTCGCCCATCATTGTGAGGTGTTCTGAGCTTGGACCTATAAACGTTATTCCATGGGCTTCAACAATTTTTGCAAAGCTTGCATTTTCTGATAAAAATCCAACTCCCGGGTGTATAGCATCAGCACCTGTTATTTCTGCTGCACTCAGTATTGCTGACATATTTAAATAACTGCTTGTTGCTTTGTTATCCCCAATACAAACACTTTCATCAGCAAGTTTTACATGCATTAAGTTTTCATCAACAACCGAATGTACAGCAACAGTTTTAATTTCTAATTCTTTGCATGCACGTAACACTCTTATTGCAATGTCGCCTCTGTTGGCAATCAATATTTTTTGCAACATTATTCTATTACCAAAAGTAGTTGTCCAAATTCTGTTGGCTGAGCATCTTCAACAGCGATATATACTATTTTTCCATCTTTTGGGGCTTTTATATAATTCATAACTTTCATAGCTTCAATAATGAGGAGTGGCTGATCTTTTTTCACAAAATTTCCAACTTCAATAAATTTTGGAGCACCCGGTTCAGGTGACAAATAACATGTGCCAACCATGGGGGATTTTATAGCTCCTGGATGTTTTGAATAATCGGTATGTATTGCTTTTTTGTTTGCTGAGGAGCTAGTAACGTCGGGAGCTTGAGGAATACTAATTGATGGAGAAGTAGGATTAATCTGAGGTACAATTACAGATTGTGATACACTTCCAAACGGAGATGGTTGGGATGCTGGAACGCTATTAATTGGCTGAACATTTGTTTGAGCGACAACTTTTATCTCTACTTCGTTCGTTTCGTACTTTATCTCTGCAAGATTGTTATCTTTTAATATTTTGACTATTTTTTTTATATAAGAGACGTCGGGATTTTTATCACATTGTTTGTTTTTTGCTTTAATTGCTGTTTTGTTTTTGTTCATTAGCTTATACCGACAGATTGATTACTATCCGATGTTATCAAAGTGAGAGTAATGCATCAAACTGAATTCAATCTAATAAAAAGACTAAACAAGAATATAATTTTTGTTCACAATAATTCTCGAATGCTGTAAATTTACTGTTACAACAGAATTTTTATTAAAAGGTATGGTTCCAATCTTGTTGTCTTCAGTCCTAATTTCCAAGAATGAGCCAGCTCCATAGTCTAATACCGCTCGAACTTTTCCTAAAAGTAATCCGAATTCGTCGTAGACATCCAGGTTTTGTAAATCTTCAAAATAATATTCCCCTTCATCTAGTGGAATTAGTTGTTTGCGATCTATGTACAAATTTTTTAGACGATACTTTTCCAAAACATCATGCTTTTCAATTCCTTTTATCGTACAAGAAAATTTATCTTGTTCAATGTGTTTTAGATTACTAAATTCGATATTTTCACTTGTGTTTTCTCCTGTATATATTATGAATTTTGACAATTTAAGAAATTCGACAGGTGATGACATAAAGGAACGTACCTTTACCGCTCCTTTTATGCCTATCGGTTTTAAAATTTGACCGACAAGTAATATCCCTTTGTTGTAATCCGACACGTCATTCCTTAGACGCTGAAGCTTCTGCGTCACGCGCCATGCGTTCTTGAGCTTTTTTCTTAGGAGCTGACTTTTTTGGACGGTTTGGAATTACAGGAGCATCACATAATCCTCTTGATGCTAATAATTTTTGAACCCGTTCCGTCGGCTTCGCACCAACAGACAACCAATATTTTGCTCGTTCATCTTTTACAACCAAACGTTCTGGATTTTCTGAAGAAAGAAGAGGATTGTAAAAACCAAGTTTCTCAACGAATTTACCGTCTCTAGGAGCCGTATTTTCTGCAACAACAAGACGATAGAAAGGTCGGTGTTTCGAACCGCCGCGGGCTAATCTTATTCTTAAAGCCATTTAAGTGCTTCTCTGCACAGTAATCACATTGATATTGTAACAAAGTTTAAGGTACTCCGCAATTCACTAAACGTTAGGAATTCAGTTTTTTTAATTAATACATTCAATTTAAAATCATGTTAGACTACTTAAAGTATAAGTTCAGCACAATGTTTAGGACAAAAAATATGAAAAGATTAATAAAATTTTTAATCTTTGGTTCTCTTTTAACACCGTTTTGCTTAAATCAATCAGTCAATGCTTGGTCATTCGGCAAATCTGATAAAAAAAATGAGAAAAAGTCGAAAAATGGTTCAAAAAATGAAAAAAATACTAATACTTCAAAAAAACTTGACGACGCAAAAACAACTGACAAAAAAGAAGTCGATATAAACACTTCGAGCTCGACAACATCAGTTGCAAAAACAGAAGAAGGCGAAAATTCATCAACTTCAAGCCCAAGAGTTGAAGAAAAAACGAACGTTACCGGAACTGCAATATCTAATGCTAACGAGAAAGATGCAGCAGTTGTTTTTACTGATGGCTCTACAATTTCAAAAAACGTTGTTAATGACGAGCTGAAGGATCTACCGCTTGATGTGACCTCACACATGCCGTACCAGCAATTATTACAACTGTTATCGTTTAAACTTGCATATAAAAAAATAATTGATACAAAAGCTGCGGAATTAAACCTTATCAATGATAAAAATATAGAAGAGTCGATTAAAAGCCGTTGTAAAACATTCGCGTCTTCAAAGTATTTGGACGAGCAAGTTGAAAAAATGATGACGGATGATGAAGTAAAGAAGTATTACGACGAAACTTGGGAAAAGCACATAAAAGGTACTCAGGAGATTTCTGGAATTCTTATAAACGTGAGTTCAAAGGCTCAAGCAGACCGGTTAATAAAGGAAGTAAAAAACGAAGAGCAATTGAATAAAATCGTTGCTGAATATAAAACGAATGGTAAAGAAGCAATCGCCACAATGCCTTTAGACGACTATCCAGAGGGAGGATTACCTGTTGATATATCAAAACAAATTAAGGCCAAAGGAGTAAATTCAGTAGTCGGCCCGTTCAATATTCAAGGAATATCGACTTTGTTTTTTGTAAAATCAATTCATCTTGCAGTGAAAAAACCGTTTTCTGATGAAATAAAGACTCAATACAAACAAATCGGCAGACGAGAATTTATAAATAAATATATAGACAAACTGATGACTGATCTAAAAGTTACCGTTTATGATTTAAACGGAAAAGTTCTTGATATGAATGCAAACGGAGATAAAAATAAAAATAAAAATAATAAAGATAAAAGTAAAAAGGATGATAAACCAGTTGATTTATCAAAAATAAAGGATGATTTTGTAATAGCAAAAATAGGTGATAAACAAACGGTTAAAATTACCGATTTGTATAAAATGTACAACGTAACAGCTCTTGAAAACGAATTATTTGCATCAATGTCATTTCAATTAAAAGTAAGCATGGAGGAGGTAATACAAAGTGCGATAAAACTTTGCGTTCAAGAAAGGTTAATCGTTGATGAAATGGAACGTTCCGGTTTTATGAAACGAAGCGATATTGTTTCCAAAATTGACGCTCTAGAAAAACAACAACTACGTCGCGCATATTTTAATAAAACAGTAAAAATAACAGAAAACGATGCTAGAAAAGAATTTAATAAATACACTAAAATGATGAAAGAATCAATAAAGGACGATCAAGAAATCTCCGTAAAAATGATGTTATTCAAGACACGAGCGGAGGCTGACAAAAAGCTTTCTTCTTATAAAGAAGATAGCAAAAAATTCAGCGACGATTTTGATGCTGCTATAAAAAATTCAAAACCTGCAATTGATCTAGGTTATATTCGTAAAAGTAATCCAGACGCTGGAATTCGAACAATTTGGGAGGCTGTTAAAACCGCTGGCGGTTCGACGTGTTACGGTAAAGTAATAAACTTAAAAGGTGAAACATTTGGATTTAGTGGTTCTGATTTTGCAATTGTCCGAGTAGGTGAACGTCGACCTATTCAGTTACCTAAATTCGAAGAAACATCACAATTTTTCAGAAAAGTTGCGGAAAAAATACAGGCTGTAGCGATCATCGATAAATTAATGGAACAACAAGTTAAGATTATTGGAGATATTCCTTTTTCTAAAATAAAACCAGAAGAGAGAAATAAAATTTTAGTATCTATAATTACAGAAGATACAGAACGTGCTGATGGATAACACAGCATCTTTTTACGAAAATTAATTTTTGAAATATTATAGGCTTACTATTCATTATGTAAGCCTTATTTTTTATTACTACAAAATATGATATAATATTTTTACAAACAATTAGATTTATTCAACATGTCATTGTATGTTTTAAAATTCGGCGGGTCATCTGTTGCTGGAATTGAAAGAATGAAACATGTAGCAGGCATTGTTTCGAAATTTGTGAAAAAAAGTCACAAAGTCGTTGTTGTTACGTCTGCCATGCACGGAGAAACAGACAAACTCGTTCTTCTTTCTAAATCTATATCAGTTGACATAGATCGTGAATATGATGCTATCATAAGCTGTGGAGAGCAGATAGCCGCAGGAATGCTTGCTCGGACCCTCCAAACGACTGGTATCCCGGCACAGTCTCTCTCCGCTTGTCAAATTCCGATATTTGCGGAAGGATCTTTTGGTAACGCGTCAATCACAAATATAAATACAGAAAAGATAACAAAACTTTTAAACAGTGGAATTGTTGCTGTTGTGACGGGGTTTCAAGGAATTAACAATAATGGAGATGTTATTACATTAGGACGAGGAGGATCGGATGCTACAGCTTGTGCTCTAAGTTATTACATCAATGCGGATGAATGTTACATATATACGGATGTGGATGGAATATACACTGGAGATCCACGAATTGCCATTAACGCCAAACTAATTCCTGAAATTTCGTATGACGAGATGTTTGAACTTTCATTATGGGGAGCTAAGGTTCTTCAGTATCAATCTGTTGAAATAGCTAAAAAATATAATGTAAAAGTTAGAGTGTTATCAAGTTTTTCCAGTGGTGATGGTACTCTTATTACAGAAAATATTAGCAATGATGAAAGAATAATTGGCGTTACGCATAGTGTTAACTACAATTTAGTGGCAACTTCAAAAAAATACGTAAATTTTATGAAAGTTGACAGTAATATATATTTAACGCCTAAGGAATTTAACATTGAAGGGAGCGTCAATGTTGATGTTGGAACAATTACTGTTGTTGGCAGGGGAGCGCATAAAATGACAACAAAGTTTTTAAATATATTAAAGTCACTTGATATCGTTCCAAAATTTACTATACAACGAAAGTTATCTGTTACTTTTGTTGTTCGGCACGCTCAGGTTGAACGAGGAGTAAATGCTGTCTTGGATTATGTGTTTTAGTCAATCATTTGCAATTACTCTGATATAATCAGATAAATTGCGAACAGATTATCAAGAAAAAATATATGCAACATATTTCGTGTACTGTTCTTTTAGTCACATTACTGTCAAATAGTTATATATATGCGAAAAGCAACGCGCTTAATGATGCAATTGATGTTGATGATGTAGGAGACGAAGATATAGAAGATGAAGAGCTATCAGACGATGAAGAAGTTACACGTGATGATCCATATGAACGTTTTAATAGAAAGATCTTTGTTTTCAATAAAAAATTGGATAAGGCTTTTAATGAAATTTTTAAAAGTGAGAAAAATCCAGGAGTAATTCGTCGTGGGATAAGTAATTTCGCTCAGAATTTTTTCGAAGTTCCACGTTTTATAAATTATACACTGCAAGGAAACGGAGACGACGCGACTAAAACTATTGGGCGGTATATAATCAACACATGCTTAGGTTTTTTTGGTTGTATCGACGTTGCTGAAAAAATAGGTCTTGAAAAAAAACGAACAACATTTAACGACACATTAAAAAAATGGGGGGTAGTATCTGGACCTTTTGTTGTTTTACCGTTTTTAGGTCCCACGTGCATGAGGGGGGTAGTTAGTCAGGCAGTGCACCTTTCCTTGGATACAACTGCTTTAATTCCAATTAAAAATATAAACACAGTGGCGAAAGGAGGTGTATATTGGATCTCATGGTTTTTTGACGCTTTAAATACTAGATCTGCATATGCTGATTTTTTGGGAAATATTACAGCAATGTCAAAGGATGAGTATAAAACTGTTCGTAGTCTAGTAATGGCTGTTGAAAATCAGTAGTATCGGAGTTCGTGTAATTATTTTATTAGTGTAGACACAATCTATATAATTGTTTTTTCGAAATGTATGTTGTGCCACAGGATGCGTAAATGTTACAATATAAGATGACTTGGTAATGTTTGAAAGCTAAAGGATGCCAACAATAAATCAATTGACACGTCATCCCAGGAAGAAGGTTATATACCGTAGTAAAACTCCTGATATGGAACATTGCCCTCAAAAAAGAGGTGTATGTTCACGTGTCTATACAACCACACCTAAAAAACCAAACTCGGCGTTACGTAAGGTAGCACGTGTTAGGTTGACGAACGGTAACGAAGTTACATCTTATATTCCAGGTATAGGGCACAATTTGCAGGAACACTCGGTAGTGTTAATTCGCGGAGGTCGTGTCAAAGACTTACCTGGTGTCCGTTATCACATAATCCGTGGCACACTTGATACTCAGGGTGTCAAAGATAGAAAACAAGCCCGTTCTCGTTACGGTGCAAAAAAACCCAAATAGTTGGAGGTAATATGTCAAGACGCAGAGCTGCGGAAAAAAGAAAAATAGATGCAGATCCAAGATTTGGAGATCTTGCAGTTGCAAAATTCATGAACTGTCTCATGTATGACGGGAAAAAAGCTGTAGCAGAGAAAATAGTTTACTCAGCTTTTGAAAAAATAGACGGTAAGGATGGAAAGACTTGTGTCGAGTTATTTAATACTGCACTTGAAAATGTCAGTCCATTGCTAGAAGTTCGGTCCCGTCGTGTTGGTGGTGCTACATATCAAGTGCCTACAGCTGTTTCTCCAAACAGAGCTCGAGCTTTAGCAATGAGATGGATAATAAATTCTGCACGTAGCAGAAATGAAAAAAGCATGGAAGAGAAGCTTGCCGGAGAATTGCTTGATGCTATATCTAACAAAGGCGGAGCAGTTAAGAAAAAAGAAGATACTCACAAAATGGCTGAAGCAAACAAAGCGTTTGCCCATTATAGTTGGTGAGGTCTTATATGGCTGAAAATAATGAAAACGTACCGATAAGCCGATATCGAAATATCGGCATAATGGCGCACATCGATGCCGGAAAAACAACGACAACGGAGCGTATTCTTTTTTATACTGGAAAGTCTTACAAAATTGGAGAAGTCCATGAAGGTGCTGCGACAATGGACTGGATGGAACAAGAACAAGAACGTGGAATTACTATAACATCGGCTGCTACAACTTGCTTTTGGAAAAACCACAGAATTAATATTATCGACACTCCAGGGCATGTGGACTTTACTGTTGAAGTTGAAAGGTGTCTTCGCGTACTAGATGGGGCTGTAACTGTATTTGACGGTGTAGCAGGCGTAGAACCACAATCGGAAACGGTATGGAGACAGGCAGATAAATATAACGTTCCTCGTATATGTTTCGTCAATAAAATGGATAGGATGGGGGCTAATTTTTTCCGATGTGTCGATATGATCGTTGACAGATTGGGAGCTACACCAGCTGTCATTGAACTACCGGTTGGATGTGAAGCTGATTTTAAAGGCGTTGTAGATCTCGTCGAAATGAAAGCTTATATCTGGCACACGGAAGATATGGGGGCTCATTACGATACTGTAGATATTCCTAGTGAATTAGAAAAACAAGCGAATGAATACCATAAAAAACTAATCGAAACGGTTGTTGAAGCTGATGATGAAGCTATGGAGATGTACCTTGAAGGCAACGAGCCGTCAGTTGAATTATTAAAAAAATGTTTACGTAAAGGTACTATCTCAGCAAAGTTTGTGCCCGTTTTATGCGGAACGGCATTTAAAAACAAAGGCATTCAACCGTTATTGGATGCTGTTGTTGCATATTTACCATCACCAGAGGATTTGGGACAAGTCGAGTGTACAACTCCAAGTGGAGAACCGGCGGTTAGAAAATTAGTTGCCGACGAACCTCTTTCAGGTCTAGCATTTAAAATAATGACTGACCCATTTGTTGGGAGTTTGACTTTTTACAGAGTGTATTCTGGAACAATTGAGTCTGGTTCAACTGTACTAAACTCAATTAAAGATAAAACAGAGCGTATTGGTCGTATGCTTTTAATGCATGCAAATAAACGTGAAGAAATAAAAGTTGCGCACGCTGGCGATATTGTTGCGTTAGTCGGGCTTAAGAATACGACCACTGGTGATACGCTTTGTGATCAAAATAAACCGGTCGTTCTTGAAAAAATGGATTTCCCAGAACCTGTTATTGAAATAGCTATTGAACCTAATACAAAAGCTGATCAGGAAAAAATGGGACTTGCCTTAGCTCGTTTAGCAACTGAAGACCCTTCATTTAAGGTTTCATCCGATGTTGAAAGCGGACAAACAATAATGAAAGGTATGGGAGAGCTTCATCTTGAGATTATGGTTGACCGATTGAAGCGTGAGTACAAAGTTGATGCAAAAATTGGTGCCCCTCAGGTTGCGTATAGAGAAACGATTACGAAACAAAATGAAATTGATTATACACACAAAAAGCAAACAGGTGGTGCGGGTCAGTTTGCTCGGGTAAAAATTGTATTTGAACCACTGCAACCGGGCGAGGGTTTTGTTTTTGATAATAAAATAGTTGGTGGTGCAATTCCAAAGGAATATATTCCCGGTGTTTTGAAAGGTTTACAGTCAGCCAAAGAGACAGGTGTAGTAGCTGGATTTCCAATGATTGACTTCAAGGCGACATTGATTGATGGTGCTTTTCATCCGGTTGATTCTAGTGTACTAGCCTTCGAAATAGCCGCACGTGCTGCATTCAGAGAGGGGATAGGTAAATGTGCTCCGAGACTTTTGGAACCTATTATGAAAGTTGATGTTGTAACTCCTGAGGAATATATGGGGGACATTATCGGGGACTTGAATAGTCGCCGAGGTCAGGTTTCAGAGATGAACCAACTCGGAAACGCAAAGCTAGTTTCGGCAATGGTTCCGTTATCAAATATGTTTGGTTACGTTAATACTTTACGTTCTATGAGCCAAGGGCGTGCTCAGTTCAGTATGTTCTTTGATCATTACGATCAGGTTCCACAGAGCGTTGCCGATGAAATAAAAAAGAAAATGTCGTAAAATGACTAAAGGTTGTTGTAAAATCCAATTTTTCGGAGAATGAAAAATGGCAGAAAAAGAAAAGTTCGTTCGCAATAAGCCGCATTGCAACATTGGAACTATAGGTCACGTTGATCATGGAAAGACGACGTTGACCGCGGCTATTACTACAGTTTTGGCAAAGAAAGGTCAAGCTCAAGCTAGGTCGTATGATCAAATAGATGCTGCACCGGAAGAAAAGGCACGCGGTATAACTATTAATACGGCTCACGTGGAATATGAGACTTCAAAGCGTCATTACGCTCACGTAGACTGTCCTGGGCACGCGGATTATGTGAAAAATATGATAACTGGTGCCGCACAGATGGATGGCGCTATCCTAGTTGTCGCGGCTACAGACGGTCCTATGCCACAAACACGTGAACACATATTATTGGCTCGCCAAGTTGGTGTTCCAAAAATTGTTGTTTTTTTAAATAAATGCGATATGGTTGACGATCCAGAACTCGTTGATCTTGTTGAAGAAGAAGTTCGTGATTTGTTAACAAGTTATGAGTTTGATGGAAAAAATACTCCTGTTGTTCGTGGTTCAGCATTAAAAGCTCTTGAGGGAGACGAAGGCGAATTGGGAACTCAAGCCATAATGAACTTGATGGACGCCGTTGATAATTACATACCTGATCCTGTTCGTGAAATAGATAAACCGTTTGCGTTAGCAATCGAGGATGTATTTACAATCACTGGGCGTGGAACTGTTGTTACTGGGCGTATAGAACGTGGCGTTGTTAATCTCAACGATGAAGTCGAAATCGTTGGATTGAGGGAAACTAAAAAAACAACGGTAACAGGAATTGAGATGTTCCGGAAATTGTTAGATCGTGGTGAAGCTGGCGATAACGTTGGAGTGCTCTTAAGGGGTATTGATAGAACAGAAGTTGAAAGAGGGCAAGTATTAGCAAAACCAGGTAGTGTTACGCCTCATACAGAATTCGAAGCGCAAGTTTATGTTTTGACAAAAGAAGAGGGCGGGCGTCACACAACGTTTGGAGCACATTATCGTCCTCAATTCTATTTCAGAACAACCGATGTTACTGGCTCTATTGAATTGCCAGATGGCGTTGAGATGATTATGCCGGGTGATAACGTTAATGGTTTAAAAGTAACGTTAATAAGTTCTGTGGCAATGGAAGAAGGTCTTAAATTTGCTATCCGTGAAGGCGGTAGAACTATCGGAGCAGGCGTTGTTTCCAAGATTTTAAAATAATCTTTTTAGGGAATAGGAACTTATGAGTGCTGAAAAAATTCGTATTAAGTTGAAAGCCTTCGACCACAGGTTGTTAGATCAGTCAGTGAAGGAAATAGTAAAAGCTGCAAAGCGTAGCGGGGCCGCCGTAAGTGGTCCTATTCCTCTGCCGACTAGGATAAAAAGGTTTACAGTCAATAGATCTCCTCACGTGGATAAAAAATCTCGAGAGCAGTTTGAGATGAGAACGCACACGAGATTAGTTGACATAAAAGAATATTCACCTCAGACTATAGACAGTCTTATGAAACTCGATTTAGCTTCTGGGGTTGATGTCGAAATAAAGGTATAAGAAAGAGATAGGTATGAGAGTAGGGTTGATTGCCGAAAAAGTCGGTATGACTCAGTTTTTTGACGACAATGGCGTACTAGTGCCGGTTACTGTTTTGAAAGCCGAGCCTTGTACGGTTGTTGCTCTGCGAACCAAGGGTAAGGAGGGGTATGATGCCGTACAACTTGGTTCAAAAAAAGAAGAAGGTGGGAAACTTATAAAGAAACCTCAACTTGGAACTTTTAAAAAACTGGGATTGGATAATTTTCGTGTTTTAAAAGAATTCAGAGTTGATGATGTTAGTAAATACAACGTCGGTGATGTCATTACCGTAGAACATTACAGGAAGGATGATACTGTCGATGTTACAGGTATTACTAAAGGCAAAGGATTTGCTGGAGCTATGAAACGTCACGGATTTGGCGGGTTAAGAGCCACACACGGTGTTTCATTAACACATAGGTCTATTGGATCGACTGGAAATAGAACGTTACCTGGACGTGTCTTTAAAGGAAAAAGAATGTCTGGGCATATGGGAAATAGTCGCGTAACGACATTGAACTTGTCCGTGTATGGAACGGATCTTGAAAAAGGTTTGTTGTATATACGTGGTGCGGTTCCGGGGTGTAAACGAAGCACTGTATATGTTCGCGACGCCATAAAAAAACCAGCTGTTGTTAGATAGTGTCGGAGACGAATTATGAAGATTAAGATTTTTGATTTTAACAACAATGTGACCGGAGAGTTGGATTGTTCTGATTCTGTTTTTAATGTAGAAAATCGTCCTGATGTAGTAGCTCGAGTTGTTAATTGGCAATTAGCAAAAAGACGTAGTGGCAGTCATAACGTTAAAAGCAAATCAGAGGTTCATGGTACAACAAAAAAATTTGTCAGGCAAAAAGGTTCCGGAGGTGCACGGCACGGTTCAAAAAAAGCTGCCCAATTTAGAGGCGGCGGAATTATTTTTGGACCTGTAAATAGAGAACATGGGTATTCTTTGCCGAAAAAAATAAGGAAACTTGGATTGAAAATTGTTCTATCGAATAAAGTTCAAACGGGTAATTTGATAGTTTTTGACACATTTAATTCACAATTAACAAAAACAAAAGAATTTGTGAACCGTTTTGGTGATTTGGGGACAGCGTTATTCGTTGATGTTGATAAAAACGATATGTTTGAAAAATTATTAAGAAATGTGTCTGGATTTGATTTTATTCCGCAAATTGGAGCTAACGTATACGACATTATTCACAAAGAAAAATTGATTCTTTCAAGTGGAGCTGTTAAAGCTTTGGAAAGTAGGTTAATATGACCTCTGCAAAAAAAGCATTTGGAAAACACTTTGATATAATCCGGTATCCGGTAAATACCGAAGCGAGTAATAAGGTATTATCCGCGAACAACGCATATACATTTGTGGTTGATATGAAAGCCAACAAGCCTGAGATAAAACAAGCAATTGAAGGCATTTTCGATGTCAAGGTTGTTTCAGTAAAGACAATGATCAGAAAAGGCAAAAGAAAAGTTTTTAAAGGGCGTATTGGACGACGAGCTGATATTAAAAGAGCTATAGTTCGGTTGGCTCCAGAAAATAAAATAGAATTAGGTATGGGAGTATAATATGGCATTAAAAAGATATAAGCCAGTTACTTCGTCACAGAGGGGATTGATTAATATAGATCGGTCTCATTTGTGGAAAGGGAGACCTGTCCGAAATCTTACCGTATCCAAAATAAACAGAGCGGGAAGGAATGCACACGGTCATATAACAGTATGGAATCGTGGCGGTGGACATAAGCAACGTTACAGAATAATCGACTTTAAAAGGGATAAACGCGATGTTGAAGCGACTGTTGAACGTATAGAATATGATCCAAATAGGAGTGCATTTATTGCTTTATTAAAGTACGACGACGGAGAACTTCGTTACATAATTTCTCCAGACGGATTACGCCCGGGGGATAAGGTTGTTTCTGGAGATAAAGTTGATGCACGTCCTGGAAATTCAATGCAGCTGCGCAATATTCCAGTTGGTTCATTTATTCACAATGTAGAGTTAAAACTAGGCAAAGGAGCACAGTTAAGTAGATCTGCGGGCGCATCTGTTCAGTTAGTGGGGCGAGATGGTGAAAACGTTATTTTAAGATTGCCTTCAGGTGAACAACGAATTGTTAGTGGTTTGTGTTATGCAACTATAGGCGTAGTATCCAATTCCGAACATCAGAAACGTAAGTACGGAAAAGCGGGACGAAACCGTTGGCTCGGAAAGCGACCTCATGTAAGAGGTGTTGCAATGAACCCTGTTGACCACCCACATGGTGGCGGTGAAGGTAAAACAGCGGGAGGTCGTAATCCTGTTACACCTTGGGGCAAATCCACTAAAGGTAAAAAAACTCGTAATAACAAGCGTACCGATAGGTACATTATTTCCAGACGAAAGAAATAGGAGGAATAATGCCAAGATCTGTTTGGAAAGGTCCGTTTTTTGATCGTTATTTGTTGAAAAAAGCGGAAAAAGTAAGGGCGTCAGGACGTAATGATGTTATTAAAACATGGTCGCGTCGTTCAATGATTATTCCCGAATTCGTAGGTTTAACATTCGGAGTGCATAACGGCAAAAAATTTATACCTGTGTCTGTTTCAGAAAACATGGTTGGACATAAACTAGGAGAGTTTTCCCCAACGCGTACGTTTTATGGGCACAGTGGAGACAAGAAAGCGAAGAAATAATTATGAAGTTAAATCGCAACGAAACAAAGGCTGTGTTACGGCAAATTCGCGTAAGTCCTCAAAAACTCAATCTTGTAGCTCAAATGATACGTGGGATGAAAGCGGTTTCTGCATTGGGGAACTTGTTGTATTGCAAAAAACGAGTAGCTATAGATGTAAGGAAAACACTACAATCTGCTATAGCGAATGCTCAAAACAATCAAGGGTTAAACCCAAGTAGTTTGGTCATTAGAGAAGCGTTTGTTGGACACAGCATCAGATTAAAAAGGTTTATGCCACGAGGACGTGGTCGAAGCAATGTTATAAGGAAGCCTTTTAGTCATTTGACAATAGTGTTAAGGGCGGAGGTGTAGTATGGGACAGAAAGTTAATCCAATCGGGTTACGATTGGGCGTTATCAGGAATTGGAATTCTTGCTGGTACTCAGATAAGAAGAATTATTCAACAAATTTGATAGAAGATTTAAAAATTAGAGAATTTATTGAAAAGGAATGTTTTGCGTCAGGAATTTCGAACGTTGTTATAAATAGAACTGCAAATAAAATTCATATAGAAATACGTGCTAGCAAGCCTGGTGTCCTAATTGGAAAAGGCGGGGCAGATTTAGAAAAACTGAAATCAAAAATTTTAAAAATGCTTCGTCCAGAAAGTGAATTAACAATGAACATTGTCAGCGTTCACAAACCTGAGCTTGATGCCAAAATTGTTGCAGATAATATCGCGACACAAATTGAAAAAAGGGTTTCGTACCGTCGCGCAATGAAAAAGGCTGTACAGTCTGCTCTAAAGCTTGGAGCTGGAGGTATAAGAATCAATATTTCAGGACGTATAGGCGGTGCTGAAATAGCCAGGATGGAGTGGTATCGAGAAGGTCGCGTTCCTCTACATACGCTACGATCTGATGTCGATTATGCATTAGGCGAAGCAAAAACGACATACGGAGTTTGTGGTATTAAAGTCTGGATATATAGAGGCGAACCTGATGTCAAGAGTTTATCATCAACCGATAAAAGTAATGGAGGTCGGTGATTATGTTGTTTCCAAAAAAAACGAAATTTAGAAAGGCTTTTAAAGGGCGTATAAAAGGCGTAGCGACTGTTGGGACGGACGTAAGTTTTGGTAGCTTTGGATTAAAGGCCCTTGAGCCTGCCCGTATTACAGAACGTCAGATTGAAGCCGCGAGAAAAACTATATCTAGATGTATGAAACGTGCAGGACGCATTTGGATAAGAATTTTTCCGGATGTTCCTGTATCTAAAAAACCGGCTGAAGTCCGAATGGGGAGTGGAAAAGGATCCCCAGAGTATTGGATTTGTCGTGTAAAACCAGGTCGAATTCTTTTTGAATTAGATGGTATCTCGGAAGACGTTGCGACCACGGCATTTGAATATGCTGCGGCAAAGCTTCCTATAAAAACAAAGATTGTTAAGAGAATGGCATAACTATGAACAACAAGTATAAAAAATTAATCGATGGTTTTGATAAAACCGCTTTGGTTGAATCTTTTTTAAATATGAAACGTGAGTATTTGAACTTACGTATAAGAAAAGCTTCACCAATGGATGGATTTAATCCCTCGGTAATCAGAGAATGTCGTAAAAACATCGCGAGGTTAAAAACTCGTTTAAAGCAGTTGAGTATGAAGAAAGAGGGGAAATAATGTCGCGCAGAATTTTAAAAGGAACTGTTGTCAGCGATAAATGCGATAAAACCGTCACGGTTCAAGTTGTTAATCGCGTTATACATCCCATATATAAAAAAAAAAAAAAAAAACGTAAGAAGTATGCTGCTCATGATGAAAAAAATATATGCAGAGTTGGCGACGAAGTAAAAATCGCAGAGCATAGACCTATATCAAAAACGAAAAAATGGATTGTACTGTCTAGAAATGGAGAGACATTATGATTCAAACCGAAAGTCGAATGGTTGTTGCCGATAACTCAGGAGCACGCGAGGTTTTGTGTATTAAAGTTCTAGGCGGATCTAAGCGACGCTATGCGGGAATTGGTGATGTTGTTATAGCGTCAGTGAAAGAAGCTATTCCTAATGGAAAAGTAAAAAAGGGTGACGTTGTACGATGTGTTATTGTTCGTACAAAGGCTCCTGTTCGTCGTCCCGATGGAATGCAGATAGAGTTTGATACAAATGCAGTCGTCCTTATAGACAAACAAGGGGAACCGGTTGGTACTCGTGTTTTTGGACCTGTCCCAAGGGAGTTAAAAACTGCGGGATATATGAAGATAATTTCCTTGGCACCGGAGGTGTTATGAGAATACATTTTAAAGTTAGAAAAGGCGACCTTGTCGAAGTAATTGTTGGAGGGGCAAATAAAAAAGGTCAGCGTGGTGTTGTAAAAAAAGTGTTTCCTAAAAAACGAAAACTTATTGTCGATGGGGTCAACAAAGTAACGCGCCACATAAAACCTGATTATAGGTATCCACAAGGTAGTGTTACAAAGGAGATGCCTATCGATTTATCGAATGTTGCTTTAATCGATCCTTCGACCAACAAGCCTGATCGAGTTGGCTTCAAAATTGATGAAAGCGGAAATAAAGTCCGTTATTTCAAAAAAAGTGGGAATTTAGTCCCAAAGGTGGAAAAACTATGAGTTATACAAAAGAAAGGTATTTTTCTGAAATAAGACCAGCGTTGAAAAAAGAGTTGGGAATTTCTAATGATTATATGATACCGAGGATTGAAAAAATCGTCATAAACTGCACATCAAAGGATGCTGGACATGACAAAAAGATTATGCAATCTATAATCGATGATCTAACAGCGATAGCGGGACAAAAAGCCATAGTCACGACGGCAAAAAAGTCTATTGCTAATTTTAAACTTCGAGAAGGGTCTGAAATTGGAGGTAAAGTTACTTTACGCCGAGATAAAATGTATGAATTTGTAGACAGGCTTGTATATATGGCGTTGCCAAGAGTTAGAGACTTCGGCGGTCTTTCAAAAAAGGGGTTTGATGGTCGAGGTAATTACTCAATGGGAGTTAAAGAGCAAATCGTATTTTTTGAAATAAATTACGATAAGATCGATAAAATCAGAGGGTTTGATATAAATATTTGCACGACTGCAAAAGATAATAAGTCGGCAATGGCTTTGTTAAAAGCGTTGAACTTCCCTTTTCGAAATTGAGGTTTTATGGCAAAAAAGAGTTCAATTCAAAAAGATTTAAATCGCAGAGCTTTAGTTGCTCGTAAAAAGGCAACACGTGATGCTTTGCGTAAAAAATTTAAAAACAGATCGTTGTCTGTGGAGGAACGATTGAAAATAATGTTTAAACTTTCAGAAATGCCTCGCAATTCTTCGAAAGTGCGTATCCGTAATAGATGTGCCCTTACAGGTCGTTCTCGAGGATACTACAGATTATTCGGGCTATCAAGGATTTCTTTAAGAAAATTGGCATCTGAAGGTATGTTGCCTGGTGTTACGAAAGCGAGTTGGTGAAAACTATGATTACTGATACTATAGGTGATTTAATAACAAGAATTCGAAATAGTCAGATGGCGAGATTAAAAACGACAAGATCGCCTTTTTCAAAATTTCGTG
Organism: uncultured Pseudomonadota bacterium; assembly: GCA_902796345.1. GTDB lineage: Bacteria > Pseudomonadota > Alphaproteobacteria > RUG11792 > RUG11792 > RUG14087. Next base: position 22,582 of record CADBOF010000002.1, read on the forward strand.
AAAACGTTTTAAAAGTATTGTCATCGGAGGGGTATATTGGTGGATATACTGTTGCTAATGACGATGCTGGGCATAAAATGCTACAGATTGACTTGAAGTATTATAACGGAAAACCTGTTATAGCTGAGATTAAAAGAATTTCAAAGCCGGGTCGTCGCGTTTATTCGGCGATAAAAAAACTTCCGTACGTACGGAATGGGTTGGGAATACATATATTGTCAACCAATGAAGGTGTTATGTCCGATGTCGAGGCAAGAAAAAAGTCACTTGGTGGCGAAGTTCTTTGTTCCGTGTTTTAAGGAGTAAGTTATGTCTAGAGTTGGAAAGCATATAATTCCTATTTCTGATGGGGTTACTGTTAAGTTTGAAAACGGGGTTCTTAATATAACAAAAGGCACCATTAAGGAGCAGTACAAAATTCCCTCTTGTCTAAATACAGAAATTTCTGAGGCAGGAATTAAATTTATTCCGGTAAATAATGACCGTAACACAAAAGCGATGTGGGGTACTTCACAAAGGAATGTCTCAAACCTTATATCTGGCTTAAATAAGGATTTTACTACAATGCTTAAGCTCAGTGGGGTTGGCTATAAAGTTGCGGTGAAGGGCAAACAGGTCGTTCTACAGTTGGGATTTAGCCATGATGTTAATTACGATATTCCGGAAGGGATATCGATTTCATGCCCAGATCCTACGACAATTGTTATAAGTGGAAGGTCTAAAAACCTCGTTGGAGATGTCGCAGCTGACTTGCGTCGTTATAGAAAGCCTGAACCGTATAAAGGAAAAGGAATAATTCGTCAAGGAGAGTTTGTATATCGTAAAGAAGGGAAGAAAAAATAATGATTAGGTATAAAACATTGCGGGAACGTCGTAAATTACGGCAGCGTTTCAAAATTTCCCGTGTTTCTAAAGGCAAGTATAGATTATTAGTTCATAGAACGAACAATCATATATATGCCCAAATTTTAGATAAGGACACAAAAAACACGGTTGTTGCTGCATCAACTTTATCTAAAGCGATCCGAGACAAAATAAAATACGGCGGAAATGTTGCGGCTGCGGCTCTTGTCGGTCAACTTGTCGCGCAAAAGGCTAAAGAGAAAAACATTTCTGAAGTGATATTTGACAGATCGGGATTTTTGTATCACGGAAGAGTTAAGGCCTTAGCTGAAAACGCTAGAGAACAAGGGCTTAAGTTTTGAGGAATTAGTATGGCAAAAGAATTTAATGAAAACGGAAAACAGCAGGAACAGCTTATTGAGAAACTGATAAGCGTCCGTCGTGTTACAAAGGTTGTCAAAGGCGGAAAAAATATGAGATTTTCTGCATTGGTGGTAGTCGGTGATGGTAAAGGTCGCATTGGATATGCGACAGCTAAAGCTCGCGAAGTTCCTGACGCTATAAAGAAAGCTGGCGATAGAGCTAAGCGTTCGATGATTAGAGTTTCTTTATTTGACGGTAGAACTATTCGTTGTGATATTTCATCAAAAGTTGGTTCTGGCCACGTCTTTTTAAAAACCGCTGGTTGTGGAACCGGCGTTATAGCCGGTGGCGCAATGAGAGCTATTTTTGATGCTTTAGGTGTTAAAGATGTTGTCAGTAAATCAGTTGGTTCTCGTAATTATCATAACGTTGTGAGGGCAACATTTGACGCTTTGAAAAAAACAGCATCACCAAAGTATGTGGCATCAAAACTTGGTAAAAGTTTTTCGGATATAATAGCTCGTCGAATTGATGCGTCTGGTAAACAAAATGACAGAAAAACGTCGGAAACGGAGGCTATCAATGAGTGAACAAAGAAAAACAATAAGGGTTAAACAAATCGGCAGTCCAATTCGCAGAAATAAAAAACAGAGGCTATATTTGAAGTCTTTAGGATTACGTCACATTGGGTCTGAACGCGAGTTGGAAGCTAACGGTTCTGTATTGGCTTTGATAAAAAAAGTTGGTCACATGGTAAAAATTGTGTCTGAAGGAGATGCCGTATGAGTGTTGAGTTATTGACGTTAGGAAACATTAGAGAAAACCCTAGAGCAAGACATCGTCGCAAAACTGTCGGACGAGGTATTGGCTCAGGTAAAGGAAAAACATCAGGACGTGGTGGAAAAGGACAAACTGCACGTTCTGGAGTTAGATTAAACGGGTTTGAGGGAGGACAAACGCCTATTTATAGGAGAATGCCAAAGAGAGGATTTAATAATCCGTTTCGTAAGGATTTTTACGAACTTGATTTTTTGAAAATATCAAGAATACTGAAAAATGGATTGTTGCCTGATGGGGAAATGATAGACCGGAAATTTTTAATAAAAATTGGATACATGCCAAAGTATATTAAAAATACGGTGCTACTCTCGAATGGAAAATTGGAAAAACCGATAAAAATACATGTTACAAAAGCCACTGCTGGTGCTAAAGAAGTTTTAAAAAAATCTGGAAGTACGCTAATTGAAACATGGCACTGTAACGAGTCTGATAGTCAGGGTTAAGGAGGATAAATGGCTTCTGCGGTTGAATACTTAGCTAAAAATTTTAGTTTTGAGACTTTTAAGAAGTCGAAAGATCTTAAAAATCGGATCTGGTTTACATTAGCCATCCTTATAATTTACAGGTTGGGGACGTTTATTCCGTTGCCCAACATTAATCCATCTGTAATAGCTGAATTTACTCGTAACCACGCAAGTGGACTTTTTGGAATTCTGGATATGTTTTCTGGTGGAGCAATGGGGCGTATGACGGTTTTTTCGTTAAATATTATGCCTTATATATCCGCCAGCATCATTGTTCAATTGTTAACAACAATGTCGCCACAACTTGAAGCTTTAAAAAAAGAAGGTCACTCAGGTCAACAGAAATTAAACCAATATACGAGATATGGAGCCGTTGCATTAGCTTTAGCGCAGGGTTATGGAATATCAATTGGGCTTGAACGAATGATGGGTCAATCCGGTAGTGCTGTGCTTGATCCAGGATGGTTGTTTCGATTTACAACTATGACATCCCTTACTGGTGGAACGCTGTTTATAATGTGGCTTGGTGAACAGATAACGAAACGTGGACTTGGAAACGGGTCATCTATGATAATTTACGCTGGTATTGTGGCAAACTTGCCTGCGGCACTGTTTAATACATTTGCTATGGGTAAGCAGGGAGCGTTATCGATGATGGCATTGCTGTTTTTGCTAGTAATGGTACTTGGAGTAATTCTTTTTATCGTTTATATGGAAAAAGCCATAAGAAAGATTCCAATTCTTTACCCCAAGAGGCAAGTGATGAGTGGAGGAACTCAACAACAGTCAACTCATTTACCATTGAAGATAAACAGTGCTAATGTTATCCCGCCAATATTTGCATCATCAATACTTTTATTACCGATGACAATAGCAGGGTTTGCCGATCTTGATCCTACTTCTTGGTTTGGAAAATTCTCAAGGCTTATCAGTCATGGACAGCCTTTGTATATGATTTTGTTTTCGGCAGCAATAGTCTTTTTTGCGTTTTTTTATACGGCCATAATGTTTAATCCAAAGGAAACCGCTGATAACTTAAAAAAGTCAGGAAGTTTTATTCCAGGTATAAGACCGGGCGAAGCAACCGCTGAATACATAGAAACTGTTTTAGATAGGCTAACGCTTGTTGGAGCTTTATATTTGTGTGCGGTATGTTTATTACCTGAAATTTTATTATCGCAGGTATCTCTTCCTTTCTATTTTGGGGGAACAAGCTTGTTAATTGTAGTGAATGTATCAACAGATACAATAACTCAGTTTCAATCTCACCTTATGGCACAAGAGTATGATAAATTGTTTAAGAAAAATCGTGTAAAAGGATTATTCGGATGAATTCCGGTAAATGGATAGTTTTATTAGGAGCTCCAGGGTGTGGCAAGGGTACGCAAAGCGAACTACTTGTCAACTCTGATTTTTCTTTTAAGGTAATTTGTGTTGGGGATATATTAAGGGAAAATCTTCAAACTGTTGTTCCTCAATTAGGAAAAACTGTTGGTGAAATAATCGGAAACGGTACACTGTTGCCTGACGCTGTTATTGTTGATTTTGTAAAAAATGCAATGGCAAAAATAGACGATTTTTTAAACACGAACCTTATATTCGACGGTTTTCCAAGGACGCTAGGACAAGCTGAGGCGTTGTTGACTATGACAAAAGCATTAGGTCACAAAATATCGCACGTTATAAATTTTGAAATAGATGATGATGTTCTTGTAAAAAGAATAACTGGCCGGTCGAAGTGTAAAGACTGTGGAAAAATATACAATGATTACTTTAGTAAGCCAAAAATTTCTGGGGTATGTGATATATGCGGATGTAAAGAGTTTGTCCGACGCTCAGACGACAACGAGACAGCTTTGAATAAGCGTTTGTCGGAGTATTACTCAAAAACCCAACCTCTTATTGAATTCTATAAAAATCTAAATTTGCTATATTCTGTGAAAGCAGACACCGATACGTCAATTGTTTACAAAAACGTAACTGAAATTCTCAGTAGATAAAAACATTTTGGTTTAATTTCGACAGATGGGACTTGTCTCTTTTATGAGATAAGTCTTTTCGTCATATCGTAATAAAATTACAGATTTTTTATAAAAAACTATTGTAGACAATAACACAATAGAAGTTTATGAATGTTTTATATTTGACATTACAAAAAAACTACATTTAAAATATTGATCTAAAATATTGACACGCAAAATAATTTAATGTATTTATAATGTAGAGGTAGTATGTTTTTCAAAAAAATGTTTATAAAAAAAATAGGTTTAATATTAATTTCGTTTTGTATATTAACGGTAAGCAATGATTTATTAGGAACAGAGACAAAAGGTGAAGATTTAAATTTTTTAGCGGACAAAAATAGTGATGTTTATAAATGTGTTAGTTACAATATAGATCAAAATATAAACATTGCGTCGGATTTGTATGGTAAAAATTATTGGGCATACAAAGCTATTACAGATAGAGAGGATCCTTTTTATTCCTCGATTGAGATTTTAAAACAAATAGTTACTTTCATGTACAAATACACGATAAAAGAAAAGTGTTGTGTTTCGGATAAAATCAACATAACACTTTTTTTTACTAAGTATTTTGTCAACGGCTTTTTTGACGATTCAACGAGCGAAATTGACGGTAATGATTATTCAAGCAAATCGTTAGATGATCCGGTAATAAAAAGTATATTTGGAAAGATAAATTTTTTATCGGTGTTTTATGGTATTTATTTTTGTTTTATACGTAACGAATATAATTTCGAAAAGGTTTGGAAATTGAGTATACGAGAAGTAGATAAAGAATTAAAATTATCAAAATTACAATCAGGAATGAGTTTGTATGAATATCTGGTTGCAAAATTTAACAATGAACAAGACTTTAAAAACTACATAAAACATGATTGGATGTGTTATTTACAACAATTTAATGTATTATTTTATAATAAATGTGAGGTAATGCAGAGTATTTATAATAATAGCGTGTGTGGAAAGCTATTATCGTTGTTTTATTGTAATCTTAACCAGATTAAAATTTTTGAAGCAAAACTCAGGTATGTAAACTATTTTAATCTCAAACAGATGGCAAACCATCTTTATAACGAACAAAAAAACAAAAATGGAAATTGTAATAAAGAAGCTTTGTTATTAGAAAAATTCAGGAAAGATGTTAGTAGCTGTAAAGAATTTTGTTTTAAGTATAATGAACTACTACAAAAACACGGTTTTTATGATAGTGTATATAAAATTAATAACAACGACTACGATTTTGATTATATTTTTGTATTAAAAGAACTTCGTGAGAATAATAAAGATAAAGCGTTTTCTTCTGACGAGTTCTTGAGTATTGCTGAGAAATCAATAATTTTTACAAAAAAACTGATTGATGAAGGAATTTTGATAAATACGGAATCCCGACTTTATGGAAATCCAAAAGTGATATTTAAAATTATGTGTGAATTAAAAAATTTTAAGCCTTATAAAAAAACACTTACTGTATTTTATCAGTTATTTAAAAGGTTTAGTGAGCTCCAATTAACTAATGTCTTTCCTTCTGTGGTAAGAAACATAGTGTTTTACTTGTTGCGTGGTACAAATAAATCGATAGAAGAACTTGCCGACTACACAAAACGGAAAGATGCGTTTAGAACAACAAAAGATTTTTCAAAACTTATCGATGAAGAAGAAATAAAAAAATTTTTTGAGCCCTCGAACAATTGATATTGCAACAAACGACTGTTGTATTTATATCATTCTTGCAAAAATTTTATTGGGGCGTCTGTTATTACATATACAACCTTTGTTTTATACAATTAAAACATTTCGTTTTTTGAAATGGCGTTGCAACAAAAGATTCTATATAAAGGTGAATTAAATTCACATGCTAACGTATAATAAACTTAGTTTGTATTTTTTTGACGCGGACTACTTCGGCATTAAAAAGTTTGGAATGCTGAGACGTTGGCACAGGATAATATTATGGAATATAAATTTAAATCTGAGTTACTAAACGAATTAAACAAAAGGCATTACATTTATCAAATGACAAATGCATCTGCTACTGATGAATTATTTTGTGGGAAAGAACCAATTGTTTTTTATATAGGTTATGACCCTACCGCGAAAAGTTTACATGTCGGGCATCTTTTGTGGATAAAGCTTGTTAAAAAGTTACAAGATGCTGGTCACAGACCAATAGTTCTTTGCGGAGGTGCTACTGGTAAGATAGGTGATCCTACATGGAAAGAAACTCAACGTAAAATGCTGTCATATGACGCAATATTGGATAACATTAAATCAATTAATAACAAACTATCAACACTAATTGATTTTGATGTTGAACATGGGGCAATTCCAGTAAATAACGATGATTGGCTTTCAAAACTTAAATATATTGATTTTCTCAGAGATTTTGGAGTATTGTTTTCAGTCAATAAAATGCTCGCAATGGATAGTGTTAGCGCAAGATTAGAACGGCAACAACATTTAAGCTTCTTGGAATTTAACTACATGATTTTGCAAGCGTATGATTTTCTGCATCTGTTTGAAACATATAACTGTGTTTTGCAAATAGGCGGACAAGATCAGTGGTCAAACATGACGCATGGTGTTGATTTAGTACGTCGTAAAACTAGCAAGGAGGTTTTTGGACTGTCAATTCCGTTGTTGCTCAACTCTGACGGCAAAAAAATGGGAAAAACAGAATCGGGTACGGTGTGGCTTGACGAAAACCTACTATCTCCGTTTGACTTCTGGCAATATTGGCGTAATGTCGATGACAGAGATGTTATTCAATTAATGGAAATTTTTACCGACTTACCCTTAGATGAAATTGCAAAATATGTTGCATTTATTGGAACTTCAAAAATTAATGACGCCAAAATAGTTTTAGCCGATAGTATAACTTCTTTTGTGCATCCATCAGCAGATTTAAACGCAATTCATCAATCTGCGTCAGAAGGAGTCCATTCCGATGCTATCGAAGTAGTTAAGTTGAGCGCGTCAATGGCTTTAGACAAGGTTTTAAAGGAAGTTGGGCTTGCAGAAAGTGCAACGCAAGCAAAACGTCTTATTGAAGGTGGAGGGGTTAGAGTTGACAATGTGCCAACTGATAAATACGATACGTTAATTGATAAAGATTGTTTAATTTCTGTCGGTAAAAAGAAATTTAGAAAAATTACTTTTTAATGACTATCGGATGACGCCAGGTGTGCGTTATCCTAAAAAAAATGGATAGTGAACGCAATGGATTTTTTCCAGACTTTTATTTTTAGTATTGTCCAGGGGGTTGGTGAGTTTTTACCAATAAGTTCTTCTGCGAATATGGATATTGTATCAAAAATACTTTCCGTAAGAGAGTTTGATTTTGGAATGAAAATAACATTCCACGCAGGCAGTCTTATTAGTCTGATAATATATTTTAGAAAAACGCTTTGGCGTATTATTCTCGGTTTGTTCACCAATAATGTAAAACTTTCACAAACGGCTTTTAGTACATTAGTTTTAGCGACAATTCCGGTTATTTTTGTAGGAGTTGTTGCACATAGTTTTATAAAAAATTTTAATTCAACGGTCGTCTCAGGGCTTATGCTTATAACGTTTGGAATTATTCTATGGTTAAGCGATACTGTGTCGGGTAAGAAAATCGCACAACGTTGTACAACGTGCACGTATGTAAGAGATTTTTGTATAGGTATGGCTCAGTCAATGGCGTTTATTCCAGGTGTAAGTCGATTGGGGATATGCACAACTGCATGTAGATTGTTTGGACTTAATCGTAAACAAGCAATATCAATTTCGTTATTGCTTGCAATACCAAGTATTGCAGGTTCCTTGTGTATCGAAATAGTTAATATTTTAAAATCTGGTTTGCCATGTGAGTTTTCTTTCAACCATGCATTAGGTATAGCACTTACTGGATTAATAGGGATTGTCGCTTTACCGATATGTGTAAAATATATGGAAAACCGCGGATTTTTTGGTATTATGTGTTACAGAATTATTATTGGACTTGCGACAATATTTTGGCTATGAAATGGTTTTGTAGACTATTTCTATTTATATTTTCCGTTCAATCTGTAAATGCTGATAGTTTCAAGCAGAATGTTAATAACTACATAACAATGTGGATTGATAAAAATCCTAAAGCTGTGAAACAGTATTTGTTAGCTAATATTAAAGAACCTTATTGCTGTTTTATGTATGGTACATTGTTTTTGTATGAAAAGAATATGAAAAAAGCTGATATATATATAACAAAAGCTGCCAATATGGGATTGCCGGAAGCTCTTAATTCAATAGGAGATGGATATTATTCGGGAGATATAAGACCTAAGAATCATAAAAAAGCACTTGAGTATTATCGCTTGTCTGCTAAAAAGGGCTATGGCGTAGCTCAGTTTAATGCAGGTGTTGTTTTCTTAAAATATGCAAAAACTAAAAGGGGTGTTCGTAAGGCAATATATTGGCTGAATAAAGCAATAAATAATCCTCACATGAAAGAGTTTAAACCTTATATACTTATATCCAAGAGAAATGCAATTGAAAAGCTTAAAAGTATTGAAAAATGAAATTAAAAATATAAAAACTCACGCTGAGTTTTTATTTGTTAAATATCCTAAATTATCTGCGTTTATATTGGGGTTGTGTTTGAGAAATTCATTTAACAAATCAGAACAATTTATATTTTTTTTGTTAGCAATACCGACACTTTTACGTGTCCTAGAAATTAATCCTAAAATTAAGTCTTTTTTTATAGGATACTCGTTTGGATATGGTTATTTTTTTAGTACATTGTATTGGATTGCTAATTCATGTAAATGCGTTGGAATGGGTAATTTAGGATACTTAGCTGTAATGTTCCTTGTTGCATATCTAGCATTATATCCCGCACTAACATGTTATTACTCACGTAAATTTAATTTAATTATTTTTCAACGAATATCATTTGCTATATTCTGGACTATATTCGAAATTATAAGGGGATTACTATTTACTGGTTTTCCGTGGAATTTAGCAGGATATGTAACATACAAAATACCTTACTTTGCTCAAATTGCTGATTTAGTTACAGTTTACGGCGTATCGTTTTTCCTATTGTTGGTTATTGTTTTATTTACAAGAAAAACATATAAATATGCTTTTGCTTTAACAACAATTATTATTGTATATGGAATTTACAAAGTCGAATTGTGTAAAAGTTACACCAAAGAAGAATTGAATATATCTATAGTTCAACCATCTATTTCGCAACAGGAAAAATTTAATCCTAAAAAATTTTGGAATAATTTAGATTTACATATTGTTCTATCAAAATTTGGCTCAGAGGAAAAAAGGTTAATAATATGGGCTGAAAGTGCGGTTGGTACAACACTTGAGCCACACCTTTTACAATATATTGCGTCACATATTGGAAACAATGAAATATTAATCACTGGAATTGACCGAGTTGAGAATAAAAAAATCTATAATAGTGTTATTGCTATGAATAATAAATGTAAAATTTTACAGATCTATGATAAAAAACATTTGGTTCCATTTGGCGAATATGTTCCAGATTGGGTTTCAAAATTAGGATTACGTAAATTAACTGATGGGATGGAAAATTTTAGTAAAGGTTTTTTATGCAAAACTTTCAAGTTGTCAGGAATACCGCAATTTGATGTTAACATCTGTTACGAAATTGTGTTTCCGCGAGAAGTAACCTCTGATAAAAATTCAAAATGGATTTTAACAATAAGTAATGATGCTTGGTTCGGAAATAGTGATGCACATTATCAGCATATGAAAACAACATGTTTTAGAGCTATCGAAGAACGAAAACCAGTCATTCGATGTGCAAACAACGGCATTTCTTGCGTTATTGATCAAAAAGGCAGGATAATAAAAAAGCTTGATACCAATACAGTTGGTCTGATTGATCTTTCACTATTTTTGTAAAACAAAACAAAAATAGAGCTGTCTAGGCGTTCTATTTTTGTTTTAATCTTATTTATTAATTTTAAATTTGTATAATCATTACTTTTCATAGAAGGTGATAGGCGGAACCTCGCTTTGATTACCTTTATCGCTGTCGTTTTTGATAAATACATCAATAAAATCGTCTTCATTGTTACTTTTTTTAACCGCGTCCAATTGCATTCTTATCATCCTGTTAGATACATAATTTGAGACGGCATAGTCACAGCCTCGAAAATTTTTGTATTTCGAAAAATATATATTATTTTTCCTTATCAAATATTCTGCAAGTTTTGACATTTTTTCAAAATCCTTTGTATACTCCTTTAAGTTATTTGATAATAATATTGCTATGTCAGTGTCAATATTATTTTCATATAATGTTTTTGCAAGCTTTTCTATATTCTGTGTTGGCTTGTCGTCACTGGGAAGTTTAAAACCGTATTTAATTGCGGTATCTTTTAAATCTTTTAAGATTTCTGCTAAAAGTGAGTTTTCAACATATTGCAAAGCGACGTTTTTGTTAATAGCTATTTCTTCTCCGTTAAGAGCTTTTTTACGGGGATTTTTTATAAGACTATAAGTTAATTCGCAAATTCTTTCTATATCTCTTTCGTAACGATACTTTGCATTTTTTAAAGTATATTCAAGTAATCCGTTAAATTCACCTATGTCTAACCTCTGTGAACGAATTTTTTGTACTAGATCGTAAATAAAATTCATTTCGAATTGTTCAACCTTTGCAAATTTGTGTATCGTATTGTATATGAGGTTTACGTCGGTAACAATGTCTAACTGAAAAATTCTCCAAAGTTTCGGTTGACTATCGTCTTGAGCAAAAATATAATCATTAATGTCTTTTAATATTTTTGTTACAAGTTGATTTATTGAGCTGAAGTCCTGTTTTGGTTTCTCGTCTAACAAGTTTTTCAAAATATAGTGAACGCTGTCGGTACCCATAGCTAATACGTCTTGGATTTTTTTATTATCTTGAATAGAATGTTGTTTTTTAAACTCATAGCAAATGTCTAAATATTTGTTGATAACTGTGTAGAATATCAAAACCTTTTCATTTATTGAAAGTTTGTTTAATGATACTTTTTCAATAGTATTAGTCAAGTTCCATACTTCAGAAAGAATTTTTGGTGAAAAAAATGGTAATTTTTGTAAGCCTTCCTGGATCTCTTCGTACACCTTGGCATTTGTGAGATCGTTGAATTTTGTCGCATTTGTAGTATTAAGATGTTCATCTATTTTTTGTAAAATCTTCTGTGCATGTATGTCTATTTCATCGTTGCATTTGTTAAGTTCTAGCGCAAAATTACTGACCTGTTCATATTCTTTGGGTTCGTTGAACCATTCAGAAGAGCTTAACTGTTTATTAATAGAATTGGCTCTTTTATCAAAAATATTTTTTGCTTTATCTTCTGAACTAATATTTTTGTGTTCTGAATTAACATTTTTTGTACCATGTTTCCCAAAGTCAGTATTGTTATATAAAACCTTTTCACTGCTATCTAACTCTATGGGTTCATCTGACCATGAAACGGTTTTGTGTTCTTCATTTTTCTCACTTTTAATTTTTTCTTTAATTTTGTTGATGTTTTCGTTTTTAATTTCGTTGGTATTATTGTTTTCATTGGAGTTTTCTTGATTATTGGAGTTGTCTTGATTATTGGAAGTGTCTTGTTCTTTTTCATCTCTTTCAGAGTTAACATCTCTTCTTAAAATTTCTTTTTCTTGAACCTTTCCAACAATGCTTTTGATATCATTACCATTTTTATTTTTAATATCACAAATAACGCCGAATTGAGTTAAATAACAATCCCAATCGTGTTTTAAAAA
>CADBOF010000003.1 GCA_902796345.1 uncultured Pseudomonadota bacterium
ATATCCAACTTCAGTATTTGTGATAGATGCAAAAACAAAAATAACGATATTGTTACAGCATCTTGCCCATCATGAGTTTAGAATTGGTAAATACTACCAGAACCACAAAAATTTCCCTGCAGCAGTATCCAGATACAATACAATAATCGAATCCTACCCTAACACCGAAACAGCTCAGGAATCATACCTAAGGCTTATTGAATGCTACTTATCAATGGGGTTAAAAAATGAAGCGTTGAATGTGAACAAAGTTCTCCAAATGCAACATAAAAACTCAAAGTGGGCAAAATATGCAACAAAAGCATTGCAGAAATAAAATTCTTATTTGCGGAATTCATTCGTGTCGCGAAGCAGTTATGGCTTCAAGCGCGGAAATTTTACATGTGTACCTAGCTGAGGGAAAAAAATTTCCAGAGTGGGTTAACGAAATTGATATGAACATAATAAGTTATGTTACAAAGGATTATTTAAATCGGCTTGTAAAAAGTGACAATGTTGCTCATCAAGGTATTGTGATTGAAGCTATTGCAAATAATTTTGGAACAATTGCTGATTTAAAAAACATTAACTGTTCTGTAGCAATCCTTGATAATGTGTCAGATCCACATAATGTTGGAGCAATAATTCGATCAGCAGCTGTTTTTGGTATTAGAGCAATAATTACTCATAATAGATCGGCTTGTAGAATATCAGAAACTGTGTCTAAAACCTCGTCAGGAGGACTTAGTTACGTCAAAATATATTCCGTGTCGAATATAGCAACAACAATAAGAGACTTAAAAAATTACGGATTTTGGATTGTTGCTTTAAGCGAAAAAGGAGAAAAATATCTTCATGAAATAGATTTACGGGGGAAAATTTGCGTTATTCTCGGTTCTGAAAATACAGGTGTAAGGCGATTACAACTTGCAAATTCTGATTTTGTCGCAAAAATACCAACAACTCCACATTTTTCAACTCTTAACGTTTCTAACGCCGCGTCAATAACTTTTTATGAAATTGCGAGGCAAAATAAATTTATGATGGAATAACTACATTATTTACTATGATTGATGCAATAATTCTTGGAGTGTTATTTATCTCCATTCTAATAGGATGGTTTAGAGGAGCCGTTAAAGAAATATGCTCTGTAATATCTTGGGTATTAAGTGGCTATTTAGCATGGAAATTATTTCCAATAGGACTTGAGCTTGTTCGGGAACATATTTCACAACCTTTGTTAGCAAAGCTTGTAACAGGCTTTTCATTGTTTGTTGTATTTATGCTTGTGTTAAGTTTACTTACATATCTATTTTCAGCACTCGTTCGAAATAGTGTTTTCAGTATTGCTGACAAATTCTGTGGCTCTTTGTACGGCATTGTTCGTGGAATATTAGTTGTTGCTGTTGTCGAATTCGGTTTGACGTACTACGTATTTAACGAACCACCCGCTGCATTCCAGCAATCAAAACTTTTACCTTATGTTAAGAATATTTCGCAAATGCTATTTCTGATGCTACCAGACAATATACAAAAAGAACTTACAGGTTATTTAAGTAAAAACAAACAGAGAGAGTTAATCGTAGCCTTTGGTGGAAAAATGAAAGATAGCCTTTTTGCACAAAAGAACTCTTCTCTAGCATCTACCCCACCTAACTCAGACGTTGATAATCAACCTTCCGATACTTTAAAAGAGGATTCACAAAATAATCGTGCCTCCGAACTAGCACATCTTGGTGTAAAAAAAGCCGAACCAAATCCAAATTTAAACAAATCTGTTCGCTCAGATCTTGATAAATTTATAGATCAATATACTTAAACGTCCCAAGGCCTGACCCCAAAAAATGTTAAGGTACTTCTATATCCTGTTACATTGGTTCTTTTTATAAATCGTGTTTGTTTTAAATTGGTTGAAGGATTAGTGCTAGCAAAATTGATTAGCGTTATTTATTTTTATTAAAATTGTCCTTTTTATCTTTAAAAAATGTAACTATTGTCGTAAATACTGTTCTATTTTGTTAATGTTTTGAAAAAACGTGTTGTGGTTATTTACAAATAATTAGATTTTAAAAAAAGGTTCGGTTGTGAGCCCGAACCTATAAATATGTTTTTTTTAAATTCACGATCAAAGAATTGGTATAATTGTAACTTTCTTTTTATTTATTTAAAAGTCATCATCATCATCTTCTTCTTCTTCGTGTAGATGTAAATTCTTAAAACGTTGTTTTATAGCAGAAGATAGGTGTTCTTTAAGGAAATTTCTCTGATCAATTTCTTTTGGGTTTATGTTGTATTTTTGTTTTAGTATTTTTAAGTTCTTTTCAATAGTGTCCAACTCATACCGTTCATCCTCGTTAAGTGTTTTTTTCGAAGCAAGTGCCTTTTTTCTTGACAACCACTCATCTGCCTTTTTGTTAAAATCTTTGGACAAGACTGTCACTTTGTTATCCTTGTTTTTCGGATCGTCAAAATCTTCTTCTTTAGAAACAGCCTTTAATCTTACAGCTTTAAGCTGTTCCTCTAAGGACATCCGAGGTTCAATAACCGCATTATTATTTCTCTTAACATTATTTTTGCTTCCATTTCGTTGAACACCAATTTTTGGTTCCGTAATAATAGGAACAGCTGGAGGAGGTGGTGGTGGCGGAGGAGGAGGCGGAACGCCTTCACCACCTTGATAATTATTAACATTTACGTTGTTAACTTTCTGCTCATCAAACTTTTTTCTAGCTTCATCATATTGTTTTGTCTTTTCATCACAATTTTTACGAGCATTTTCAAGCTCCTTTTTTAAAGTTTC
Source organism: uncultured Pseudomonadota bacterium (assembly GCA_902796345.1). Classification (GTDB taxonomy): domain Bacteria; phylum Pseudomonadota; class Alphaproteobacteria; order RUG11792; family RUG11792; genus RUG14087. Next base: position 2,780 of record CADBOF010000003.1, read on the forward strand.
TATTTGTTGCAACGCCGTCTCCTTGTTTTGATTTGCATTCTTAAGCTGATCTTTCAGTATAGTTATCTGTCTTTCAAGTTCGTCTTTTGATTCAGAATTGTTATCAGCGTTGGTATCCTCTGTGTTGTTTTTTGTTTGTTTAGCTTCTAACGTCTCGATTTTTTTCTGTAAATTACTGATAGTCTCTTCGTATTTGAGCTTTTCGTATTCAACGTTAAACTGTTCATCGCGTTTTTTATAAAAATCAACATTTGCTTTAAGTATATCACGTCCTTTGATCCAGCAATTCTTAAGCTCATTGTTTTTGTTTTCTGTATCGTTTCGCGTATTCATTGTACTTACAAAATTAATCATTGCCGTTAAAGCAAGGTTTTCTTTATAATCCCGCGCATACAATGTTAACGCAGTAAATTCTTCACCAAATTCTGAGGAAATTTTTTTCATAGAATCTTCTATGTTTTTAACAGAACTAAGATGATCTCTTATTATGAATCTTTGATCCGTTACGTTCTCGTTAATTTGTTGAGTGTTTTTTGCATTTAAAAGCCTCCCATTTTTAAGTAAATTACCCAAATTATTAAGTTTTTCTGAAAGCTCTTTATTCTCAGGATCGGAAAGCTTGAGGTAATCCGTAACATCTTTAAAAGCTTTTAAGGCGGCATTTGAGTTTTCATAAATAAGTTCTGTTGTTTTCTTAATATCTTTGTGTTTTTGTGATACCGCAACAATCGTGTTTCTTTTTAAATAGGGTGGTATATGGCTATAGTACAATGACGAATTTTTATCTGTCATGTTACAGAACATCATGGCACATTTTCTAAATACCCCAGGTATCATAATAGAGTTAACGTTTTCAGGAGAGGCTACTTTACCTATTTGTTTGAGTGCTTTAAAAGTAGACATTGGGTCATCGTTTAGCTTTGATAGCGCACGACTTTTTTGTTCCCACTCCGTTAACTCAGTTGAATCTCGCATACCATCAAACATTTCTCCACTACTCGTTGATCCTGCTCCGAAATTTCCTCTGTTATTTAGAGTGATCACTTGCTTTAAAGTAAGAATGTTACTTCTATATCCCCCGAATGGGGTTTCACTCCTTGTTTCGTCAACAATTCCTAAATCCATGAAGTATGCAAGTATGTTTGCCACTAGACTAAAATAGCTTGTTTTTACGTCGTCAAAGATTTCTTTATTATTCCTGTAAATATCGCCATTTAATGCAACCAAATTCTTGCGAATTGTTTTTGACTCCTCAATACAGTTTTTCTCAAATTGCTCAAAAGAGCTCGACAGTATCGAAACCAATTTTTCAACATCATTTGTCAATAATTGATTAAAAAAGTTTTCAATAGGTTCTTTATTATTTTGAACACTCTTTTTTAACGATTTACACTTTTTGTCACCATAAATCGCGTTAAGGGCCTTATTGTAATCGCTGTTGGTTTTACTTGCAAAATCGTCAAGATTCGATTTCCAGAGCTTAAAATCGTTTTTTAACAAATCAATTATGTTAAAAAATAGGTCTGCCGTTATTTCTTCGCCTTTAGGAATTTGTTTTAAAACATTTCCAACAATTGAAGACAATGTGTTTTGCAGATAATCTTTGAGGTTTTTATCGCCTTCTTTTATTGAAGATAAGCATGTATTCAGAACATCTTCGTTTGTTTTGTCATCTTGTTTTTCCTCATCGAGAATATCCACGCCAAATTCTGATTTCAATTTTTCGATTTCGTTTTTAGAATCTTTTAATCTTTCTTTTATAGCTTTGAATTTTGATATTGCGTTTCGTAGAACGTCGTGAGATTCTAATTTATCAAATGTTTCTGAAACGTTTTTTATAAATTCATCTTTATCATCTAAGAGTCCTTTTGCATACTTTTCTGCGACACCATGTAAACATATTTTGAGAACTTCAATTCCCAAAAAATTTTCGTGTGCATTTTCGTCGTCAAAAGCTTTTTCAAAAAAGCTTTCATTGATAAGATCCGGATTCTTCTGATGAAAAACAAATCTCGCTTTTGACATAATTTCATCGTTTGCTCGATCTTCGCTTGTAAGTTGTTTTAGTAAGAGCCATTCATGCAAAGTATTAAAATCGAGAAAAGAGTCACCATTTGTTCCACTTCGATCTTTAGAAACGTCACGTTCACCAACGACGTAATTTATGTTTTCTCCAACGCGGTCTTTTTCAACGCATTTCATATACTCTTCTCTTATGTTTTCAAACATTTGCCTCAAAACTAACCTTACGGCATAATTCATTTTGTGGTCGTTCCGAGAAAAATCGTATTTACTCAAGCTTGGAGCACTATCTTCGTCAGTCAAAACATTGGCTGCAATATCTATAAGATTTTTAATGTCTTTTTTTCGCTGTTCAGTGGTGCTCCAATGATCGTTATAATCAGCTTTTAGCTTTGCAAGACGAACGTCCATGAGCAAAGTTAGATATGACGCTACAAAATCTTTTACAGCTGGTACATTTAATTTATCTGACTTTAAAACGTTGTCGTCTGTTGGTTGACCAAAATTTTCCAGAACTTCAAATTTAACTCCATGAATGTTGTTTATCGTGTTTACAACATCCTCAATTTTATGATTTAAGTCTAACTCGTTTTTTGTATATTGCTCATTTTTAACATCTCCAAATTTTTCTGTTTTCAAAAGGTCTGTGCTAAAAACTGCTGTATATAAGTCGTCAACATCTGTTTTTTTTATTTTTGGGGGTAGTACCACAGAATTAGCATATTCGAATGCATCAAAAAGCTCACCTTTATAACTGTTTGCGCCTTTTAGCACTAACTGTGTGTTTTCCGTCCCATATGAGCCCCCAGGAGCTGTACACAGCCCGAATACGGCGCTCAAAAGTAATGTTACTTTTTTCATATAATCATCGTCTCCTTCCAAACTTCATATAGTATACAACGTTTTTCAATATAACATCGTTACATTTTATGTTTTTTCAAAAAAAGATTAATTTTACTTAAATTTTATTTTTTTATTTATTGATGGCTTTGTTTTGATACCTTTTGGAATCTAAAAATACGTTTTTGATAAAAAGAAGACTTGTCTTGCGACAAGCCTTCTTTATAAAACATCCCTTATAAGAATCTGTTGGTGATTAATTAAATAACGAAAAGTTATTATCTCCAGATGCCTCTTTTATCAACTCCAGTTCTAATTCGTCTAAAAAACACATCCGTAATAAATATTGTTTCATGCATGTTAACTGTTCGAAAATATCCGCCGTAACTTTTTCTACATCGTAATTGTATTGATCCGTATACGCTACTTCAAGTTTTGTGGAAATTTCTTTTCTTTTACGCACACTCTCTTTGAATTTTTTAAACACGTCGTCCCGCCATTTAGTCAAAACCTTAAAACGCTCAGAGTAGTCTTTTTTTGTCAAAAAATCATGTAAAATTCCAAGATCTTTACGTGCCACGCCAATGTCTTCAACGACATCCTCGTCATATGGTGTTGCATCAAATACTCCTATAAGCCTGTTATTTTTCGGGGCATCTTTAAAGTAATTTCCATTAAAACATCGATTGAACATTTTCTTTATTTTTTCTAAAACATTATTGTCAATCTCATTTCCGCCATTAAAAATATCTATATAACAATCCACCAAACGAAAAATAGTGCCACCTTCGAACGATTCATCTTTTTTGATAACATTAGCTTCAGTCCATCTAGAAACAAGCTTCATTAAAGTCTCATCGAACTTGATTTCCGCATCATTCTTTGCGTAAGCATTCCGTTGTATTATATAGTCCGAAAAATTTAACAATACCTCGTCAAAATCGACTTCTGCTTTTTGAGAAAAACAATCTTTTTCCAACGCTCCAACCAATCTAATCCAGTTCTGATAGTCAACTTTGATGTTTTGCACTAATTTAATTTTTTGTGGTTCATTCGTCTTTAGCAATTCATCGATTTTTGATTTGGTTATATTCTTAAAGGTTTTTACCAATTCGCCATTGCTGAGCATTTCTTCTTCATAATTCAGAACGGCATCGACAACCGAAACTGATTGTTTGCCTGACTTCAGATTTTCACCTGGTTCGTTTATTTTATCAGAATTGTTTGCAGTATCTGAATTGCTTTTACGAAGTGAGCCTTCACCTGGCAATAGATTTGTATGAACACAATAACAAACCCAATCTTTAAAAAGCCTAGTTTTCAAGTTTTTGAACATATTGCCTGCGCCAATTCCCGCACATACAACTACGGTATCTGAAACAGAATTAAATGTCTCGTCAAATAACATTTTTAGACGATCCTCTTGACCAGACTTTCCAGACGCCACAAACTTTTTGTCAAATTGATTCTTTCCATAAAAAAGCGTCAAATAAGATTTGTAGGCGATCAACGCATTCGCATGAGCCATAAACGAAGATTCATCTCCGACTAACTCTTTCAACTTAGCAGAATTGCCCATCAAGAAATTCTGTTGCGAAACAAGATCCGAGTTTTTGTGAGCAAGTCTAAGAAGCTCTTCTTCCGCTTTCAACGATTCAGAAAAACTGGTTTCTTCCAACCATGAATGATTTTTTACTGCCCCAATATCTGCAATATTTTGTTTAAAAACGCTCGCCGCCATATCTCCGAGCTTTTGTTCAAGAGACACTTCAGCGCTTTGCGCGACGCCAACAAAAGCACTAACAGCTACGGGAGCACACAACGACGCCCCTAACACGAAGCTTTTCAAAAAATTTTTCATTTTTCTACCAAAAAGTCTAACCGCAACTAGTATATCTTACTAATTTCGTGAACGCAAACGAAAATCCCAAAAATTCTCTGCAAAATAAACAATATAACAAAAACAAACGATGAGCTCCATTAATTTTATCGAATTTTTAATAAAGACATTCCCAAAACACCTAGTATAACTGAAATAATCCAAAACCTAAAAACTATTGTCGGTTCAGACCACCCTAACTTTTCAAAATGATGATGAATGGGCGCCATTTTAAATAATCGTTTGTGAGTTTTTTTATAATAGCTGACTTGTAACACATCTGAAATTGTTTCAATAACAAACACTCCGCCTATTATCGCATATAAAAATTCATGCTTTGAAATGACTGAGATAAACCCTAAAACAGCACCTATTGAAATAGAGCCAGTATCACCCATAAAAACCTTTGCAGGTGGAACGTTATACCACAAGAACCCCAAACTAGAACCGATAATGGAACTTAAAAATACACATACCTCAGAAAGCCCATCAATATACTTAATATTCAAATAATCAGCAAAATTTAAATGCCCAGCAAAGTAACAAATAAAAGTAAAGCATATTGCAGTTGTTATAACCGAACCTATAGCAAGTCCATCTAATCCATCTGTTATGTTTACTGCATTTGAACTTCCGGTTATTACTAAGACTGCCCAAGGGATAACGAACCAACTTAAATCAATAATCCAGTTTTTAAAAACAGGGAAGTATAGCATTGTATCAACTGGAGTACTGCAATAAATAGTGGGTAAACAACAGCAAACCGATATAATTATTTGAAGTATAAACTTTGTTTTTGGAGATATACCGTGATAATCGTGTTTTGATAATTTTTTATAATCATCAAATGCCCCTATTGCCCCAAATCCAAGCATCACACTTATGCATAGCCATAAATATTTGTTTGATAAATCCCCCCAGACAATGCTACAAAATATTACAGACGAAATAATAAGCGCCCCCCCCATTGTCGGCGTACCAGTTTTTGTTTTTAAATGAGATTGAGGTCCGTCATCCCGTATAGGTTGTCCCTCTGATTGTCGAGATTTTAAAAATAATATGAATCTTGGCATTAATATAAAAACAATCAAAAATGATGTGAAAAAAGCACATATTGAGCGAAACGTCGTGTAATGAATCACGTTATATTGTGAAAATATACTATGGATTATATTGAAGAACATTTTATAAAAGAGATTATTTTGTCGAGACCTACGCCTCTTGATCCTTTTAAGTATAATATATCACCGTTCTGGACAGCATCAAGTATTTCAGATATAAATTCATTACTTATACATTCAAAACACTTAATCCGCGCGTATTTTTGGATACATTGCCATAATTCTTTCGATCCAATAAAATATATTTTGTCGTTTCTAAATTCAACTAATTTTTGAACTATCTTTTCGTGATACATCCGTGATTTATTTCCAAGTTCCAACATTTCACCAATTACCAGCACTTTATGTTCTGAATATTGTTTAAGGCACTCAAGCGTTGCTAACATCGCTGACGGGTTTGCGTTGTAAGTTTCATCAATAACTTTAAATTTTTTTTCGTTGTACTCGTATTCATTAATATCACCACGTCCTCGCAATGGAGCAAAATCTTCTATAGTTTCAATATGTTGCTTTGCATTTAACCCCATTACTTCCAAAACAGCAATTACCATTGCACTCATATATGCGTAATGTCGTCCTAAAATTTTCAAAGAATATTCGTAAGTTTTGCTTTTTGTTGTAACATTAATTTTATTGTTACAAATATTTATTTTATAATCACAGTTTTTGCTATATCCTATTGATATAGGAGTTATATTTTTTACAAAACATTTCTTTAAAATTTTATCTTTAAATTCGCAATCACCATCGTATAGTAGCGTTCCATGCCGTTGCATACCATCAATTACTGAAATTTTTTCATTGGTTAATTCGTCAATATCGCTAAAATTTCCTATATGTGCTTCATATATATTTGTTATTATTGCAATATTCGGTTTTATATATTTTGTTAGCGGTAAAATTTCTCCAACACTGTTAGTTCCAAGCTCAAATATTCCGATTTCAGTATCATATGCTAACAGTTCAAAATTCAGTGCCATACCGAGCATTGTGTTGTAGTTGTGCATTGATTGCACAACATTGTAACGCTTTGATAGTACGGAATATATCCAATTTCGTGTAGTAGTTTTGCCACAACTGCCTGTAATTCCTATCGTTATTTGTAAATTTGATCTTGTCCTGAAATAACGCCCCAAACGTGTTAGCGACTTAAGTGTATTGGGAACAGTTATTACAGAAGCGTCGTTAAAAGTTTTGTCGGTTACAGCTAATGATGCACCAAGATCTAATGCTTTTTGCACATAATTGTTTCCATCAACACGAGCCCCACGCACTGCAATAAATATATCTCCTTTATTTATATGTCTGCTGTCCGTCTTAAGCATGCGCAACTGTTATTTTACACTTCCGCCGGAAGTTTAACACGTGGTATTTTGCGCTACTTGCACAACAACGCAAAAATTGCTATCATCCAAATGAATGGATTGGATTCTTAGCTCAGCGGTTAGAGCTCCCCGCTCATAACGGGTAGGTCGCAGGTTCAAATCCTGCAGAATCCACCATTTTTCAAATCTAGCTTTTCCATCTTAGTTTACCTCCGAACTTCAATTAGTTAAAACACTTGATTTTGACGTAAATTAAAATATTTTTAGTGTCAAACATAACGAGATATAACAATGAAAAAGCAATAATACAGGGTTGTTAATATTCTACATTGTTGTTACATCAAGTTTATTGGAATAGCTTCATACACAGTTTTGTTTGTATAGGATGTTTTTAACGGTCTTGTTTTTATAATTATTCTAGTCTGGTACTTATTAAGAATATCGTTTATTTCTCTTTTCATAATTTCATGTCTTTTGCCTTTTGTATTTGCGCAAAATTTAATTAATTTCAGATATTGAGTATCGGCATCATTTTGAATAATTATTTTATCAATTATATCCTTACTTCTGATTATCTTTGATGAAATATCTGGAAGAACTAAACAAAAATCTTCATTATCGTTCGTAGTTTTATATTTAGAACCAACACATGTGACATTAATATAATTGCCATTATCTTCATATATATATTCAAGCTCCCGGACATACAAATCCGTGTTGTTGATCTTAATTGGTTGATATAATGATAATCTTGGTGTGTCCGCACATATGGGCATACGAAATTGTACATATATGTTATACATTGAGTTTTTAATATATTTAATTATTTCATTTAGTATTATGTTACAAATTTTCAAACCAACATTAGTTTTAAAAAATGATTGCTGATATGCATCAGGTAGATATTCTTGAACATTATGCAAATCAATTGTTATGTCTTTAACATTATGTTGTGGACCGTTGTTATTAATTATTTTGCATTGAATTTCTTCGTTTTCAAGTTGTTCATATTCCCAACCTAGTGATAACTCATAATTAAATGCTGTTCGATTTAAAGTAAACTTGTCGCTAAAAGTAACTGGAACTGTACTCTCTTCTATTAACTTTGAATGAGATATGAAGTATTTAGTTTGTCTAGCTGACTTATCCGTACGCAATAAATCAAAAGTTTTGAACCATGAATTATTAAGTTTATTTGGTGTAAATGTTTCAAGCAGTCTGCCTGAAAGTGCAAATTTAAGTTTATTTGTAAGATCAATTTGACCATATACACATCGTAACCAAGATGCCTTTATATGTAGATTAACAACGCTAATAAGTTGACTTTTGTTAATTTTGGTTTTTAGCGTGTCTTTAATTATCCATTGGTCAATATTACATATTGGTTCTTTATTTGATTTATATATTTCAGGTTGGAATAAATCAGGATTTTCATACCTAAATTTTCTTATTAACTCATCATTTTCAGTTTTTTGTTCAACATTTGGTGTATATGTCTTTATAGTGTACGTGTGCGTTAATCCATCATCGTTGATTTCATAAATGTATCCATCAAAAACCACTTCTGAATTTACCTCAATCTTACAGTTCTCAAATGAAGTGTCAATAATATTTATTCCTGCAGTTGTTATAATTGCATTATTTTGACAATTTATTTTAACAGACGCGATATTATTTTCATTTATTGCATATTCTTTTTCTTTATTGTAAAAAATGCATGTGATTTTAGTCATAAAAACTCTTTTAAAATTTAAAATGATTGTGAGAACGGAACCGCTCCCTACTAACGTAGATTAGAACAATCTCATAACGTGTGTCAATGGAACATATAACATTTAAGACGCATCAGTTCTTATATAGAGTGTATTATGTCCTATTCCGACACGTTTAATGAAGCCTTCAGCGACTAGTCTTTTTAAATTGCGTTCAGCGACCGAGCGACCACCGAAGTTTGAGCAAGTCATTAACACATCTTTTTTGGAAAATGCTCCATTATGTTCTTCTGCAAATGATTTAATAGAATTGTAAGACGTTTCGTCAATATGATATGCAAAATTTTGCTTAAAATCGAAATCTTTATAGCAAGAAAGGATTATATTAAGCATGTATTCTATAAACAGAGTTGGAACATTTTTTTCATTTTCCCATCCTTGGCCTGAGGTTTGTATACTGTCGTTGTATTCTTTTACATTATTTGCAATAAAGAAAGCAATGCTTGAGTAGCATCCAACGAAATATTTGCTTTTGTACAGTAGTAACAAATTTAACAGTCTACTTATTCTGCCATTTCCTTTGTCAAAAGGACGTAAGCATAAGAAATCTAGCACAAAACAGTGAATCAATATCAAATCATTAATAATTCCAGCTTTTAATGCATTTTTGTAGTTTTCGCATATAACGTTAAGTACGTCTACTTTTCGTTTATTTGGCAATTCTCCAAATTTAAACAAATTATAGTACATATAAAGAATACAATCGCAATTAATTTGTAATGTATCGTAATTTTCATGCATGAAATTAAGAATGTTATAATAACTTAAAATCTCGTCTTCATTCTTATTCTGTGGTTTTATTTTCCCGTGTATTAATTGCCATATTCTCGAATTTGTCGTTGTGATACCGGCAATTTTATTTGATGCTTTAGCACTAAGAAATTTATCTAATTCAGTAGGATTTGCATTCTGAAGTGAGTTTTGTTTTTCTTTAAATTTGTTGATTTCTATAATATATGTCACTATATTTTTACTCAATACTCGATTTGCCAACTTTAAATAATTGAATTGTCTCATTTTTATGATATATATAATTATATATGTTCTATATATAAGTGTTTATAAAACAGTTACTTTTTATAGTTTTTTAAGTTTTGTTAACTTTACTCTTATTTTTATACCATATTAAAAACACCTACGCATCGAAAAAGAACTGATACGTAGGCGTATGTTGTTTGGACAGTGTTATCGTCTATTTTTTACCTGTATTATTACGGTCTGGACTAAATTTATTTTTCATATTGCCATTATTAAATGTTCTATTGTTTTGTGAGCCTTGGTTTCTCATGTTTGAAGTTCTTGCTACGGAGTTATGATACAATGATTCGATTGTGGGTATTGTCGCAAAGTAATTGAGCGGATTGTGAGTTACGGTTACAGATGCTTGAATACAATTTCTTTCATGATAACCATCCGCAAAATTTATATTACTCACATGTTGCTGGTTTCCATGAAGGTTATCATCGTTCATATCACTTTGGTTTTGTCTTCCGAGCGCTTGAGCAAGAGCCTGTGCAAGTGGTTGTAATGTATGTTGTGGGTAACGAAAATCCGAACTTGAAATATCGTACTGCATAAAGAAATTTATTCCAGTAAATCCGTTATTGTCTGAACACATTGCGTTGTTAAAGAGTGTTAATGCCGATAATGACACAATAGTCATTATTTTCTTAAAATTTTTCATAAAATTTTTCCAAAAAATAATTAAAATGTTGCCAAACAAGTAATAAAATGTCGGCAACCACAACAATCTTAGCAAATTATTAAAAAACTTTTGCGTCCAAAAATGTTGTATTATCTCTCAAAATAGACGTAATAATATTTTTTAAAAATATGCCATGTAACATAATAGTGACGGCAGAATTTTCTAACAAAACGCATGCTAAAAACTTTTTCATTGCTGCTTACAATAGCTATTTTATGTAAAGCAGATTGTTGCGAACAAAAACAAAAATGCCCCAATAAAGGTTGCAGACAAGTATCGTTTGTTTTCAAAAACAAAGAATATTTCAAATTTAAAATTCCAAACATTGATTGTAAGGATATTGACTACGTTTTAGAAACGTTCACAAAGTCAAAAAATATTTATTCAAAGTTCTTATGCTTATGGCATTATATGACTCTTGCCAAAAGTGCATACTTTCCACAGGTTATTGAATTGGTATGTGCAGACGTTGCGATACTTTCTAAAAAGAATAATGCAAAACAGTTTGTGTCTGAAATTAATACCAGTCTGTCAAAACTTGGTTATCACGCAAGAAATGCTACTGCCTTTTTTTATAAAAATGAAAAATTAGTACAGACGAATAAATTGCCTAGGCAACTCAAAGCACGAACAGATGATATCATCATTATCTGCCGAAAGCTTGCAACCCAATTAAAACAATTATGTGAGTACATAAATCATGTTTACAACGAATACTCAAATATAAAGCCAACTCAACTAACACAATACATAAATGATGGTTCTAAAGTTTATGACGATATTGCGAAATATTTTGAAACAAAAATTTCAGATATGTAAAAAAGTGTGTATACACTGACTCTAATTAACAGTATTTTAAGATATGTTTTATACCATCAATATCAGAGGGATTGCCGGGAAAGGCTAAAACGGAGCTATGGTATCCAAAGTAAGGACTGTGGCGTTCGTTGGTATGTTGCCAACCGAAATTACTGTTGAAGCTCAAATTTCACCGGGAATTGCCTCATTTTGTATAGTCGGGTTACCCGATAAGGCTGTTGCGGAAGCAAAGGAACGAATTCGTTCAGCGTTTTTCACGTTGGGTTTGGGAATTCCTGCCAAAAGGGTAATTGTTAATATGGCGCCTGCAGATATACCAAAGACGGGGTCACATTATGACTTACCAATAGCTCTAACTGTGCTATGTTCGATGGGAATTGTTAAGCAAGATATGCTTAATAACTCTATTGTCATGGGAGAGTTAGGACTTGACGGAAGTTTGGGGTACGTTTCTGGTTCTATCTGCGCTGCTATGTTCGCAAACGAAAACGGTTTTTCGATTATTTGTCCGCGTAAGTGTGCAAATGAGGCCGTATGGAGTGGAAACAAAGCTATATTAGCAGCCGAAAGTCTTGGTCAGTTGTTAAATCAACTTACCGGAAGGGCACAAATACCGTTTGTTGAGCCGAAACTCATAAGATCGGATGTTGTGAAATATAATAAAGACTTTTCCGATGTTAGAGGTCAGCTCGTAGCAAAACGGGCTCTTGAAGTGGCTGCGTGTGGAAGACATAATGTACTCATGATCGGTGTTCCAGGATGCGGTAAATCGATGCTAGCGTCCCGACTATGCACAATTTTACCTCCTCTTACGTCAAAAGAAATGTTGGAAACAACATGCGTTTATAGTTTAGCTGGCATGTTACCTGAAGATGGAATTATAAAAAATCCTCCATACAGGTCACCACATCATTCAGCTTCACTTGTTTCCATTACCGGAGGAGGCTCAAACGCAAAACCTGGAGAAATCTCTTTAGCACACAATGGTGTATTATTTCTTGACGAATTGCCAGAGTTCCAAAGACAGACAATAGAGGCATTACGTCAGCCATTAGAAAATAGACAAATCACTATATCGCGCGCAAAAGATCATATTACTTACCCTGCAAACATACAGTTGATAGCGGCAATGAATCCATGCAGATGTGGATATTTTGGTATACGAAATAAAGAATGTTCCAAAGCTCCAATATGCGCAAAAGATTATTTAAACAAAATTTCAGGTCCTGTGCTAGACAGGTTTGATATTGTAGTATACATGAATAATATAAACAACTCAGAGTTATTAATTACATCAAAACAACCTGAAACATCGGAAGCAATAAGGCAAAGGGTAACTGTTGCACGTGAGGTACAAATAAACCGAGCATTATCACATGGAGTATTATCAAATCAGCTTAATGGACAAATAAGTAATAAATACCTTGAAACAATTGCCAATATGACCGAAGAAACTAAAAAACTTATGAAAGATGCAATGTCACGCACACACTTATCAGCCCGAGGATTTCACAAAATAATAAAAGTCGCACGTACAATTGCAGATATGCATAACTCTAATAATATTACTGTTTCTGACTTGTCCGAGGCTTTGCAATATCATTCGAACATAAATATGTAAGTGTAATTTTAAAAATAATTTTTAATAAAGTGTTACTTTAATCAAAAAGTTGACCTAAAGCTTATTTTAAGCTAACCTAGATATAGGTGGGATACGTTAACAAAGGCAAATGGTTGATCCGTTAGCTTCTTTTGAAGTTCGTAACATAATTCCGATACATATTTTTGGTATGGATATATCAATAACCAATTCGTCTTTGTACATGTTGCTCGTCGTCGCTTTAATTTGTGTAGTGTGTTCATTAGGAACACGTGGTAAAAGTTTAGTTCCAGGAAAATTACAATTTTGCTTAGAAAAACTCTATCTCTTTATAACAGATACCGTTAATCAGCAAATACGAAACAAATCGGCAAAGATGTTTCCATATATATTTTCATTATTTTTATTTATAATGCTTGGAAACATAATTGGACTAATTCCAGGATCTTTTTCATTTACAAGTCAGTTTGTAATAACAATGGGAATGGCATTCGTGGTTTGGCTTTCTTCAATAATTGTCGGGTTTGTTGTTCAAGGAAAACATTTTTTTCGACACTTTTGTCCTGAGGGTATGCCAAGCTATATTGCTCCGTTTTTTGTTCTTGTTGAAATAATGTCATTTTGTTTTAGGCCTGTAAGCCTTGGAATAAGACTTTTCGCAAATATGCTTTCAGGGCACATAATGATTGAAGTAATGGCGGGCTTTGCTGTTTCACTTGCTGGAATATTCATGTTTGATCCGGCAAGCGTGATACCTGTAATAGCTAACGTGTTCTTAAATGTGTTTAAATTAGTTGTGTGTGTATTGCAGGCTTATGTTTTTTCAGTTTTGTCTTGCATATATATGGCTGAATCACTAGAGCCGGCAACTGATAAGTCTAAAGAATGTGAGGTATAAAATGGATGTAGCTTCCGTAAAATTATTAGCAGCAGGAATTGCTGTTCTGCCACTTTTTGGCGTTGGTCTTGGATTAGGAAAGCTTTTTGCGTCTCTTATTGAATCAATATCAAGAAATCCTTCAGCTAAAGGTGATTTAACTTCTACTGGAATTTTATCGTTTGCGTTACTCGAATCAATAGCATTGCTTGCGTTCGTCGTAGCTATGATTATCTTGTTTGCTGTATAAAATTTGTTAAAAATGGTTCCTCAACTTGATACTTCATATTGGTGTTCCCAAATTATATGGCTTGTAATTTGTTTATCAATATTGGTTGTATTTTTTAAAAAGATCTTTTTACCAAAGATTTCTGCATCAATAACTATTCGGGATAACCATATAAAAACAATCAAAAGATCAATTGATGAGCTGGCTAAAGAATACGAAAATCTTGCAAAAGAATTAAACAGCATTGACGAAAAAAAAATTAGGGAAACACAAAGGATTTTAAACGAAACAAAAGCCAAATGCGATATAATTCTTAATGAGCAAATAAAAAACCTTGATTTGAAAAATAAAAATACAATTTTTAATACCAAAAAAGAAGCCGATGAACTTATAAAAAATTTAGACACAATGATAAAAAAAGAAATAGATAACACATCTCAGCGACTTTTCGAAAAATTGTTCGGAGGAAAGTAATGCCTGTCATATCAAAAACAAAGCAAGAAGTTTTTATTTTCTTGATAATCTGTATCGTAGTATTGGCCTTTTACCCAAATATTCATGTTTCGTTGTTGTTAAGTTTTGTTTGGATGTTGTTTTTTGTATATAAATACGGTCATAACATAATATCAAAATATTTGGATAACGGCATTTCAGAAATAAAAACGAGCCTTGAAAAACTAACTAACGAAAAAAACAAACTTCGAAAAAATATTGAGGTGTTAAAAGATGAAATATCCAGTTCAGAAAAAAATTACGAAATTGCTATCACAGATGCGAAAGTTGAAGCACAGGATCATTACAATAAAAAGATGCTTGAAATTGATAGTACGATTAAAGAAATCGAGATAAAAAACAAATCTGTTTTACTTTCAATTGAAAGTGAATATTCAGAACTTATAAAACGAAAGATAACCGACTTAATTATTGATAACCTAATGAATAAAATAAATGATACCACAAATGTAAGAAATGTAACACTCGCTGGAATTACACGAGCTATAACAGAACTTCAAAATATTAGGACTGAAGAAATAAAAAAATAATCAGCAAAGATGTAGTTTTTTTGATAAGAGTAATTTTGCAAATTTTCAAAACTATTCATTTTTTTATAAAACATTGTCAATGCTTTATAATTTGTTCTTATCCAAAATTCAACAAAAAAGCTAAAATAGCTGAATGATTTTATATTAATTTGTCTCACTATTGAACTTGTTTTTCGGTTTTATTAGTTCAAACATCCATCAAATTTGATTTTTAAATTTTTATAAAACAGATATCAACATTTTTGACTTAACAACAAACAATCTGAATTAAAGATATATAATATCAGTCTTTATGTTATAAGCAAAAGTTGATTGTTTCACCGACTAGTTTCGTTGCGTTAGAGATGTTTTTGAGTTAATTATTCTTAAATACGACTATATTTATATATACACGATAAAGATCTAAAAATAAACATAACATCTAACAAATGTTTTGTTAAAAAATTAACACACAAAAAAACAATTCAATCTTTTCATAACCGCCAGTTTGAACAAGACTAACTTTTTGAATATTACAATTCTAAATTTTCAACGATACTATCAACAATTTTAGTTTGCTCATCGTTTAATGGCAACAATGGATGACGCAGAACGTTTTTTATTAGACCTTTTTTTGATAACAAATACTTCATGACTATAGGGTTAGAAGCAACGGATGACGCCCTATTTATTTCAACTATTTGTTGAACCAATCTTGTATTAATTTGATTATTTTGCCAACTTTTATAAAGTTCGTTAATAAATTTTGGGCAATAATTTGATATGGCAGAAATAGTTCCACACGTCCCGTAAATAAGACTTGCCGGAAATGTTAAGTCATCCCCTGAAAGGATATTAAATTTTTCCTTACAATCAATTGACAGTCGAGAAATATTTTCAAAATTAAGCGTTGCATCTTTCAATCCGATTACATTCGGTATTTTCGAAATTTTAAGTAAAGTATCGTAGTTCATTGTGACACTTACGCGACCAGGTATATTGTACGCGACAATTGCTAAATTAGTTTTTGCTGAAATTTCTTCATAAAACTTTACAATTCCTTCCTGCGTTGGCTTGACATAATAAGGCGGAGCGACAAGAGCAAAATTTGCTCCACATTCCTGAGCTATCATTACAAGGCTAATTGCTTCATTTGTTGAGCCCGCACTACACCCGACGCCAACAACCCCTCTTTTACTTACAATTTCAACCGATTTTGTAATGAGTTCTCTTCGTTCATTTATATTCAACAAAGTCCCTTCACCAGTTGATCCACACACAACAAATTGATTAATACCACCAGAAAATTGATACTCAATAAGAGAACATAATTCACTATAATTAACTGAATAGTCATAATTGAAAGGAGTCACTAAGGCAGTATAAACGCCATTTATTTCAGTCATAAAGTCATATAAACTTTTATTTATAAAAAGATTATACCACTATGTCCTTAAATCTCACGTTTCGAAATATAAATGTATATTGCATGATTGTTATAAATTTGTGTATCCTGTGAACGAAGGGGTTCTCCTTCGGATACCAGTTTTAGTTTTTTAAGTTATCTTTTAAAGATCTAACTCTTTTGTAATACAATTTTTAGATCTAAAAAATTTCTGTTTATTCAACTTTATTTATAGAAAGGTAATTTTTATGAACTTTTTAAAAG
>CADBOF010000004.1 GCA_902796345.1 uncultured Pseudomonadota bacterium
AGTTGTTAAAATCTTAATGTCTCCTCCTTCAACAACATACCTTTTTAAATCATTTGCGAAAAAATAATGATATTTATATGTCTTCGGCTGCTTGTAATCATCAACGGCATTAAACTTTTTATCCCATGTTGTTACAGACCACAACGGCACATATTCCACCCCTCCAGGACAGTACTCCTTTATTAATTCTTCTAGTCTGGTCATTGTTATTCAACACTCCTTATAAAAAACAGTTAAATTATATTTTTATTATTTTTGTTTTTTGAACTAGCTACGTAGTTATTTTAACATGCTGTAAATCTTTGTTTTATCTTATCTTTTGTTAAAATTTCTATGTATTTAAAATTATTTGTATATAAACCATGTTATTAAAACATAGTTCTTTATCTGCAAATTTTATTATATTTATTATATTAATTTTTAGCAGTGTTATATCCTATATGTTATGTCAATTAACGAAATTCCCGTATTTATATTTGAATTTGCCGATGCTTATCTTTCTCGATAGAAAAGCTTACGTACCGTTGCTTATAATTATATTAATTTCGCTATTTGATGAACAGATGTTGAATTTTCCTGTTGGGATACTTGCATCAATTAATACATTAGTATTATCACTATATCGTGTTATTACACGCAAAATTAAAATTTTACTGTATTAACACAACTATAATAACCGATCTATCGTCTTATTAAGAGTTTGCCTGTATTTCTTCATAACGTTTTTCGTTGGATTAACTGTTAACGATTTTGTTGTTTTTTTTCTGGTTTTATGTTGATTGTTTTTTTGTTTTATAATTCTCTTTTTCGAAGATTTTTTGTGTACAATTGTGTTGTTTTTAGATGTTGTTTTTGAACATTTAAACGCTTTTGGTGAAGTACTGTGATTTATGTTAGCTGTATCAATAATTTGTAATGGTTCTTCTCCGACTGTATCATCCATATGTAACACATCTTCGTCTTGGTATAGGTGATCAAAATATTCTTTCGTTCGCCCCGATGATACTAAAATATCGTCGATTGGAATACTGTCTAATTCATACAAGACTTCATCGTTCTGATGTATAACTTTTGTTTTTGTAGATGTATTATTTTTTGTTATTTGAACTCTCGTTTCACATTTGTTTTTATTGCTTTTAATTACTTTTTTCTCAGAAAATTGAGAGTTGGCAGTATTAGATTTTATGTTTTTCAACTTTTTAACATCAGCTTTTTGATGTTTTTCGTTGTTGCAAGCTTTCGAAACAGGATTATTCCATGCATATCCGTTAAAAAATTTATCCATTAAGCGGGCAGCTTTAAAATCACGTTCTCGTCCTGAAGAACCGCCAAATACTACTGCAAAAAGACGTTTGGGAGTACCGTCAGTTGAATAACGTCGAGCTGTCACCCACAAATTAAAGCCAGACGCGTTTATAAATCCGGTTTTAGCCCCATCTGAGCCTTTATACCATCCAAGAATTTTACAGTGTGTTCCATAATGTATTTTGTTGTACGTAAAATTTTTAAGAGAGAAGTAGTTCCAGTATTGTGGAAATTTTTTATATAAAGCTAAGCCAAGCTTTGCTATGTCATTTGCTGTAGTTACTTGTCGTTTATTCGGAACCCCGGAAGGATTTTCAAAATGAGTTGACACCATACCCAAAGCTTTTGCTTTCATATTCATTTGTCGACAAAACTCAGATACAGAACCTGCTAAACCTTCAGCAACTACTACAGCAACATCATTTGCTGACTTAACAAGCAATGCCTTAACACAATCAATCACACTTATGTAACTTCCTGGTTTTAGATTTAATTTTGAAGGCATTTGTGCTGAAGCATGATGTGATACATAAAACAATTTTGTTGGCTTTATTCTTTTTGCTTGTAAAGCTTCTAAAAGCATATAAACAGTCATCATCTTGGTAAGTGAAGCCGGGTGTCGTATTGCGTTGGCTTGTTGTTGATACAATATTCTAGCTTTATCGTTTGAGTATTCAATAACTAAAGCAGATTGCGGAGGACAAAAATTTTTTGCTACAACGTAAGTACATGTGTAATTAATTGCAAATGAAATGCCTATACAAAATATCTGTATTTTTTGTATTAACATCTAAAGTCCCCCAAATGTATTAACGGTTGCATCATAGCACAAATAATACCAATCTGTCACGTATTACACTTTTAAAGTTACCGTTGCTGAAAATAACTCATCAGCGTCTGCAATAATGTAGGTTAAGTCAAAATTTAAAAAATGTCTCATATAATCCAGAGAAACATTTAATATTTCACAATTTTTAATTCTTGGCTCTAACGCCAGCAATTGTTGTTTACAATGTTCAATAAATTCATTTCGAATTTTTGATACATCTGACAATGATTGTAAATCTCTTGTTCCGTAGGCGTAAGGATTGTAATCAGTTGTTGGTAGTTCAGAAGTATTTCCCTTTATTCGAATATTTGCAGACAAAATATTAGCTATTTCAGTCAAAATTGAGTTATGAAGTTCGTTTTCATTTTTGAAAAATGTTGAGTTATTGAATTTGTCAAAAAACGGTCTATCGATTTTGCTGTATTTGTTCATAAAAATTTCCTTAAAACAAAAGCAATGGTGTGTAACCACGTAAGAATGCCGGAAATTGCAAAGCTGAATAATGTCATGGATATACCAAATATTTGAAAACCCATTATATCACATGGTGGTCTGTCGTTGATTAACTCTATCGGTTTAGGATCACTAAGTGTAGGTAATACCGCACGGCAACTTTCTGGTGCTAACCACCAATTGTTTTCAACTCCTAAATGATAAAAAGTTAGGAAAAATAATATTGAAAGTGTTAATAAAGGCAACAACTGTATCCTATTTAAGTTCTTTCGTTTAAATGTAAAAAAACATGTAATTGCAACAATAACAAAACAAATTCTTGTGAATTCGCATAATAGGCATGGCGTTTTGTCAAATGTAAATTGAATCAACATCGATGCTATAGCACACACAGTACATATGAAACAAGTGTATTTCAAATTTTTTTTAAAATCAAAGATTTTTCTTAACATGTGTTTCTCAACTGTATCATTCACTTTTAGGTTAGCACTGGTGCAATATGGGCATCATTGCTTGACACTTTGAGAGAAATTATATTAAAATTCTCAACATAACGTATCACGGAGAAAGTAGAAAATGATTAACAGAAATTTGTTTATGGTATCAGTCACGACAATTTTAATGGTGGCACATAATTGTGAAACCAGTTGTGCAATGAACCGCCCATTTGAGAATGGCGCTATTGGAGTGTCCAAAAATTTATATGAAAATGACGAATGGTCTGCAAGAAATGCAAGGCGTGAACGGCTAAGTAGCATGTTTAAAGAGCGTGACAAAAAGAAAAACAATTTATCAGCAGAACTGAAAAATTCTGACTATGCAAATGATCCAAATGATATTACAAAAATCATTAAGATAGATGAACAAGAAAAGCTTAACACTATAGAAGATCTTGAATGGAGCGATGAATACGCATGTTTGTCTTATACAAATACACAAAAGTACAGTTGTGCTGACGAAGATAAATATTTAAACAATTGTGATGAGAATGCTATCTCATCTCAACCAGAAACTGATTGCGACTCAAGTTCAAGTAAAAAATAACAGTTCAAACATCGCTACAGCGTTGTCGAACCTATCAGGTTTGGACAGTCAGTTATCGAATTTGAAAATTAGTTAAAAAACAATTTTACTTTTAGGTAACTTACGATAGGATCACTTCCCTATCGTAATAATTAAAATCAACTAACTAATCCGCAATTACTATTAGGTCTTGTTAAAACACATTGTTATCGAGCGTGCAATTATTTTTTATCTATTCCGAGAGGAGCAAGGAGCCTTGCAAGTTCTATTTTTGAGAGTTTTTTTGTGGGTACTCGCTTACTTGTATTTGGATTAGTTGATAATTGATTTGTATTTTGTGCTCGCTGTTGTTTCGATAGAGATTGTTGTTTTTGGACATTTGTAGGAACGGTTGGCATAAAAGATTGTTGATGTATTACAGTTTGAGTAACCATTGAATTATTTGTGCTAATTTTAGGTTGAGATTGATTTACTAGTTGATTGGTAGCAGATTTTGTTATTGATGATTGCCTTGAGACATTATTTGTTTCTAAAGGTGGCTTTTTAATGCTTTCGACTTTACCATTATTGGGTAAATTCCCAACAGTCTTACTGTTTGTATATTTTACTTGCTGTTTTTCAATTTGATTTGTTTTTTGCAAAGCAGTAGTGATTGGTGTATTCACAGAAAAGGCAGATGGCGTTTTTTGTTTCTGACTATTATTTTGAATTGTTTCGTTCCAAAATGTTTTTGATACATTGTGTAATCCTTGCGATGTTTTCTGTTCTTGAGTTATGGGTAACATTTGAGGCGCCAATGTTGTTTGTGGCGTTAATATATTCTGAATGTTGTTGTTAACATTTTGCGGTTGCGATGAAAATTGTTTATCGATACTATGCCAAACTGGAGTTTTTCCAGAAGTTGATTGTTTTTGATCAAGGTTTTGATTATTAATTGTGTTTAATTTTGACTGTGCAACATTTGGATCACGTTGTTCATTATTGACGCTATCTGTTTGCTTTTCTTTATTGTTAATCTGAGAAGTATTTGATATTTCGTTATACGCATTTGCTACGCCAATATTACTAGCACTATTTGTATTTTGTGGCGTTATGTTGTTTTGATTTACGTCTTGTTTTTGTTGTAATTTTTCGCCCATTCTTACATCAGTATCCGTAAAATCACCCATTTGTTCGGCATATTTCTTACCAGGAATATTCGTTGAATCTGATAATAATTCACGTATAGTTTTTGGGTCATTTATTTTATAGACCATATCTAAACGTCTATTTCGTTCATCAATCATTTCTTTGTATTTTGTTTCATAATCGAGCCTTGTCTTTGTTGCCATATAATATTGACTGCTCGCACTCACTGCATGGGCACTTGCTTGAATTTCGTTGTTAAGTTTTGATCTTTCACTTGCTGATAATTTATTCGCAGCATTGTTAGCTGTCTCAAGTTGACGCTTTGCTTTTTCAACTTCTTTACTGATAACATCAGTGTTACGTTGCAATGCTTGTAATGCCTCTTTCTTCGTATTTGAATCTGTTGTCATCCATTGTTTAACGCTGTCAATAACGGCTTGTAACTTATTTTCAAGCATTTTAGTTTTTGCATTTCCATCTGTTATAGTGTTTTGCGCATTAGTAGCATCTGGATCTATCTGGTCATATGTTTTTTTTAAAACTAGTGCAGCGTCTCCAAATGCTCTTGATATAGAGTTAATTCCGTTGGTAACATCGTTAATACTTGTGTTTTTTTGCTTTGCATACAAATATTCATTAGGACATAGAAATGATAATATAAAACAGCAGTGTAATAATGAAGGTAATTTGTTCATACAACTGTTTTAAGTACATAAATTCACTATGAATATAGTGTTTTAATCTTAACAAAAAGTTAATTTATTTTATAATTTATGGTGTAAATTGCTGAGCGAGCTACAATTTGTCACTTGAAATATTAAATGCAGATATTGAAACATGCATTGAACCATTTTATAAAAAGCGTTTGAGTTTAATAAAAAGCCTCGTTGGTAATAAAGTGTTAGACGCATTGTTATATATGCCAACTGGCATAATTGAAACTTTGGAAATTTCAACACTTTCAAAAGAGCTTGTTAATAAAAACATTATTGCTACAGTAAAAGTTGAGTTTATTGAATATGCTTTTTTTTCAAAAACGCGTCCTATTACAGTAACTTGCAGCGTTGGTAATACACAAGTTGAATTACTATTTTTCAATTACAAGCCATGTTACTTAAAGGGAACTTTTGATGTAGGAAAAATAGTTAAGATAGTTGGAAAATTGAGTATCACGCATAATGGTCGTTATCAAATAGTAAATCCGAAAAAAGCAACGTTTAAGACAAAACAAGGAATATCAAATGTGTATCCGCTACGCACAGGCATTACACAATACGTAGTAACTTCTGTAATTAATTTAGCTTTAACTAAATTATGTAATACTAATATTACTGAATGGTTACCTCAAGAAATATTAGACAAGTACAATTTTTATTCGTTTTGTGGCTCCCTTTTAGCGATTCATAAACCACAGATTTCTAATTTTTCATTGTTAAACAATGTGTATAGACAGCGTTTATGTTTCGACGAAATATTTGCAGAACAGCTTGCAATTCAAATAAGTAAAGCTAAGCGAATAAAACCAATTCACGCAAGCGAAATACAAAAGCCTTCACGAGAGCTTGTAAAGCAATTAATTACGACTTTGCCGTTCAAACTAACTAGCGAACAACTTAAAGCTTATAACGAAATTACACTCGATATGTCAAAGACAACTCCGATGCATAGATTGCTACAAGGCGACGTTGGTTCCGGGAAAACAATCATTGCAATACTTGCAATGTTGCATGCCATAGAGCTTGGTTATCAATGTGCAATTCTTGCTCCGACTGAAATATTGGCGAGACAACATTTAAAATTGATACAAAAATATATTGATGGCACAGGCGTAAATATTTCAATTATAACTTCGAACGAAAAAGGTCGCGCTAGAAAACAAATTTTAGAATGTGTTTCATCTGGAATTACAAAAATTCTTGTAGGAACTCATGCGATATTTAACGATAAACTCGCATTTAAAAACTTAGGTCTTGTTGTAGTCGATGAACAGCATAGATTTGGTGTTGGACAAAGACTTGCTTTGATAGAGAAAGGGGAGAACCCACATATCTTGAGCATGACAGCAACGCCAATTCCAAGGACAACGATAATGTCGATGTATGGTGACATTGATACATCCTCAATTACTCAAAAGCCTATTGGACGCAAAAATATAGTAACTAAGGCGATAGGCATGGATCGAATTGCAACACTTATTGAGGCTATACGTCGAATTATTGATAAAGGACAAAAAGTATATTGGATATGCCCTCTCATAGAAGACAGTGAAAAACTTGACTACACATGCGTAATTGAACGTTTCGACTATTTATTTAAGCACTTCAACAATGAAGTTGATATGTTACATGGAAAAATGAGCACCGAAGAGAAACGTGATGTATTCGATAAATTTATTTCAGGTAAAACGCATGTTTTGGTTTCCACAACTGTAATAGAAGTAGGTATTGATGTTTCTGATGCAACTGTTATTATTATAGAAAATGCTGAAAAATTTGGACTTGCACAATTACACCAATTGCGTGGTCGAGTAGGTCGCAGTGAATTACAGTCGTATTGCATGCTTTTGTATGACAAATCATGTTCACATGTCGCAAAACAACGTATAAAAATAATGACTCAAACAAATGACGGATTTATTATTGCAGAAGAAGATCTAAAACTGAGAGGTGGGGGAGAGGTTTATGGGACAAAACAGAGCGGACACAAGCAATATAAAACGTTTAATATAACAAGTGCGATGGAACAAGAACTTATTAATGAATACATCATAACATCAAACAGAATAGCAAAACTCGCAGTACAAAATGGAAGTGTTGAATTATATGAAAATTGTTTAAAAATATTTAAACCAGAGTTCCATGAGAATGTAAAATTATCGTTTTAATTGATAAGTTAGTCGTAGATATCACATTTTGTAATACTTATGACTGCGTTTATTTATTAAATTGTTTTTCACTATTTTACAAAATATATAACTTTATTACTTACTTGTTTGCATTTAGATAAGCGTTTATTAATTTTAAGTATAATGTTAATTGTCTTTTTATCTTCCGGCATTAATGGCATGTATACTAAAAGGATTGTTTGAGTATTTTGTTTTTATTAAGCCAACCTAATAAGTTCATATATATACTTATTATTATAAAATGTCATTTGTATTCGCAAACATAAATTGTGTTAGTTGTTCAAAGACGGTACGCTATAATAAAGTGTTGAGAACATAAAGTGCAATCAAGATGTCAGAGGTATTATTATTAATTGCCCCTATTGCTTTAGTATTGTTATCAATAGCGTTGATGCCACTATTTGCCCCAAATTTCTGGCGAGAAAAAGAAAGCATATTTTTTGCCGTTATGGTTCTATTTTCTGTGATAACTGATTTTATATACATACCAAGCGCAAAAAGTATTTTAATGAATACAATTTTCCACGACTACATTCCGTTTATTGTAATGCTATTTACTTTGTATGTTTTAAGTCACGGTATACACATAAAGGTAAATGCATTCCCTACAACTATCGCAAATGTTATTTTTCTAGCAATAGGTGGAGTTATTTCATCATTTATAGGAACTACTGGTGCGGCAATGCTTTTGATAAGACCTTTTATTGCATTTAACGAGAGTAGAACACATAAGGCACATTTGTTAGTCTTCTTTATAATAATAATTTCAAATATTGGCGGATTATTAACTCCATTAGGAGATCCACCTTTATTATTAGGATACTTGCATGGTGTTGATTTTATATGGTTGACAACTCACATGCTAAAGTACTGGGGCGGATATATTGCTATTTGTTTAACATTTTTAGCTGTCGTTGATAAGCTCGTGTTGCGATTTGAACATTTCGATGAATGCACAAAATCTCCTGAAGTTAAAATTAGTATCGGTGGCGTTATAAATATTATTTTGTTATGCGTTACAGCAATCATATTATTTATAAATGTTGATTGGCACGTTTACACAATTCCAACGATATACATAAAAGACGCAATTTTACTTGTACTTACAGGAATATCGTTATGGATACAAAAAACAAAGCACCAAAAAATAGATTTTATACCGTTTCTTGAGGTAGTAAAAACGTTTTTTGTTATATTTATCGTTTTAGCGCCCGTATTGTACCTTATGGAAAATAATACAGAAACGATACACAAGTTTTTGAATCACATAAGCAATGATGGAGAATCAATTCCTTTAGCTTATTTCTCGCTATGTGCTATGGCGTCAGCGTTTTTAGACAATGCTCCGTCTTATTTACTGTTTTTCCATATGACTGGACAAGATGCGGTAACTCTCATGTCAAAACATTCGGATATACTTACGGCGATCTCAGTAAGTTCTGTTGTAATGGGTGCAATGACGTACATAGGAAATGCTCCTAACATGATGGTAAGAAACATAGCTATGAGACGTAGCATAAATATGCCATCATTTGTTGCGTATATGGGGTACGCATGTTTAATAATATTACCGACAACTTATATATTGATAAAATTATTTAATTTTAGGTAAAAAAATGAATATAAAAAACATAAGAAATTTTGCAATAATTGCACACATAGATCACGGAAAATCAACACTTGCTGATCGCATTATTGAAATTTGCGGAGGACTTGAAAAACGTGAAATGAAAGAGCAGGTTCTTGATTCTATGGATATAGAACGGGAACGAGGAATTACTATTAAAGCTCAAGCCGTGAGACTTAACTATAAGGCATTGAATGGTAACACGTATCAGCTCAACCTGATTGATACCCCTGGACATGTTGATTTTGCATATGAAGTAAGCAGATCTCTCACAGCGTGTGAAGCTTCGTTACTTGTTGTTGATGCTTCTCAAGGAGTTGAAGCACAAACGCTTGCGAATGTGTACCACGCTATTGAAGCAAACCATGAAATAATTGTTGTTTTGAATAAAGTTGATTTACCGGCGGCGGATGTTAACGGTGTGAAAAAGCAAATAGAGGACGTAATTGGAATTGATGCATCTGAAGCCATTCCAATTTCTGCAAAAACTGGGGAAGGCGTTTTGAACGTATTAGAAGCTATAGTTAATAAATTGCCTTCACCAAAAGCTTATAATTCTGACAGACTTTGTGCTTTGTTAGTTGATAGCTGGTATGACCCGTACTTAGGAATAGTAATATTAGTTCGAGTAATTAGCGGTGTTCTTTCAAAGGGAATGAAGATAAGAATGGTATCGACAGGATCTGTTCACATTGTTGAAAGTGTGGGTTATTCGGTTCCCAAAAAGGTAATGACGGAAAATCTTGCTGAAGGTGAGGTTGGTTTCATTACAGCCGGAATTAAAGAAATTTCCGACTGTCACGTTGGTGATACCATAATAGATGATAAAAATCCAAGCGGTATTGTACTTCCTGGATTTAAACAATCAATACCTGTCGTATTCTGCGGAATATTCCCAGCAGATAGTTCAGAATTTGACAAGCTCAAGGAGAGTTTACAAAAACTGCATTTAAACGATGCAAGCTTCAGTTTTGAAACTGCTACTTCCGCAGCCTTAGGATTTGGTTTTAGATGTGGCTTTTTAGGGTTATTGCATTTGGAAATAATTCAAGAAAGGCTAGATAGAGAATTTAATTTAGACATAATAACCACTGCTCCAAGTGTTGTTTACAATATAACGCTCACAAATGGTGAAGTTATTCAATTACATAATCCTGTTGAAATGCCAGACGTAATGAAAATTTCTAAAATAGAAGAGCCGTGGATTAAAGCAACAATCATAGTTCCAGAAACTTATTTGGGCAATGTATTAGCATTGTGTGAAGACAAAAGGGGAGTTCAAATTGATATGACCTTTTCGGGCAATAGGGCTATTGTCGTATATAATTTACCCCTTAATGAAATAGTTTTTGATTTTTACGATAGATTGAAATCGGCAACAAAAGGTTATGCATCATTTGATTATGCTCAAGATGGATATCGCGAAGGTGATTTGGTCCGTGTATCTATATTAGTAAACGGAGAGCCCGTTGACGCGCTATCAATGATAGTGCATAAAACAAAAGCTGAAAAACGTGGACGTGCATTTTGTGAACGACTGAAAGGATTAATACCAAAACAATTATTTAATATTGCAATACAGGCAGCAATAGGTGGCAAAATAATCGCTCGTGAAACGGTATCAGCTTATAGAAAAGATGTGCTTGCAAAATGTTATGGTGGAGATATTACAAGAAAACGTAAACTTTTGGAAAAACAAAAAGCAGGAAAAAAGAGAATGAGAACTTTCGGTAATGTTGAAATTCCACATAAAGCATTCATTGAAGCGTTGAAACTCGGTGATAATTGATTAATGTTTTATCCAGAAATTTTTAAACTCGCAATTGAAACAGCTAAAAATACTCCACAAGATGAAGTACCAGTATCAGCAATAGTTGCAATCGAAAATAAGGTAATATCGGTTGCAACAAACAACACATTTTCGACTAAAAAAGATTGGTACCATGCTGAATATATTACCGTGTGCAACGCAATAGATAAATTACAAACGCGTTACTTAAATAATGCTAGCATTTACATTACACTGGAACCGTGTATATTTTGTAGTACCTTATTAGAAAAAGTAAGGATAGGGCATATATATTTTGGAGCATATAACACCGACAAGCCTGCTCTTACAGAATGCCTTCCGAAGTTCGGATACTTGAAAAACAATGTTGAAATAATAGGAGGCATATATGAACGAACATGTAATAATATACTAGTAAACTTTTTTACCAAGATGCGAAACGATGAATGAAATACGGCTAAACAAAGCAATGGCAACACTTGGAATATGTTCACGACGTACGGCAGATGAATTTATTTCAAAAGGCATGGTAAGTGTTAATAATATACAAATTAAAGAATTAGGAACAAAAGTAAAACAAAAAGATATAATAACAGTTAATGGAACACGATACGTACTAAAAAATAAACCCGAACCATCAGTTTGGATTTACAACAAACCTGCTGGACTTATTACAACTCACAAAGACACAAGAGGAAGAGATACAGTATTTGATGCAGTAAGGGACATTATAGGAGAGCGCATTATTTCGGTTGGTAGGCTTGATATTAATTCTGAAGGCTTACTATTACTCACAAACAGCAGTAAATTTGCTCATCAAGCGGAAAGAAGCAATTGGGAACGCCACTATAAAATTCGTGCATTTGGCACATTTCCAGAAAATTTTATACAGCAACTGAGCAAAGGAATTATTATTGATGGTATATATTACTCTCCGATAAGTGTATCAAAACTAAAAGTTTCTGATAAATCAAAAAACAACTGGTTTTTATGTATTCTAAAGGAAGGCAAAAATCGTGAAATTCGCAAAATATTTGAACATTTTGGATTAAAAGTAAACAGGTTGATAAGAATAAAGTACGGACAGTATGAACTTGGAAATTTGGCAGTTGGACATATAGCAAAAGTTAAAAATTTTATCGAAAAATAGTTGAAATGTTCTTAAAAAATATGTGAACTTGAAAGAGAGTTAATCATAATTAGGTGAGAAATGAAATTTTTAAACCTTGTTATCACAATAATTACATATGGATTTACTTTTGATTCACTTTATGCAACAGAACAGCACAAAGTATTAAGCAACAATATAGAAAAATCTGAAATATTGAATGAATATAAAACAGCTGAAATAAACAACATCGATTTAAATAGTAAGTTACAAAAATGCATTACTGGAAATGAGAGCGAAGCAATACAAAAAACAATTGTTTCTAAATATGAAAGTTCAGATGGATTGTTTAAAAAACCATTTCCAGTTATCCAAAAAATAAAGCTGTCTGATGAGCAGAGCGCGAAAACAAGAATTCCAATAATTGAATTACAAACACATAATGTTGGGTTTGACAAAGGCGTATATAAAATAATAGAGATGCAAGATTTTAAAGATCAAAATATCGAAGATATTGAATATGAACAAGAAAAAACGACAGTAACACCGCGTAAGTTAAATGCTTTATATGCGCAATCTAAAAAAAGATCTTTACGTAAAAGTATCTTAAAAAAAGATAATAAGAAGCAAAACCGGTTAAACGTGGTGTTAAATTTCAAAAACATTCAAAACTGTAATACTTCTGCACAAAAAACTATGCTTGGGAAGAAAAGGGCGATAGATAGTATTAGCAATGAAAAAAGAATTTACAATTTTTTAGGTTGTGATTTCAATGATTTAACAGTTGTAAGCGATAATGCGTTAGCAACCAAACTTTGGGATTTATCAAAATTCATACATGCTGATATTCAAGATAGCGAATGCTTTCAAGTCTCTAAAAATAAAGCGAATACAATACATTCCATTGTTCAGATAATTTCAGAACGTTTTTTTCTTAAACCTCTGTTTTTATTTAATTTTAGTAAAATCACGATAAGTTACGATCGAATAAAAAGATTTAACAGCTTTTGGAATCTATTATTGATGCGTAATGTACTTAACGAAAGGAAACTTTCTTACATCAATGAAGTAAAAGATACATCAATAATTGAAGTTAATAATACTGCTCTCATCAATAGACTTGATAGTATTCTTAATAGATACATAACGAATTGCGAACGAACGCTCAACAGGCTTGTGACACAAATACAGCGACAAAGAGCAACTTTTCTTTATAAAACAATGGAATACACAACAGAACAGATTGAATGTTTTAAAACTGTATTGCAAACTTCAAATGAAATAAGAAAAATTTCATGGAATATAGTCCTTAGCGACAAAAGTGTTCCCAGTACTATAGGAAGTTTATTTGAATTAAAATTTAAACCAGCTTTGGATGAATATTTGAAATTTTTTAAAACAACTACGTTTGTTAAGGAATAAAAGTAACGTAAATTAATTCGAAAAAAACGCTCTGTAATTGTAAGTAGTACACTAGAGTCCAGTAGCCTGTTGTCTCTGTAGAGTAAGCGTTAAATAACAATTTTGGGTGTTATAAAATTTTATTAAAATTAACTAAAAAAATTTAAGACTTGTTATACAATTTGATGGGGTTGGTTCTTTTTTAAAAAAAAGATGAATAAATTTCTAACAATATCATTAAGCTTTTTTCCAATTATTAATGCACTCAACGCAATGGAAAACCCAGCGAAACATTCTGAAGAAATAAAACAACCACTTATTGAACAAAAAGAACAGTCTTCCTTAAAAAGAACATGTTTTGTTCCGTATATTGTAATTCCAAACGAAGAACAACAATTAAACAAGCAAAAACCAATAGAAGCGAACAACGTCGTTAACGACGTAATAGTACCTATTGACAATACACAATCGTTTTTTAAGGACAATATTAAAAACACAACGTTTACAAACATAAAAAGCACAAACAATACTAACAAAAACGATAATTTTAAGTTTGACAACAATTTATTGTTTTCATGCACTAAAACCGGTAATAATAACAAATTTGAGTTAACAGTGAAAAAATCAATCAAAAGCTCACTGTTGGGCAAAAAAACATGTCACCACAATACAAAAACAAACACAAGAAAAACAGATCCTGTTTTGGAGTTCTTTGAAACTTACGAAAATAGAACGATTGATAACGAAACATTAAAAACTAAAATTTGGTTGATGTGTAAATTAATTTATACTCCTAACAAAAAAACAATATTTACAGAAACTCGTGATATTGGTAAGAATTCCAAAATTAATGACATTGTTGTCAATACGTGCTTACCTTTTTTGTACGATCACTATAACGATGGGTTTATTATTGATTTTTATTCTTTTGCAAACATATTGCACAATATTGATTGCAACTTTTGCAACGCTATAAACGAATTATCAATATTTAGAAAAAACTTTAAGAATAAAAAAATGCCTAGTAAACTTGTGACACAGCAAGAAGTTAGTATGCAAGTATTGGATATGTTTTCTACAAATTCAAAAACACTTCAAGTGAATATAAGCAAATTTTTAAACTTGTTATTTTTCTATAGAGCACTTAAAAGTGACGACATTACATATATAAATTCAACTATGGGCAAAAAAGAAGTGCTTTTAAGAAAAATGTCAGATATTTGTTTATCTAGAAACAAAATTTTATTACTTAGTAGATTGGAAGAAATCCTTTACTGCTATGTTGCTATTCAAGCAGGAGTTTCAAGCGCAATAAACAAAAATTTGGTAGTTGAACCGAAAGGATCGCTCAATACGAACGGGTTTGTTGTCCTATAGTGTGATGTGGGGTTGGCGCTCCCATCTGTAAAAAATCTTGTGCACTTGCAACAAATCACAGTTTTTTGTATCATAAGTCTTAGGTTGCGGGTATAGCTCAGTGGTAGAGCACAACCTTGCCAAGGTTGGGGTCGAGGGTTCAAGTCCCTTTGCCCGCTCCATCTTTTTTAATCATTTTTGTAAAGGTATTTATCATGGCAAAAAAAACAGCTGTTGTTACCATAAAAATGGTCAGTTCAGCAGGCACAGGATATTTTTATGTAACAAAAAAAAATCCTAAAAATACAACGGAAAAGCTTAAGCTCAAAGGTTACGATCCAAAACTTCGCAAGCACGTGCTTTTTGAGGAACATAAAATTAAATAATGGGTTTTAATTGTGGAATTGTTGGATTACCAAACGTTGGTAAGTCAACACTTTTTAATGCATTAACTTCATCACAACAAGCTCAATCGGCAAATTATCCTTTTTGTACAATAGAGCCTAATGTTGGGCGTGTTCCAGTTCCCGACGCAAGGTTACAGAAACTTGCAGATTTGGCAAAATCCGAAAAAATAGTTCCAGCACAGTTGGAGTTTGTGGACATAGCAGGGATTGTAAAAGGAGCGAACAAAGGAGAGGGTTTAGGAAATCAATTTCTCGCAAACATCAGAGAGGTTGATGCAATTTTACACGTAGTGCGTTGTTTCGATAACGATGATATAGCTCATGTTTCTGGAAAAATCGATCCAGTGTCTGACATAGAAACGATAGAAACGGAGTTGATGTTATCTGATTTGGAAAGTCTTGAAAGGCGTATTCCATCATTAGAAAAAAAATTGAAAGTTTCCAAAGATAAAAATGACGTGGAATTATTCAATTCAATGCAAAAAATCTATGAACTTTTAAAATCAGGAACGTCTGCACGAACCGCGGGAATTACAGATAAAACTATATTAAACCAACTAGCTTTACTGACGACAAAACCCGTTGTTTTCATATGTAATGTGTCAGAAAAAGATGTTTCATGTGGTAATGCGTACACAGATAAAGTAAAAGAATACGCTCACGGTAGTCAGGTTGTCATTATATCTGCTGAAATAGAAGCTGAAGTTTCTCAGCTAGAAAGCGATGAAGAAAAACAAGAATTTTTAAAATCCTTGGGAATTGAAGAAACAGGGCTGCATAAAGTCGTAAAAACTGGATACGATATATTGGAGTTGCTGACATACTTCACAGTCGGCATTACTGAAACAAGAGCGTGGACAATTCAAAAAGGGGTAACGGCTCCGCAAGCGGCAGGAGTTATTCACACAGACTTTGAACGTGGTTTTATATGTGCCGAAACTATTTCGTACGATGATTATGTAATGTGTGGAGGAGAAAACGAAGCCAAGCAGTCAGGTAAAATGCGTTTGGAAGGAAAAGATTATGTAGTACAAGACGGAGATGTAATGCATTTTCGTTTTAATATTTGAGGTACAATACAAATATCGGGAAGTAGCGCAGTCTGGTAGCGCACTTGTTTCGGGTGCAAGGGGTCGGAGGTTCAAATCCTCTCTTCCCGACCAAATTAACGGGTTGTCATATTTATTGACGGAGAGGATTCGGCACAGCCTACTCCTTTCTTCCCGACCATAACATATGGAAAAATCACAAAACTGTTTTGTAGAAGGATAGCATTCGGCAAGCTTCGCTTGAACAAATCTTCTTTTCCCGATCAATGTGAACGTAATTTTATATCGATTAATAAGAAAGGAGTAAAAAAGATTTAATAAGCCTGCTTAAACAAATATCTACTATTTCTATTCATTATATCACGAAAATTAATAATATTATATTATAACATTTCATATTTTTCACTTGTTAGGATCTTTTTACTAAAAAGTTTATGCCTACTATGCAATAAACCAATCTATTTTTTGAATTTACCAAAAAATATGATAAAACTCTAAACGTAGAGATACCTTTATTAACGTAATAATTTTAGTACAGATTGAATTACAAAAGGAAGGAAAAAACTATGTCTGAAGTAAATACATCTCAAAGAGAAGAATTACATCGTGCTATTTGGGCAATTGCCGACGAATTAAGAGGTAGCGTTGATGGTTGGGATTTTAAAAATTACATACTTGGCACTATGTTTTACCGTTATCTTTCAGAAACATTTACGGCGAAGATTGACAGAGATGAACGTGCAGACGAAGATGAACGTAAAATCGATCCTCAATTTAGTTATGTAAAACTTTCAGATGAACAGGTACAAAACATGAAAAAGGAATATAAGAACGAAATCATCGAAGCGATGGGTTTCTTCTTAAAACCGTCTGAATTGTTTTGTAACGTTTGCGATCGTGCAGACAAAAACGAAAATTTAAACGAAACTTTAGATAAAATTTTTAAAAATATTGAAAATTCATCAAAAGGAACGAAGTCTGAAAAGTGTTTTAAAGGATTGTTTGCTGATTTTGATGTTGACAGCAATCGGTTAGGTGCGACTATTTCCAAGCGTAACGAGAGATTAGCCAAACTATTGTTTGGTATTCGCGACATGAAGTTAGGAACAGTCAGCGATCACAATATTGATGCATTTGGTGATGCTTATGAATACCTAATGACAATGTATGCATCTAGTGCCGGAAAATCTGGTGGCGAGTTCTATACACCGCAAGAAGTATCGGAGTTGTTAACTCGGTTGGGTACAGTTGGAAAAACTAGTATAAAAAACGTTTATGATCCTGCATGTGGTTCCGGTTCTCTTCTTTTAAAAGCAAAGAAGATCCTCGGTGAATCAGGTGTAAGTGATAAGTATTACGGTCAAGAAATTAATATAACTACGTATAACTTATGTCGCATAAACATGTTTCTGCATGGCATTGGCTTTGAAAATTTTGAAATTGCTTGTGAAGATACACTAACAAAACCACAACATCAAGAATTAGCTAGAAGAGGGGCTGAACTAATTGTTTCTAATCCGCCATATAGCATTAAGTGGGTTGGTGATAGCAACCGTTTACTTACTAACGATGAAAGATATTCGCCCGCTGGCGTGCTTGCTCCGAAATCCAAAGCTGACATGGCATTTATAATGCATTCGCTACATTATCTTGCAAGTAATGGTGTTGCGGTTATCGTTTGCTTTCCCGGCATAATGTACCGTGGTGGAGCTGAACAGAAAATACGCAAATATTTAGTAAATGAAAATTTTATTGATGCTATCATTCAACTTCCTGATAATCTTTTTTTTGGAACATCAATTGCTACTTGTATAATGATTATGAAAAAGAATAAAATTGATAATAGTGTTTTGTTTATTGATGCTAGTAAAGAATATGTAAAGGTAACAAATAATAATAAATTAACACCCGAGAATGTAGACAATATTGTAAAGTATTTTTCTGATCGTAAAGATGTAGATCACATATGTCGCTTAGTTCCCTGTGACGAGATTGCAAATAAAGACTATAACTTATCAGTGTCTACATATGTAGAACATGAAGACGTACGGGAAGAAATCGATATTAAAAAGCTGAATGAGGAAATTAATGGTATTGTTTCTCGTTTGCAACTCCTCAGAAATGAAATTGATAAAATAATCACTGAGATTGAATCTTAATACGCTAAGTATACATGACCAGACTAGAAGAATTAATAAAACAATACTGTCCTGAGGGGGTGGAATATGTGCCGTTGTGGTCTGTAACAACATGGGATAAAAAGTTTAATGCCGTTGATGATTACAAGCAACCGAAGACATATAAATATCATTATTTTTTCGCAAATGATTTAAAAAGGTATGTTGTTGAAGGAGGAGACATTAAGATTTTAACAACT
>CADBOF010000005.1 GCA_902796345.1 uncultured Pseudomonadota bacterium
GGGAGGGATTTGTTCTGGCTTTGCCTGCCGAATCCCTCCAAGTCACCATTGAAAAAAATCGTTGATGGCGGTGAGGGAGGGATTTGAACCCCCGATACGGTTGCCCGTATAACGGTTTTCGAGACCGCCCCATTCAACCACTCTGGCACCTCACCGAACGTTTACAGTGTATCACACCGTTTTTTTGAAACGAACGCCGTAGCCAATATTGACTACGGCGTTTATATATTTTGCTTTGCGCACCACTGTATGCAACAAACTCTATTTATTCTTATTTGTGGTAAATCCTTTCGATAACATCCAGATAAAAATAAATATGGTTAGTGAAGCTATAATACCGCTACTTAAAAATACAGTTTTGTAGCTGAACCAATGAGCAACGTGTCCTGCAGTGAAGTTTGCCGTGAAAATAGCAAAAGCATTTGTCAGCCAATATATTCCTAAAGCAGTTCCCCTGAACGACGGAATAACATTTTCTGCAATGAGGGAATAGAATACGTTCTGACTTACACCAGTTTGCACTCCCCACAACAGAATTCCACAATACATCATAAAGGTTGATGTTGCCGTATACATTAACAAATCAGACATTACCAGAACAACAACCCCTATCAATAAAAGTTTTGAACGATTTGTTTTGTCGCCGATACGACCACACGGATACGAGGCGGATAACGCTCCGATGTTCATTATAATCATAACCGTTGGAGCGAGATAAATATCATGAACGAAACTTTCGTTATAATTCAAAATCAAAAACTGTTCATCCATCCTCGCAAGCATGAAAGCTACGTTTATGGCAATTATCGACCAAAATGGTTTTCCCAAATATTTTATATTTTTTAGAGAAAACTCTATATTTTTGTTGGACTTTGTTTTTTCCGAAATAACTTGTGTCGTTACATTTTTTTGCTCAGGTTCTTTCAGAAAGAATACAAGAATTACAAAGGCAACGATTGCGGGACAAGCTGCAATTAAAAATACATGTTGAAAGTTTCCATCAGTTAGTTTCATCGTCAATATGCCCAACAAACCACCAAGAACAGAACCAGTATGAGCTAGGGAACGTTTTAATCCATAAGATGCACCTATTTTATCGTGAGGGGCTACATCAGCGACTATTGCATCACGAGGCGACGCTTGCATACCGTTTCCAAAACGTTCAAAAACTTTTGACGTAAAAACAAGTCCGAACGTGCTACTAAGTCCTAACATTATTTTGCTAACGACTGAAAAGCCATACCCAAAAATCATTATGGCTTTACGTTTTCTCAACCAGTCGCTTATGACACCTGAGCACAGTTTCATTAAGTACGAAACAGTTTCGCACAACCCTTCCAACAAACCAATACTAAGAGCTGTAGCTCCCAATATATTTTTTATGTAAAGTCCAGAAAAACTGTACGCAATAACGTATGAAAGGTTCATTAATAACATCATACAGCCTATCTGCCATACAGTTATTGGAATTCCAAGAATTGTTTTAAGTTGGGGGGGGGGGCTAGAAGGAGTGACTATTTCAGAATCTTTATGAAATTGCTCGATCGTGGTTCTGTCAAGTTGATTTTCGCTATCTGCCTGACATCGCGACAAAAAATTGTCTTGCTTTGGCATCTGAGTGACATTTATAAACTCAACCAATCAAATTGTACACCATTTTAACTTATTCTTAACGATTCGGTCTACCGTTTTTTCCTTTTTTAAAGAAAAAAACGATAGTTGATATTTCATCACAATAGACCAGCTTAAAATATACCTAATAATTAAAATAATTAAATACGTCTGAGTCTTCTTGCAAGAATTTTTTTATAAGACCTTTTGGGTAATATACATCGTAAAGATTGTTAACAAACTTACTTGCCTCAATTTTCAATTGTTGTAAATTATACAATACATAACAATAACACTTATCTTCAGTCAGTACATCTTTAAATAAACGCAACGTTGATAAAAGTATTGAGAGGAAGATCTTTTTTTCAATTGGATCCGGCTTATCTATATCTATTTTATCATCGAATTGTTCTATACAACGTTTCAGGCAGTTCGCAAAGAATTTTTTTGCGTCTTCAGGTAATATCCAGAATTCATAGTAACCAGCTTCTTTCAAAACTTTATGTGTGTATACCAAAAACAGATTCATTATATAACTAAACTCAGTGTCGTTTTTGTCTTCTACTGTTTGAAAAAACTTAGCCACATATAGTGTGTCGTTTTGTTCCCTAAGTTTTTTTAAATTTTCAGACATTTGTTTATGGTAATACCACATGTTATACAACTCATTCTCGACCTCAAAGCATCCATCTATTTTCATCCCGATACATATGAAGCGGCATAGCTTTTCAGCTGAACATACAAGATCTTTGATAACGCAAAAATTACGGCTTTTTGTTTTTTCATCTTCCGCTATTCCATGTACATTAAATCCTTTAAAAAATTCGCTCAAGTCAAGTTTAGCAAACTTTCTTGTAATCTCTCTTATATCAACAAATATTTGTAGTAATTTTAGATATTCCGCGTTCTCTGTGTTTCTTATATTATATTTTACTTCTTTTGATAACATGTTTATTGCTTCTTCAAGATTAAACTCTTTTTCAACCTTATTTACAAACCTATCAAAATCTTCCTCAGCCATCGTGTTTTTATCCCACCCTGTTTTTTCGCAAACATGATTTATAAATTCATCTTGAGCTTTCTTTATTTGTTCATCCTTTACATCCTTTATTTGTTCGTTTTCGTCTCCCTTCTCTTCATTTTCTTTAATTTCTTCATCATTATTTTCTTTATCGTTCTCATCTTTTTCTTCTTTAATTTCGTTGATATTATTGTTTTCATTGGAGTTGTTTTCATTGGAGTTGTTTTGTCTAACCTCGGAATTATTTTGATTTTCTTCTTTGGTCAGATCCTCAAAATTAAGCCTTTTTTCCAACGCTTTATTTAAAACGCCCTCAGCTTCCTTCTTTTTTTTACGATTGGCATAAATTTTTCCAA
>CADBOF010000006.1 GCA_902796345.1 uncultured Pseudomonadota bacterium
AAAGAATCAAAAGAACTAAAAAATTTATCAAAAGAAGAACTAACCAAACAATTTTGTAAATCGGCTGTGAATCTGAAAGATATATTACAAAGAACTGATTTACAAGGAACTGATGACGAGAATAACAGTAATCTCAGTGTGTATGAAAATGTGTATGAAGATGTCGTCTTCGATCTATTTGAGTCAAATGATAAATATCGCAAATACAAAATAGATGAAAGTATTAGGGAATATATAGTTAGCCATAAACAAGATTTTGAGCGTTCTGTTTTTGAGGATTTTCAAGATGAAGATGCATTAAAATTTTTAAGTTTTTTAAAACACGATTGGGATTGTTATTTAACTCAATTCGGCGTTATTTGTGATATTAATGACAATAATGTGGAAGGAAGAGAAACAAACAGCAAAATAAGCTCTGTCTATAAACGAATAAAAGAATCCGAAGAACAAGTCATCAGCCAGGTGGAACAAATAATTGACGGCGTTCCAAACGTAACTTTTTATGACTTAAAAGAACATATCGGATCAGGTGATTACTTTGCGATAAACGACATTGTACAAAGTTTATTAAAAGATCCCCATATTCCAAACGCATCAGAATCAGGTGTTAAAAATGCATTCCAAGAAGTTATAGTTTTTTTTAAAAAGCCAGAGTTTGAAAAAAAATACTGTAATGGAATGGAAATAGATCTAACCAAGTGGATAACTTTTTTGCAAAAGACTATGTCCTATCTCCTTAACGGGAATACGGGATTTCAAGACATACTATCATTCGTAACAGACGATATTATTAAAGGTTCTCAAAAAAATAATGAATTAAAAGAGGAATTGATAAAATTAAAAGAGAATTTGAAATTAAAAGAGAACTTGAATGTTAAGAATAATTCCGAACAACAAGAAGACCTGGATGAACAGTATTTACACTTAGATCAGGTTCTAATAGATCAACTTTATTCATCATACCCAAAAGATAACCAAGAACAACTAAAGACGCAAAATTATTTTAAACGCGATGAACAGTTGATAAAAAAGAAAATCAAACAAGCTAAAAGATCGAAGCTAAGCACAGATTTAAAAGTCGATATCAAAGATTTTATAAAACAGGCTTGGAATTTATTAGAAAGGTTCCTTCGAAAAGAGCGTTTGTGGACTGGTTTATTTACAAAAGAAACTATCCAGATAGTTATTGATGCTCTTTTTTCTAAAAATACAACATGGTTCAATAACTATAATACGCGATTTTTAACTCAATCTACTACAATCAAGTTTCGAGATTTCGTAATAGAAAAAATAAAGAATCCGGAACTTTCGGACGACGATGTATTCAAAAGTATTAACCAGACTTCATATCAAAATTGCACCACCGCTAGATACAAATTGTTTGGTCTGTTTGAAAGTGTGTATTTAGCAATAGTAAAAAATGCCTGGAATGGTATGACTGAGTTTGAATGCGACACTCTGGCAGAATACTTGTATGACTTACAGGTAAGATATTGTGGAACATCTGATACTATCGATACTAATACGATAGATTGGAACGATGCACTCGATTTTCTCCGATTAGCGAACAAAGTTATATACGATTTTGGCGATCCGGATATCCAATTTAAAATGGGTAACAAATATACCTTTATTACTGAAGCGTTTTTCTTGAAATATAGTATCTTGAATAATAAGAACGTTAAATCTTGGTATGTAGATCTTCTTCTTAAATTCATACGCTTTTGCAATGGATACAATACTTTTTACCGTATCGATGTCAAAGGTTCCGATGTAGGAGGACAGCCAATAGATAACAAAAAACTCAATCCTCCTCTTTACTTACGAAAGA
Source organism: uncultured Pseudomonadota bacterium (assembly GCA_902796345.1). GTDB lineage: Bacteria > Pseudomonadota > Alphaproteobacteria > RUG11792 > RUG11792 > RUG14087. Next base: position 1,832 of record CADBOF010000006.1, read on the forward strand.
GGACATTTATAGAATACAATTGACATAAGCTAATGTCCATCCGAGTATATCAAGTTTCTGAGAAATTCGCGTTTTGACTTTTTTCTCAGAAACTTATTTCACTGAGTGTAAAAACTTCCGGTTGAAACCAAATGATTATTAAGTGAAAGTTCGCTAGCGGATAAAACTGGTGCCGATTGAGGGATTTGAACCCCCGACCTACTGATTACAAATCAGTTGCTCTACCGCTGAGCCAAATCGGCACAAATAACAATCTAAGCGTGGGGCGAGTAATCAGATTTGAACTGACGACCTCAGGAGCCACAATCCTGCGCTCTAACCAACTGAGCTACACTCGCCACATAGCAATATAATACCAAGAGAGAAGCCAAGTACGCAATACAACAATATGGACAAGATCTTTGTGACAACGCTAAAAAAAATGTCCGAATGGGCTTCGCGTCAATCAATGTGGCCTCTTGCTTGCGGTTTATCGTGCTGTGCTATAGAAATGATGCATGCAGC
>CADBOF010000007.1 GCA_902796345.1 uncultured Pseudomonadota bacterium
AGCCAGAACAAATCCCTCCCTCACCGCCATCAACGATTTTTTTCAATGGTGACTTGGAGGGATTCGGCAGGCAAAGCCAGAACAAACCCTCCCTCACCGCCATCAACGATTTTTTTCTAATGCAATCGCGCGTTTCGCGAGATTGAAATAAATTTTCAACTTCCACTAGAGTTATATAAAGATTTACAATTGGACATTGTCCATTTAAATATGATATAGTACATCCATACGGCTCTTTTTTGAAATTAACAAAATGTTTACGAAAAAAATGTTGGCTTGCAGTTTGGTAATTACAATGGGATTACCAGTGCACGCTTCAGAAGAAAACGGTGTTAACACTAACTGTATAGATACCAGACCCAGAGATATGAAAGTTTCTGAATTAGTAAAAATTTACGAGACTAAATTTAAGGATACAACAAAAGTAAAAAACGCAGGACAACAATCAAATAATAAAGGTAGTAATACAATTTCCGATAAACTTCGGATATTTGAACCTAAAGCAGAAAATTTAATAAAACAGGAACCTATAGACGTTAACCTATCTCTACTGAGAGTTGCATGCGCCATGCGGAATTTGGGATACACAGTAGAGACGATAAAAGTGGATTCATTGGTAACAGATAAAAATGGCAGAACAATTATAAATGACGGGAAAGCAAAGACAGAGAGTAAAGACGCTATTAGGTTTAGTAAGTATGGAACTACTTTTGCAACATTTACTCTAGATGGTAACGCGCCTGCAGATCACGACTTATGGAAATGGTCTGGTTGCGAAGATAAAAGCTGGGCTATCGTCGATTTTTATTTGGATTTAGTTGGCTTCAATAATTATAAATATGAAAAATATAGCGAAAAGGTAGTCAGTATGTCTGATGAAATACGTACGTTGATAACAGTTAAAAATTGTTCAGATCACTCAGCGCGCTTTAGTCTATGTTTTGTTGAGAATGTTTTTAACGAAATGTTGCGTTTCCCAGAAGGGAAAATGTTAATATACTCAATCTTTTTAAATTCGTCTTTGGTTGCTAAATGTGATCCTAAAGAGCTGTTTACTAAATTTGAAAAAAAGAATTTTGAGTCTTTGTCTGATTGGGTTAAAAATAAATGTAAGCAAAATATTGAAATATCATATAAACCTACACGATGTTTGGAAATAGTAGGTGGAGATACAGAATTCCTAAAAAAGAGCACAAATTTCGAGGCTTCAGGGAAGACCAAATGCGTGAGTTTAGAAGATGTATCTATTATCTTTCTCAATTGGGAAGATAGATATGATGATAGTGACTCTTTATATAAACGTTTTCCAGATAATTACGAAGGGGCGAAGTTTTTAAATGGGTTTAATAAAGATTATGAAAGTATGCTTGGATTATTCCATGAATTGTGCCACTATTTAACTTTAAATGGACGTAATGAACAAATTTATAAAAAACGATTCTACAATACCACTCATAAATTCAACAGTGAATTAATAGTAAAATATTTAGAAGAATTTTTTAACATACCGAAAAATCACATATATTCAAAAAACGAAATAATGGCTTTATTAAATGAATTTATAAAATATGACAACTTAGATGAGGTATTGGCTATCTGTTGGAACAATCGGGGTAAAAACTACTTTGGAAATAATATTTATACCAATCTATTAAGCTTTCGCATAACTGGTTTTATCAGAGGCGGTCACAATAATTTCTATATTCCGTCCCTAAATTCTATAAGCTTAAGAAGCCCTAAGTTCGAATTGACAACAAGCTATCACGACATTTTACAAAGGAACTGTATTAATCAAATGCGTCTTTTTAGATACGAAAATCCTGAATTATTGCCAATACGTTATTCTGCCAATCTTAAAAATCCATTTGATCTGCAACTATTACGTTTGTCGATGAATTCACATGGGTTCCGTTATGATTTCGAAATGTTTGGTTTGGAGCATTTAAATAGAGATAAAAGTACACAGCGCGACCTATTGGAACCATTTATAGAATTATTTCATTTAAAAAAAGATATTAAAAGAGATAATTCCGATAAAAAAACAGCAATTAAGATATTAAATGAAGGGTTGTCTATGCAAAATGATACTTGCTTTAAGTGTTTTGAACTACACAGAAGTCTCGAGAAATCGTTCGGTAAAATGGATTTATACGAATTTGATAATACCATGTTTATAACATTCCTTGAGAATACTTTGCGGGAAAGCTCCGCTTTGCTCGAAGGCGACGCAACAACTCCTTACAGTAAAAAATTCGTCGAAAAATATTTATATAAAATTCGCAATATCGGCTATTTGTAAAATAGCCGTATTCTGATGGTTGTTTATCTTACATAAACGTAGAGATAGGCAACTAATCAGTCTTCAGCGTTTGTTCGTATGGAACATAATGCAGAATGCAGAAAACGTAAAAATTTTAAATTTTTTTAGTCTTGAGGGGTTGACAACGGTTAAGAGAATTTAGTAAAAATATCTTAGGCGAGGGAATGGAAAAGTTGAGTGCCC
>CADBOF010000008.1 GCA_902796345.1 uncultured Pseudomonadota bacterium
CCTTAGCGTAAAACTCACGAGAGCAAAACTTGAATCGTTGGTTGATGACTTGATTAAAAGAACTATAGAGCCATGCAAAACAGCGTTAAAAGATGCCGGATTGTCAACAAGCGATATTAAAGACGTAATACTGGTTGGTGGTATGAGTCGTATGCCTAAAGTCATCGAAACAGTAAAACAATTTTTTGGGAAAGAACCTAGTAGGGGTGTAAATCCTGATGAAGTTGTTGCATTAGGTGCAGCAATTCAAGGGGGAGTATTACAAGGCGATGTAAAAGATGTAGTGTTGTTGGATGTTACACCATTGTCTTTAGGTATTGAGACTTTAGGAGGAATATTTACGAGGCTTATTGATAAAAACACAGCAATTCCTACTAAAAAAAGTCAGGTGTTTTCGACAGCTGAAGATAATCAAAGCGCCGTTACAATACGTGTGTTCCAAGGTGAAAGAGAAATCGCCGCCCAAAATAAATTATTAGGTCAATTTGATTTGATAGGTTTACCTCCCGCACGTCGCGGTGTCCCTCAAATTGAAGTTACTTTTGATATAGACGCCAACGGGATAGTAAACGTATCTGCAAAAGATAAAGCCACAGGAAAAGAACAAACAATACGTATTCAATCTTCAGGTGGTCTATCTGAGGCAGAAATTCAACAAATGCTTAAAGACGCAGAAATGAACGAAGCAGAAGATAAAAAGAAAAAAGAACTAATTGAAGAAAAAAATCGTGCGGAAACATTGATCAATACAACAGAAAAAGGGTTGACGGACTACGGTGATAAATTATCAGCAGACGATAAAAGCAAAATTGAAGCAGATTTAACAGCCCTTAAAGATGCTCTGAATGGAGAAAATGTTGACGATATTAAAAATAAATCGAATGCGTTAGTTCAATCTTCAATGAAAATAGGAGACCTTATGTATAAAGATAGTCAACAACAAAACAATACTCAATCAAACGAACAAGCAAATGGAGACAAAACTGTTGATGGCGAATATACCAAAAAATAGCCCTATATTAATTAAAGGGATTGTTGTTACAAACAATCCCGGCATTTGTTTTTAAATTTTTCTGTTCTGGTGTTTTGTATTTCATTCAAAATGCCGTTTGTTTAACTATTCATAATCGCAAAGGAATATTTCATTAAGATTAGGTGCATTTTGAACAAAACAAAAACATATATTTAGATACTTTAGTTATTCTTGTTTTAAATAAAAAATCAAATACATCCTGAAAATAAAAATACAAAATAGGCAACATCGACATAAATTTGTATCCTTTTTGTGATATGCTTTTTATTGGGAATAAACAATTTTGAATAAAAACAACAGTTCGGGAGAGTTTGAGAGTATGGATGACATGAATAATGATAAAAACGTCAAACTTAACGAAAAAAATATCAATCAAAAAAAAACAAAGCATTGTAGTGATTATGAAAAAATAAATGACAACTGCACAGATGAGAGTAAAAAATCAGCAGATGATGAGATAAAGGAATTAAAAGACCATGTTTTGCGTCTTGCGGCTGAACTACAGAATTTGAAAACGCGTACAGAAAAAGAAAAATCTGATATTTCTAAGTTCGCAATTAGCAATTTTGCGAAGGATGTTTTAACAATTCGAGACAATTTACTACTGGCATTAAAAACCTGTTCTGACTCTGATAGCAAAATAGCAGAAGGTATAAAAATGACCGTAGCCAATATGGATAATATTATGGAAAAACAAGGAATAAAAATAGTAAAAGCCCTTAATGAAAAATTTGATCCGACAGTTCATCAAGCTATTAACGAGGTCGAAAGTGATAAAGAAAAAGGAACCGTTGTTACAGTAATGCAGGATGGTTTTATGATTGCTGATAGACTTTTACGTCCAGCATTGGTAAGTGTTGCAAAATAAGAGTTTTGTCAGTTTTCAAATATTTTATTTTGCCTTGAATTGTCCACTTCGTCAATTTGTAACCGGAGTATTTGTTGATTGTTCTCACTTGACCTTTTTAGTGGTAAATGTCTTTCTAATTTTATCGACTTTATAACCGGTTTGTTCGAATCCTCAGATAACGAATTATCGACAATTATTGAAAAATAAACATCTACTGATTTAAAAATAATGTTTACGGATACGTTTTTTAAATCAATCTGGATATGTCGTGATATTGAATATTCAGGTATTGAGGAATTGTATCCTATTTGAATGACTTCTAACAAAACATTGCCTTGAATTAGATTATTGAGATGTTTCTTATATTTTAACAATTGTTCTTTTGTAAAAAATCCTTTAATAGTTCCGATGTTTTTATAAATATTTAGATCTGTTAATATACAAACACATGAATGTTGAAAATTAGTGCTAGGATCGATACCAAATTCACAATCTTGGTATTTCTTATATGAATACTTCTTTCCAAATTTCTTATCTAAACCTGTTAATTGATGAGCATTAACAAGTTCCGTTTTTAAAATATGTTCCCAGGAACGTTTAACAACAGTTCCACTCCATCGCACAAAAACATTTGGAATATGTTTATCCAACATATGAAACAAATTTGTTATTTCGCAATCGGCGATATTACAGCAAAGTATACAAACAATTGGAAAAAGGTGTTTCATCATAAACAATCAGTTTTACTTTGTAAAAAATTATTAATCACCATCGTCTTATAATAACGTATAATCTTCCCGACATACAAACATCAAAGTACGATGATTAAAATAGTAATTGCAGCAGGAGGAACGGGTGGACATGTTTTTCCAGCAAAATGTGTCTCTGAACAGTTAGTGAATGCTGGGTACGAAGTTGAATTCATTGTTGACCAACGAGGTAAACAATATATCGGAGATAACGTGACTTTTGAAGTTACAGAACAAGAAATAAACATCAAATCCAAAGTATTATTAATACTAAGCGTTTTGAAAAACGTCGTAACAAACATTTATAAGTTTATAAAAAATCGTCCTGCTTGTGTAATAGGATTTGGTGGATATCCATCATTTGCTCCCGTAGCATCAGCTCAGATACTGGGAATAAGGACAATAGTACACGAACAGAATGCGGTAATGGGACGAGCTAACGCAATCCTAATGTCGAAAGCAAAAGGAATATTTACAGCGTTTGAAAATGTCTTAGGTTCCTTAAGAAACAGTTCCAGATTATCTAAACGTATTAGATGTGTAGGAAACCCAACAAGGTTTGATCACTTATATAAAAATAGCAAGCGTCCTAACAATTCAGTTTTTACGATACTCGTGTTTGGAGGGAGTCAAGGTTCAAAAATCTTTGCAGATATCGTTGCGCCTGCAATATGTAAATTGAAAAATGTCAAAGTATTTCAACAGGCTCGGCAAAATGATATTGATAAGCTAAAAAAGCTATATACAGAATCAGGAATTGAAGCAATTGTATCTGACTTTTTTAACGATATTGCCGAACTTTATCAACAATCAGATCTTGTTATCTCTCGTTCAGGTGCGTCGACTGTGTTTGAAATTATAGGGTTTAGAATTCCATCAATCCTTATCCCTTATAGTAGGTCAGTAAACGGCGATCAGGATGCCAATGCAAAGGCTCTAGGAAACGGAACGGTTGTTTTAAATGAACAGACATTGACTATAAATGATATTTTTAATACACTTGAACGGTTTATCAAAAATCCAACATTATTAAAAAATTTGTCAGAAAAATTACCGCGATGCAGAGCAAATAATTATGAGTTCTTAAATGGAGTTGAGTATGTACTAACACACTAACAAATGCCGTAGTTTCGTTAACAATGTTATACTACAAATATGTATGATATCTAAGAGATTTTAATGAAAAGAACATATCAGCCAAGTAGGCTAGTTCGTAAAAGACGACATGGTTTTCGTGCAAGAATGAGAACACATAATGGTCGCAGAGTTCTTAATTCCCGTAGAGCGAAGGGACGCAAAGTATTAAGTGCTTAGTAACATGAACAGCATCTCAAAGAAGTCCGATTTTTTATTATTACATAAAACCGGTATAAGAAAACGGACTCAGATGCTGACATTGGTTCTAGCAAACTATAGAAAGTATTCTTCTTTCTTGACATGCATTGTTGCCAGCAAAAGGTCTGTTGGCAATGCAGTCTGTCGCAATAGAGCAAAACGCAGAGTTCGTGAAATTATTAGAAAGCATTCACAACTTTTAAAACCAGGCGATTTATTAATGGTTATAACGAAAAAAACAGTGTGTACAGCACGATACACAGAACTTGAGAGGGAATTCTTATATGCATTAAACAAAGTGCTTTGTGGAGAGGCTAGTGACAGTAGTAGACATTGATCCAGTAGCCTTGCATATTGGACATCTAGAAATTTATTGGTATGGAATTTTATTTGCTATATCGCTCGTAATTGCGTGGGCATTTTCAAACGCAATTGTTAAAAGAACGGCAGAGGTTGGTCATTCGAAAATGACATTAAACCAATTAGATAAATTTCTTTTTGGAGCAATATTAGTAACGGTAATAGCTGCAAGACTAGGACATGTACTTTTTTTTGAACCTGGATATTATTTTACAAATCCCATTGAAATAGTAATGCTAAGAAGGGGTGGGTTATCATTTCACGGCGGTCTTATCGGTCTTATGGTTTACGTATGGTTTTATTCTCGTAATAATAATGTTCCAAAATTGTTTTTAGCTGATACGTTATGTTTCTCTGCTTCCGTTGCTCTTATTACAGGAAGAATGGCTAATTTTGTAAATCAGGAACTTGTTGGCAAGGTATGGGCAAGTGAGTACGGTGTTGTTTTTAAAGCAATCGATTCTTTGCCAAGATATCCCACGCAGATATACGAAGCAATGACCGAAGGACTTTTGACTTTTGCTGTACTATCTGTTGTTTTGAGATGCAGAGGATGGCTATCAATTGGAACTGGTGTTTATACAGCGTTATTTTGTGTAATATATTCCTCATCAAGATTTGCTATAGAGTTTTTCAAAGATGTTGATACAATTAATTTTTGTAATATTACTTTGACTATAGGACAAATTCTATGTATTGGCATGTTTATATTTGGAATTTGTATTGCGACTAGTCTTTTACGAAAGTGCGTACAGAATGACGATTAATAAGAAACCACTTACAGAAAAAGTTTTTTTATATTCGTTTTTTCAACGATTTGCTTTTTTTGTCGGATAAAAACCCATATTTATAACAGTTGTACTTTTAACCAAATCCTAAACGTTCATGCCCTATAGGTTCTCCTAGCGTATCAGGATGAATGTCATAATGGCAATCGCAGTACAGATACCTGATACGCATTACAAAAACCCATCAACAAATCTCTACAAAAATGGTACATTTAACATCAAATTGCTTCAAGTTATCACATATATTGCGTATTATCTAATTATTTTTATCTTTTTTTGATCGATTGTCAGTAACAATATGGATTAGCTCACGACATGGATGCATCAAATATGCATGTAAAAACTTTGGATAGACCGGTAATTTATTAAGCTCACTTAACTTTATCCAGTGCATATTTTCTATACGACCGGAACTGTTTACGCTTTTTGTTACTTTAAGTGTTTTTGTGCCTTTTGGTTTTATCATATAATAAAAAGATATTTCGTGACACGTTTTCCCTACTGTATCAAAATAAAAACCGTCATAAATACATTCATGTATTACCGCTAAACGATCTATCTCAAACTTGATACCAGTTTCTTCAAATATTTCTCGAACACAAGCATCCTCAGCTAGTTCCCCAGCATGTACAGCTCCACCAACTGAGTAATACGTATAATCCCCATTAAAGTCAGCCCCTGCTAATAGAACTTCATCGCCATCAACAATAATTCCCGCCGCTCTATATCTAAAACGGTATTCATTTGTAGAAAATGCACAATCAATTGCCATTTATAACTTTTTTATCTTCGCCATTTCCGGAAAAATTTTATCACACAACAATTTGACATAGAACTAGTAATAATTAGTCAATAATTCTTTTTCATAAATCATCACCGTAAAAAAACATTCCAATTAAAATGTATAACCGAAGGACAAACTAACCCCAAAATAGTATGAGTTTAAATCAAATGGTTGTATTTTCTTGAATATGTTACAATCACAAGCAAAAAATGTTCCAAGCTTTGTAAAGAAATTTTTAGTTATATTGAACTTAAAAGCTGTTTCAAGCCCAAATATATTTACCCAATTAGACTGTTTTTTATTAGGACATATTGTAGTTATGCCAGGAAAATACGATTGCATCATTTTTACTATTGGATATTTTGTATATATACTCGAACAATCATATTCAATTTTTGTTATTTGATCATAAGCGGTTACTTCTATCGCAAAACGTCGTGTCAATTGGCGTCCCCATCCTATTCTTGGAGTTATTGCATACTTAGTATGATAGAAACTAAATTCGTGATCTGCATCTATAAATCTATCTTTACGTGCCTTTTCATAATCTCTACCATAGAACGAATGACCTTTTTTATTCTCCAGGTCGTAATTAAATCCAATCCCCGCTATAAAATAAAATTCATCAGTCAAAGCATAGTTAACAAATAAATTTGCGAATAAATCCCAGTTAACATAATCTGTTGATACAACCTTAAAATTAAAGGGTGAACCAATATTATTTGTTCTCAATGTAACATCTATTATACTTCCCATAGTTTCATGTAAAGCTTGATTTAATTCATCAATAGTTACATCATTTTTAATTAATTTAGGAGCGTCCGATAATACCTTCAAAACGTAAAAATATTTAGGGTTGTGAAATGCACTCCAAACATTTGCTTGAGTATGTTCATCAATGCTTAGAAAATCACAAATTTTATCCATAGGCTCTTTAATATCATCTTTAGTTACGTCGCGTCCCTGCATAAAAGCTGACAAAGATTTTTGCAGAACATTTCCAACTAATGTCTCAAGGCGTACCTTTTCAACGACAGTTAATTTCTCAATTGTTGCTTGAAGATTTGGTGTCTCCGTTGTTATAGTTTCCATCATTTTTGATAATTCTGCTTGTGAAATTCTGATATCGTTACCATTTTTACAAAGATTTTTAGCCTTTGTTTCTATATCTTCTTTTAAAGTCAATAAAGGATGATCCTTTCTGCCTCTCGCTCCGACTTCAAAACCTATTCGAAATTTTTTTAATTTAAATTCTTTAGAATTATTTTTAACTGCTGGTTGAGAAGTCAATTGATTGTTAATTGAAGTACTAAGTTTATTTTTAGAAATACTACTTGCAGATGAAGAAATAATGCCCCCCCCTAATAAACAAATAATACTACATATTAAAATCTTTTTCATAAATCTTAAAAAAGGTTTAAAAACAGTATTATTTTAGCATTAATCACACCAGCATGCTAAAATTTTTATACTTATTAAAATTAAAGATTGAATAAAGCAAGAGTTTTTTTCTCTTGCTTCATAGGAATACTTATATTAATTATCATATTCTCTTTTACGACGAGCAAGTTTCCTTGAACGACGAATTGATTCCGTACGCTTACGTTTTGCTTTAACGGAGGGTTTTTCGTATCTTCGATGATTTTTTATATCACGATAGACACCTTCGCGTTGCATTTTACGCTTTAAAAGGCGCAACGCTTGTTCAACATTATTATCATTTACGTTAACTTCCATTTTTCTCCCCTCCTTTCAAACAGGTCAGCACCATACTTGAAATATAACATACACTCAGAAATACAAGCAAACATATCAATGAAAGCGATTTTAACTTTATTTTAAAGATGTTCAATTATTATTAGAATGACAAATATTATTATGTTTTCTGCAATTACATGTTTACAAAACTTACAAAAAATATATTTTATTATACTGCAATACTATTTTTTATACAACATTCACATATCTCTGTCGCCAGCGATGGAGCAAAAGATGTTAATTATTACCAAGATACAGTACTTTATGATAATTTTTTGTATAAGGATGGTCAAAAAAAGTTAACTGCTAATCAAAATGCGGAAAGTGGTAAATATTGGGGGTCTTGGGTAACAAAACGAGGAAAATTGTACATAATAGACAATGATATGAAACTTACTAAAAATGTTAATTGGGGAAACGATATAACACCTGTAATATCAACATCATGGAGTAATACATCGATCTCTATTGTTGTTATCAAACATCCTCAAAATAAACCGATTGTGATCGAGGGAACAAAAAAACAAACAATAACATTGGGAAAAGGAATAATACTAGATATACAATCCCCTGTAACCTTTAAAAACGTCCGCATACACCGAGCTCCCGATGGTTCAAACTCAAGCATTTATAAATTTGGAACAAAAAAAGTATGCCAACTTGGAAGTTATGGTTTATATTCTAGTGCAGTCATTGTTCGTGCCCCCGTTAAATTTGAAAATTGTATTTTTTCGACATCAAATAAAAGCGGAATTTGGTCAGATGTACATTGTACAACGCCTGGTAACTCGACAATGGAATTTTATAACAATACGTATCAAATAAAACACATATATATTAACAGTAACACAAAAGGCTCTACTGTTCCGATTTTTAAAACGAATGAAAAAGCTAAGATACAACCAATTCTTTCTGCTATCAGTGGAGATAGAAACAATATTGCAATAACATCTTCTATGTTATCCGATTTTGACAACGGCTCAAATATTGATTACATACCTGTAGGAAACTTTAACAAAAGCAATGGAACAGTTTTGTATATCGTAAGTTCTGCTCCAAATTGCATGAAGGACAAAAATAGTATTTGGTTTGGAAAAGCTGATAACACAAATGATATAGCCGACATAAAACAGAAATGCTTAAAGTTTTTGCAAAAATCTTGTACATACCCAACTGATAAAAATGATGTGAATATTGAAATGTATAAAACGTCATTAAACTATGTAAAAACGATTGATCAACTTATATCCGAAGAAGGATACATTGATACGGATATGAATGAAGAAGGTGAAAAAACATTTCCAACAATCGATTGGAACCGGACTGTAAAACAAGGAATTTTACCACTGTCTACTACATTAAGTACTGTCAATATAAACGCTGGGCTTATAGGAAAACAGTCGTTGAAAATACAGGCTCCATCTACTGTTCACGAGTTACGCATTAATGGCGATTGGTCTCAATATTCAGGAACAATTACCTTGCCAAAGAGCATTTCAAAACTATACGTATCAGGTAAAGACATTCCGTTTGGCATCGTCGCAAGTCAAAATTTTGAGATTGACGTTGTTAGCCCTAGAACGAAAGAATTATATATTACCAGAGATCTTTCGCAGTGCAAAGGAACGGTTTCGTTCGGTAATAACATAGCGAAAATTTCTTTCGCTATGGATAAGCCCGGGTTTTCAATAGGCGGAACATCAATCCTAACAATAGGAACAACAACACCTGAAATAACAACAATGACCTTTAAACCTGGGATTTTAAATCGCAAAGGCATAGTATTAATTGACACTAACGTCAAAACGGTTTCAATAGAATAGGGTGTTCTATATGCTTATATGTATCCATCTACCAGAGCGATATCTCTTGAAAAGAACTATTGCGTTTAGTATTGCTGAGCATACACTTAATGTCCAATTCTTTCCTTCAGTTAAGGTTCCTGCATGATACATAAGAAAAATAGGGGAGGCAATGCATATCCATGCAGACAAAGCTAAAACAACCATTTGAAAATTAAGATCTCCGCCTCCTTCGAGTACTCCAGCTTCAACCCATACAATACCATCTATTACATAACATAATAAAACTGCATGTAATACATTTATCGTACGATTTATAAAATCAGGATCTGCTGTATTAAGATCTATAAAATTACCTATTATTATATTTGGAAACAACATTACAACAGCTGAAAAAATAATAGCTATCGCAATGTGTATGATAATACCACGCAATAGCAGTTTATCTATTTTCGACCGTAATTTTGCACCTAAAAGATTTGCCGTCATCGACATTATTCCTTTTTCTATTCCCATAACAGCAGTTAAAAGAAACATGTACGTTGTTAAGCAAATAGTCTGAATAACTGCATATTCAGTACTCGTTCTCGCCAAGCAATAGTAAATAAGGCTGTATACAAGATTTTCGCATACATGTCCAGTACTCGCGAATGCTCCCATTTTTATATACCTTTTAAGATGTCTAAGACGTAATTTACAATTTAACGTATTGTATTTTTTACGCGTTTGTTTGTTTAGAAAAAATACAAAAGCAAATACAAGCTCGGATATTCCAGCTACTATTGTTCCTATTGCCGCACCTTTTGCCCCCATAAAAGCAGTAATACCGCAATGTCCATTAACTAATATTAAATCAACAATTGTATTAAATATTATCGCAATAAATACTGATATTGCAACCAAATATCCTCGACCTATTGCTATAAAGAACGCATTTATCGCACTTCTCATTGTAAAAATTGGAACACATGCCATGAGCAGTTTAAAGTAAGGTAATCCTTCAGCTTGCAAGGCGGGAGCGATTGCGTACGGACCACAAAACATTGATATAGGAATTGATAAAACAAATAGAAACATGGAAAACCAAATCATTTGCCACACCGGCATTCCGGCAAATTTATATTTTCCTGCTCCGTTATAATTACCAACAAAAGCGCCCGCAATAAAAACTAGTGATATAGTTGTACATCGAAACGTTCCGCACCACATGCCAGCAGACGCTGCTCCGGCCATAGCTTCAGGAGAGTAATGAGCTAAGATCATCTGATCGATTACTTCCATAATATTTGATGACAAAGCCGATAGCATTGTCGGAGCAGAAACTTTTAATATAGTTGAGTAGCTTGTATCAGTTAAATCGGGCAAAGCAACAGTTTTTGAACTCATAAAATTTGTTTGATAAATAACACTTTATAGTTGCGACGATATGTCGCACAAAAAATATATTTTCGCAGTAATAACTGCACAAAAGCATTATCTCTACATACAAGCATTATACCATGCAATGTTTTAAATAAAAACATGATGTACCACAATTCATATAAATTCAGGTAAACTGTTTACATATCAAAAAGTTTTAATAAAAATTGTGACCAGTATTGAATTAGCTGTAAGATTGTTGCAATCAGGCGAACCAATTGTGGCTCCTACAGATACGGTATATGGATTATTTGCAGATGCAAAAAACGATGAAGCGATAAAACAGATCTATTCAATAAAAGGGCGACCTTTATGTAATCCTTTGATAGCTCACGTAAGTTCATTAGAAATGGCAGAAACATTAGCATACTTCAATGACGATGCCCGTAAGCTTGTTCAGCACTTTTGGTTTGGCGTGCAAAGACCGTTAACAATAGTTTTACCGTCGAAGCCTTCGAATGGTGTATCAAAATACGTTACAGCAGGACTTGATACAATAGCGTTGCGTTGCCCGTCACATCCGATAGCTCTTGAACTTATATCATCGTTTGGTAGTTCCCTCGCTGCTCCTAGCGCTAATTCATCCAATAATTTAAGTCCGACAAGTGCCGACATGGTTCATGCTGATTTAGGATATAAAGTCAAAATGATCATCGACGGTGGTGCTTGTTCTGTAGGAGTTGAAAGCACGATTATTAATTTAAGTGCAGAACCTTATGTTTTATTGCGCTCTGGAGGGGTTATTGTAACTGAAATTGAACATATATTAAATAAAAGAATTGAGACACAAATTCATACCAATAAAATACTTGCTCCTGGAATGATGTTAAAGCATTATTCTCCCCATTTACCGTTACGTATTAACGTAACAAAACCTTTAAATGATGAAGCATTTTTGGCTTTTGGTAATGTTGATATTCCATTTTTTCTTAATTTAAGTCCATCAGGCAACTTGGAAGAAGCTGCAAAAAATCTATTTGAATACCAATATAGGGCAGATTGTTCTGGATTATTTAAAGGAATAGCAATAATGCCAATACCAAATACTGGCATCGGCATTGCAATCAATGATCGATTGAGACGTGCAGCAATTCATTAATCTTTTATATGTTTATTTATTACTAATGTTACACAGCTGTCAGACCAAACATTGAGAGCTGTTTCCAACATATCAATAACGCTGTATATCGGTAATATAATCCCGAGTAGTGGCATTGGTATGTTCATTGAAGACAATAGACTGGCACTAAGAAAGAAGCACCCCATAGGAACACCAGCGTTACCTATGGCTGCCAATGATGCTATAACAATCCATGTAATGATTGTTAAGTAGTCTATCATAACTCCATAATTCTGCATTACATAAATGACTGTCGTAAATATAAATGCAGCACATCCATTCATGTTTATAGTTGTACAAAGAGGGAAAACGAAGCGACTTACTTTTTGTTGTACATCAAGGTTTTGTTCTGCAGCGTGTATAGTAACCGGCAACGCTCCAGACGATGATTTTGAAAATAGTGCAACAGACAAAGCAGGAGCCATACCTTTAAACGCTTTGAGTGGGTTTATACCTTTTAGTAAAAGCCAAGTCGGCAAAACAATTAACCCTTGTACAAGGTTGGCACATGTTATTACAAGAAAATATTTTCCCATTCCTTGTAAATTCATTCCATGATTTAACTCCTGCATGCTTACACTTACAAAACCAAACATTCCAAAAGGCAGGATTTTGACAATGAATTTTGTTATAGCAAAAAACGCGCTATGTATTCCTTGAATGCATGATGTAAGAGTATCTTTTATTTTTTGTTCTGTTATGTATCGTATAGCAAAGCCTAATATAACGCTTATCAAAAGTACGCTAAGGACTTTGTGGTCAATAAATGCCTTGCTTATACTGTCTGGAATTATTTCTAAAAAATACTGAGCATATCCAGTATCCGAAACCGGAACATTTGAAGTTGAACCACTTAAGTGCGGAACACTTGGAGGGTTAAAAACCAAATACAATACGGCAGCAACACTTGCTGCGACTATTGTCGTAAGACCTGTATACTGTAATGCTTTTTTCCAAATCTTCGATGTATCTTTCCCTTCACCATAGCATACCAACGCCACTATTACAGAGAGGGAAACAACTGGCATACTTATACACTTAAAAATTCTTATGAATATTTCGGATATAAATTTTGCTATATCTAATACTACTGGAATATTAAAATATCCCGACGCAAGTCCGGCGATTATTGATAATCCGTACATATACAATTTTTTCATTTTACTCCTCAATTAAATTTTCTACAAATTCGTTAATATTAAACATTTTAAAATCTTCAGGTTGTTCTCCTGTTCCTATACCGAATACAGGAATATGCAATTCGTTCACGATTCGAACTATGAAACCACCTTTAGCTCCAACATCAGCTTTCGTAAGGATAAAACCATCCATTGGAGAAACATTACCAAACGATTTAACCTGTTCAATTGCATTTTGACCTGTTGTTGCATCTAATACTAACAAATTAAGATGAGGAGCTGATGCGTCAATTTTCTTTACTACACGATAAATTTTTTGTAATTCATCCATAAGGTTTTTATTTGTTGGCAACCGTCCTGCAGTATCAATAATAAGGACATCGCTTTCTGTTTCATTCAGTGCCACATAAGCAACACTTGCTGGATCTTTATTTGTTCCTTTGAACAGTTTGCAACCGAGTTTTTCAGTCCATTTTTCTAATTGAGTATCTGCGGCAACTCTGAATGTATCGCACGCTGAAACGTCAACAGATAAGCCTTGTGATTTGAATTTATATATAAGTTTTGCAACAGTTGTTGTTTTACCGGAACCATTAACTCCACAAAGAGTTATTACAAATGGTTTATGTCCAAAAGTATCAATATCTTTTATATATCCATTAAATATTTTATTAAATTCTGACGTAAGAATACTTTTAACATCAGTATTTTTTTTAAGTTTGCTTGCCAGTTCTGAAGATAAAGATACACCAAAATCAGCTTCTATTAATAAATTCTCTAACTCTTCGATATCAACAGGTGATTTTCCTGAAATTAAATTTACTATTGCTATTTTTAATCGTTTGAATATAGACACTATTGACCAACTCTTTCTAATACCGCTCCGCATGAACGAAGTTTGTCGTCTATATTTTCGTAACCTCTATCTATGTGGTATAAGCGGTTAACAATTGTTGTCCCTTCTGCGGCTAAACCAGCTAAAACCAGTGCGACAGAGGCTCTTAAATCCGTTGCCATAACGGGAGCTCCTTTTAAAGACGGAACACCAGTTATACGTGCATTTTTTCCATCAATGTATATTCTTGCTCCCATACGAGTAAGCTCTTGCGCGTGCATAAACCTATTTTCAAAAAGGTTTTCTGTTATCGTTGCGTTCCCATGGCATACACTCATTAAAACCATGTATTGTGCTTGCAAATCTGTAGGAAATGCAGGATACGGATTAGTATATATGCAATATGGATATATGGTATCGAGGTCGTTTGTAATCAAAACGCCATCTTTTCTATTTTGAATAGTTGTTCCTGTCTGTTGCAGTGCAGTAAAAAAACTTTGCAAATGATCATACACGCAATTTTTTAGAAAAATGCTTCCATGTGTAATAGCGGACGCAATAGCATAAGTACCAGCCTCTATCCTATCCGGAATTATACTGAATTCCGTGCCATGTAATTGCTCAACGCCTTCAATCTCAAGTACGGACGTTCCAATGCCGGATATCTTAGCTCCCATAAGATTTAATAATTTTGCAAACTCTTGGACTTCAGGTTCTTTTGCCACATTAATAAGTCTAGTCACACCTTTTGCAAATACACCTGCCATTAAAGCATTTTCAGTACCAGTAACGGTTACTTTAGGAAAATCAATATCACAACCTATTAATCCGTTTGGTGCATAAGCTTTTATAAGTCCATCTTCTATAGAAACATTAGCTCCCATCAGAATTAGCGTCCGTATATGTAAATCAACACTACGCAATCCTATTGCACAACCACCAGGTAAAGAAATCTCAGCACGACCGCAACGAGCAACTAGCGGAGATAAACATAGAATTGATGCTCGCATTTTACGAACGTAATCGTAAGGAGCATCCACATTAATAACGTCTTTCGTACACAAAGTAACAGTATCTCCACTACGTGAAACATCACAACCTAAATATCCTAATAGTCCCAGCATTGAAGCAACATCTGTCAATTTTGGAACATTGTGCAATATTACCTGCTGATCAGTTAGAAGTGAAGAAGCAATTGCAGGAAGAGCCAAATTTTTTGCACCACTTATTTCAATAGTACCTTCAAGACGATGACCGCCTTCGATTTTCATGCTCTGCAACATATAAATTAATGAATTAACCAACTACCACTGATTAAACACCTGCTAAATAAATATGTCAAACTGTTTGTAGTTAAGATAAAATTAAGTGCCAACTTTGTTTTTCCCTATATTTCCAGAAAAATCAAACTGATATGAAAATTGTCCATCTGCGGCGTGGGCTTTATCACCTGACGGTTGTTCCATAGATTTTATAGTCACTCCATAAGACAAGTATGAAAACTCAAATATTGTCATATATTCATATGTAACCATGTCCGCCATTGTAATAAAGCAATTTTCAAATTTTTGTACTGAAGTTACTACCGCTTTATTTACGTCGCCTCGCTTTTGCGTAAAAGCTAATTGTATAACTAATATTTCAGAAAGTGCTCCACACATTACCTGATGCATTAACTGAGGAGACACAGGTCCAGTTGGAATTGCCCCTTGAAAAGATGACGCATAAGCAGCACCCGACCGATTAAGGTTTGTATTTTTTATTGGGAATAATTTAGATTCGATGAACGTTGTACCACATATTAATGACGTAACTTGTTTAGCATCCGTTTCAATGAGATTTATACTTGATTCACACTGTACAGAGTTTTCTGTTGATAGCAAATCTAGCCCAACTTTCCCGAACCTTATTAATCTCGATGTGCTTGCAGAGTTATTTATGTATTCTATCCATTCTTGTTTATAGTTAAATTCTTCATGCCTTCTTACTGTGCAAGTATTTGAGTTATACGGAGAAAACATTAAATTGCTCGTGAAATCATGCCCTTTTTTGTACGCTACAAAAATATCGTTAATTTCTTCTTAATTTTTTAGAAAATTCTCTGAATAATTGTAATGAGTTACATTTTGTATCTCTTTCTAACTCTTTTAATTTTGATTGAGTATAAAAGGTAATAGGATAAAAAAATTGATAATTTTATACTAATTGTTACAACCACAAAAAAATATAACTATTTTTTTGAAGAAAAACTAATTGTAATATATACTTTCACATATAGTGTGTATATTTTGCTCAAAAATTCAATTAGGAGTTGAGATTGTTTCGCGTTTTCAACCTTTTATGGAACTCGCCTTTTGTTTAGAATGTCAAAACGCTTAGGAAGTGCAAGTAGTTTAAACATAGGAGCAAGGCGATGGTTGTCAGAAAAAATAACAAAGACGAGTTTATAACAGAACAAAGTGCCAACGGTGTTGTAAGTCTGCAGAGGCAAGAAGTCGATGTTGCTATGCTAGACGAGTGGACTGACTTTTTAAGGAAGTATCAGCACGATTTGCAGGGACCTCTGCGTAACATAGCAAACTTTCTGCAAATTCTTAAAGAGGAATTGAGCAGTCCTGGCGCTATAGATAAGAAAGCAACACTGAAGTGTATCAGTGCTGCAGAGCATTGTGTGTATACACTTAACAGTATTAATATAAGTCAATTGATTGATAATAATAATGATATAAAAGTATTTGATTTGGAAAATTTGTTGGATCCGTTGTATTGTTTGTTATTAAGCCAATTAAATGAACGTAGGTGTCGAATCGATGTTGAACCGAATATACCACATATCATTGGGAATAAAGATGAAATATTACGTGTCTTTAAAAATCTTATTGAAAACTCTTTAAATCACGCTAAAACAAAGCAAGACTTAGTAATAAAAATTACAAAATTATGCCAACGAGGGGATCGTGTTATGCTTCAGTTCAGCGATAATGGAAAAACTCTTTCAAATCGAGATAGAGATAAAATTCGAAAATCATTTAAGTTGCCCGCGTCAGGTATTTCAATCGTAAACTCGTTACTTAGAAAAAATAATGGATATCTTCAATTTGTAAAGTCTGATACTGGATGTCTTTGGGAACTTGAATTACATGCTGACGTGTCTCAAAAACAGGAGCAAGAAGTACCGGTTGCAAAAAAGAGAGCATTAATGAGCTCAAAACAAATAAAATTTTCTAATGTATTGAAACAAAAACAAACAAGCAAAGCATTGCAAAAAGTTTTTAATAAAAGTCGTTCTAATACAAGTAACGTAATAAAAATGTTACAAAAGGATAAGTAGGACGTAAGTGAATTGATAGGAGTTAAGCAATATGAGTTGTTCAAATTTTAATAATTGTGATTTTGATAAATATCTTGGAAATAAGCTTAAAGACTGTAGAAAACGGCAACAGCTTACTTTAGTAGAGATTTCTGAGATTATTGGAATTTCATTTCAACAATTACAGAAGTATGAAGCGGCGGTGAGTAGAATTCCTGCATCTTTACTTTATAAGCTGGCGTCAACTTATTCAATCTCCGTTGATGCAATATTTAAGGGTTACGCAAAACGAATTGCGAACGACAACAAAGTGACAATCGATACGTCAAAGAAGATATATAACATCCTTGTTGTTGAAGATAATCCGGACGATGAAAAAATTACTCAACGCGCACTGGATGGAATACCAAATTTGAATGTAATGTTTGTTCATGACTGTGCTCAAGCTATACGTCTTCTCAAGAGAAACACAGATTTTGAAGAGTTTAAAACTCCGGATTTGGTATTTTTGGATTACTATATGCCAAAACGCGATGGTATATCTATGCTACGTGACATAAAAAGCGATAGTCGTTTTACGAGTGTACCTGTAGTGATGCTCACAAATAATATAAACGCGGAAGCTATGTTTGACGCGTATCGCCTTGGTGCGTCTGGATATATATGCAAATCATTTGACTTTGCGAAATTCAAGGAAGATATTACGAGTAGCGTTATTTATTGGACAAGAACTGTAGTGCCTCCATCATGCGTAAAAAACGTACTGCCGTACTGTTAATTGTTTTGCAAAGTATTTGTTTCGAGTTGATTGTTTAGGAATAGTTTTTTAAAGGGCTTGAATAAGTTTAATCTTGGATTTGTGTTATTCTAAAATTGTCAGTTGGTACAAAGCTTTTTTGTGTTTTTATGCAAGATAATCTTACTTTATCTATTATAAAGCCTGATGCCGTGGCGCGGCATATTACAGGAAAAATTAACGAAATGATCGAAGGAGCTGGTTTCAGTATAGTTGCTCAAAAACTTATACGGATTACTAAAGAACAAGCTCAAAGATTTTACGACGTTCACAAGGACAAGCCTTTTTATGATGACTTATGTAATTACATTTCATCCGGTGCTGTCGTTGTTCAGGTTTTAAAAAAAGAAAACGCTATTGCTGACTATAGAAAGCTAATGGGGGCTACAAATCCTGAGAAGGCAGAAGAAGGAACTATACGTAAAAAATATGCCATATCTATCGATCAAAATTCTGTTCATGGCTCTGATGCAGAAGACACCGCCCGACGTGAGATTTCATTTTTTTTCAGTGAAACAGAACTAGTTGGGTGTTGATAACGCGGGGAAGTTCCCCGTTTTAATTTGTATGTCTTTGATAAAATTAGTTCCTAATGTTCTTTGTGTGTTTAGGATTATATCTGCCTTTATTTCAGTATTTTTTTTAATACATGAACATAAATTGATTGCTCTTATATTTATCTTTTTAGGGGCCATTAGTGATTTCTTTGATGGATATATTGCACGAAAATACAACGCTATTTCAAAAATTGGTGCGTTGCTTGATCCGCTCGCAGACAAAATATTTGAAAACTTAGTTTTATGGGGCGTGTGGTTCAAAAATCCAAACATTATTTTGTTTATAGTCTCACTGATTTTAACTACAAGGGACACCGTATTAATAACAGGTTCTATGCTTGTTTTGAAAAAGAAAGTTCCGTTAAACCCGATATTAATAAGCAAGCTGTGTACATCTGTTGTATTTATATACGCAATCATGTGTGTAGCACTATCTCCAAACTTGAAACTTGTCAGTTACGTAGGAATATTAGCAATAGTGCTTACTACGTTAACTGCAATTGCATATTTAATTAGGTATTTAAGATGTCGCAAAAGCTACGGTAAATGCTAAATGCTTGACCCAAAAGTAAACTGCCGTGTACACTCATGGGGTAGTTAATCTTTAACTGTTATGTGACACATGAATAACGAAATTTTTGAACAAATAAAGCAAATCATGGTTAAAAATTTAAAAGTAGATGAATCTAAAATTTCTGAAAATGCAACCTTTAAAGATGATTTATCAATGGATAGTCTAGAACAGGCAGAACTGATTATGGAACTTGAAAAAACGTACAACTGTACAATAAGCGAAGAAGAAGCTGAAAATATAAAAACTGTGGCTAACGCTGTAGATTATATAGAAACTATAAAAAAATAAAAACAATGAGCAACTCCTATTCAGAAAAAAATATTCGCAGACGTGTTGTAATAACAGGTCGTGGACTTTTGTGTCCACTAGGTTGCTCCGTTAGCACAGCATGGGCACGACTTGTTGCAGGTGAAAGCGGAGTTCGTTTTATAGATACGTTTGACGTATCAGATCTTCCATCAAAGATTGCGGGATTATTACCTAACGATTTTTCTCCAGACGCGTACATTGAACCAAAAGAACAACGGAAAATTGACAAATTCATAACCTACGCAATTATTGCCTCTCAAAATGCCTTTGCCGAAGCTGGGTGGAATGATTTTTGTCTGAACGAAAAAGAACGAACCTCCGTTATTATAGGAAGTGGAATAGGGGGATTGCCTCGTTTATACGAAACTTCGGTAAGTCTTGCAAATAATGGCGTTCGCAAAGGTGTAAGTCCGTTTTTTATTCCGTCTGTTATAGGAAACATGGCAAGTGGACTTGTTGCAATACGCTTTGGATTAAATGGATGTAATTATAGTATTACGTCAGCGTGTTCATCTGGTGCGCACAGTATTGGCGAAGCATTTCATCAAATACGAGATGGATATTGTGATTTTGCACTAGCTGGAGGTTCAGAAAGTGTTGTATGTCGGTTAGGTATTGCCGGTTTTACAGCGGCCCGTGCATTATCAACGTCATTTAATGATACTCCAACTTTAGCGTCGCGTCCTTGGGATAAAGACCGAGACGGTTTCGTAATGGGAGAAGGAGCAGGAATCCTTGCACTTGAAACACTGGAAAGTGCAAAAACCCGAGGAGCAACAATATACGGGGAAGTTATTGGATATGGAGCGTCGTGTGACGCTTATCATATAACATCTCCTAAACCAAATGCAAGTGGTGCATCCTTAAGTATTACTAGAGCTTTGAAAGATGCAGGAATTGTTCCTTCAGACGTTGATTATATAAATGCTCATGGAACGTCAACAAAACAAGGAGATTTAGCAGAAATAAATGCGATAAAAAGTGTTTTTGGAATGCATGCCTATAAAATATCTGTATCTTCAACAAAATCGGCTACGGGTCATTTATTAGGTGCTGCAGGTGCTGTTGAATCGATATTTACTGCAGAAGCTTTACGCAATAATATTATTCCTCCCACAATAAATTTAAACAATCCTGATGATTGTTGTGATATTGACTTAACACCAAATGTCTCAAAGCGCAGAAATACCAACATAGGCTTGAGTTGCAGTTTTGGCTTTGGCGGAACAAATGCAACACTTGTCTTTAGACGCATACGCGACGATTGAGATCTAACTGCTCCTGAACTGTCTCAAAAGATCTATTCCGTATTCGGGGTTTTTGTCGTGTAAGCAAAGGGCAAATTAGAGCTTACAACATTAACTTTTATGGTTTGTTTTTCGGAAGAAAAACAAACCATAAAGACTTTGCTACTTTCTGAAGAAAAATTTTCTGTGTTCAAAAAGCTGTTCTGTAATGGCTACGATATTAATATTCTCAAGATTTTTGGATTTGCATAACTTTAGCACATTTTCCAAAAAAATGTCATATTCAAAATTCTTGTGGGAATTGAAGTATTCGTCTTTACATATAGACGAATCTGTCATAAATAGAAACAGTGTTGTTACGAACACGGAAGCACCTTGTTTCAAGGTTATTTTGTCAACGTCTTCACAAAAATCGCAGGCAGTGTAAAGACAGCTTTCTAGAACATCTTGTGCAGTACTCAGTTTTATATTTTTGTCTATTGCGATTTTATATACATACGTAACGAGGTCTTCTAATAGTCGAAAACAAACTGTTTTATAATCGTATACTCCATTTTCTTCAATAGCTTTTTCAAATTTTGCACAAAAACTCGAATTATCGATTAATAAACAGCTCATTATTTTTCGATCAAAAATAGCTATATTAACCGCATCTTCCGCATTATGAACGCATTTTAATTCGTCTGATGCCTTGGATAAAACTGTTAATACCCTAGCAAGTACTGAACTCGCCATATTGCGAGCCCATTCATTACGATCATTATTATAGCCTATGCCAAAACTTGGAGTGTTTTTAATGATTCTGCTGAGATCAATGTTCTCCCAACTATGTTTATTTTCAAAAGCTCTTATCTCAATAAGATTACTCAGTAATTTTAAATATGAAATCGAACCGACATCTCTAATTTTTGATTTATATATAATATCTATATTTTTTATATCTTCTTCAAGATTAAGCTTTTTTTCAACCTTATTTACAAACCTATCAAAATCTTCCTCAGCCATCGTTTTTTTATCCCACACTGTTTTTTTGAAAACATAATTTATAAAATCATCTTGAGCTTTCTTTATTTGTTCATCCTTTATTCGTTCGGTTTCGTCTCCCTTCTCTTCATTTTCTTTACTCTCTTTATTATCATCATCTTCTTCTTTAATTTCGTTGATGTTATCGTTTTCATTGGAGT
This sequence comes from uncultured Pseudomonadota bacterium, assembly GCA_902796345.1. Taxonomy (GTDB): domain Bacteria; phylum Pseudomonadota; class Alphaproteobacteria; order RUG11792; family RUG11792; genus RUG14087. The sequence continues at coordinate 21,950 of CADBOF010000008.1, forward strand.
TGTCTTGATTATTGGAAGTGTTTTGTTCTTTTTCATCGCTTTCAGAGTTAATTAAAATTTCTTTTTCTTGAACCTTTCCAACAACGCTTTTGATATCATCACCATTTTTATTTTTAATATCACAAATAACACCGAATTGAGTTAAATAACAATCCCAATCGTGTTTTAAAAAACTTAAAAGTTTTAATGCAGCTTCATCTAAAGAAGCATCGAATCTAAATGCATCTTGTTTAATTTTAAGTATATAATTTTTAATACTTTCATCTATTTTGTATTTGCAATATTTACCATTTTCTTCAAAACTCTTTAGCATGATTTCAAATAGAGATATTGTGTATTGTTCCTTTTTTTGTTTTAAAGGTATTTGGTAATCTGTTAACATATCATATAATTTTTTTATTGTGGACACAAAACATTCAGTCAACTCGTCTTTAGTGAGCGAAGATGTATTTTTATTTTTCAAAATTTCAAGTAATGTATCGGCGACGTTATAAGTATTTATACAACAAAATATTTGTACCAAGGTGTCGTTATCCATTAATTCATTAGAAGCTATTTTATTCGCATTTTTGTTAATAATTTGTTCTATTTTTCTTGCAATATTACCTTTAAGTGTCGTAATCTCTTCATTGTTTCCATCTTTGTCGCTTTCTATGCACAAAACATAAATTTTCTTCAAGTTTTCTATAGAAGAGCTCCATTTATTACTTTTATTTTCTATAGCTTTTTTTGCCCAGTAACTATTATTGTTTAATAAATTGGCTTTTGCATTAATGTTTGTTTTAAAACATTCGTCAACTATTTCTTTCATTGTGTTAATATTATTATTACTAGCAATAACTTCATTGGTAGTAATAATAGTAGTAATAGGTAAAGCTATTACTGATGTTAATAAAATGTTAGCTAATGCTCTAGCCTTGTTAAGGGTACTACCTTTGTTAAGGTTATTAACTTTGTTAAAGGTACTACCTTTGTTAAGGTTACTACCTTTATTAATGTTTTTGTAAAACATAATCACTCTCCTTCTTAAAACATATACATATATACATGATATATGTATATAAATATTAACCAC
>CADBOF010000009.1 GCA_902796345.1 uncultured Pseudomonadota bacterium
AACACTAAAAGGTGGATCCATGATCCTTGATGAAAAAAGCCTTGAATCACAAATTGAAGTTTTAAAACAAAAGTCTGAGAAAGTTGAAGAAGAAATTTTGACGCTAAAATCCAGTTTTGAAAAACAACAAAAAGATGCTTTGACACTGCAGGGGAGTACCTATATAGCGGGTTTTATTATAAATGATCTTTTAAAACACTCGTTATATTTTTCAAATATAACAGACGACGATGAGCGGTTTTTATGCATGGATGATAGTATCGTTCGATTGTGGAATTTAATCGCAGATAAATCTCCAGATAAACGAGAGGTTTTTGATATCTATGCAAAAGCAATTGTAAATAAATCAGTAAAACCGTTATTTTTTGGAAAGGAAAAAATAAACAAAGATGAAACAATTTTTTTTGAAAGAATAAATTATTCATTGTATGGTAAAACTATTAATAGTTTAACTTATAGTAATATTAAAGCATTTCAATCGAGAACAAAAAAATATAAAACGAACATCGAGAAGCTTAAAAACTTTTTATCTTTTTTTCAAAACGATGTTACAAAATGTGTTGATGCTTTTCGGCAGGATGGTGAAAAACGCGATGCCGTAATAAATATATTAAAAAAAGAACCTGCAAAAATTCTTAATAATAAAAATATTGTTATAGAAGCAAATGATGTTGACTTAGATCTAAGTAATGCAGTGCTTTATTTAGAGGATCAACAGATTTATATATTTCACAAAAATTGTGATCTTAACAACCAAAATATAAAAAACAAGTTCGAGACGTATCCTGGTCTTGAGAATGTGTATTTTGGTGTTTTATATAACAAATTTCTCTCTGCGACTGAAAATGAATTTGTTCATTGGCTAGACACAGAGAAACATGGAGATTTAAATAATCCAGTAGAGAGGGAAAGATTTGACTTAGCAACACTTAATAGGAACTTAAACAGTTATGTCGAAAACTTAGCTTCTAATTTTGGGGATCGATTTCCGCATTTTAGCAAAAAAGTAAAAGATAATCTCAAACTAATGTGGGATGAACGGCATCGTCCAGAACATTTTGATACTCTGGTTAACGATTTTAAGAACGCCCAAAAAAAATTAGCCTTCGATATAATATATAGAAAAATCGGCGGCAGCAAAGCTGAAATTTGTAAATATGAACATTTTTTGCTATCTGACTGTGGTGTTCCTATAACATTTACAAAAGATTTTTGTATAAAAGCCTTACAAAAATGCAATGTATTTTTAGAGGATATTTCAGCATACAAACATTTTTTTGACCACGAGTTGGAGAAACTAGAACGGGGAAACGTCTGCCTTAAAAATCTAGATCTTGATGAAGACGAACCGGGTCAAGAATACTTTGTTACTCCATTGTTGCCAAAAGAGAAAGAGGAACAGAAGTTATATTACCATTTGGTTTACTATAAGTATGATTCGAATGAAGAGCCTGCCGTTCAAGTGAACTACTTCTTTCGAGAAGATATTACCAAAAGAATACTTTCGGATTTAAATTTAGAAATCGAAAATAACGAAAAAATTGTAACAATTCGAACTAAAAATAAAAAAGAGGTTCGAGTAAAATTATCTCCTATCAATCAATTACTATAAATTGACATATTAAATATCTAAAATCTTAAAGCATCGACTGGATTTAAGCTCGATGCTTTTTTTGCTGGGTAAATAGTAGCCAGGAAACACATTAATAATGAAAATACAGCTATTAATAATACTTCAGTTGGATTTATTTTTACAGGGAGTTGTGATAAAAAGTAAATCTCTTCACTAAATAATTCACTGTTAGTAAATTTTTCTAAAAAATTTTTTATTTTTTCGACGTTCAACGATATAGCAATTCCAAGAGCTAAACCTAAACTTGTCCCTAGCACCCCTATAGTTGTTCCTATATACAGAAATATTTTTAATATTGAACTTCTTGTCATACCTACAGTTCTCAGAATTGCAATATCTCTTGTTTTATTACTCGTAAGCATGGTCAAACCAGAAATTATATTAAATGCAGCAACTAGAATAATAATACTTAAAATTAAGCTCATCACGTTTTTCTCAACAACTACTGCGTGAAAAATCCCAGCGTCAGCATGTTGCCAATCTAAAATTTTCAAATTTGTTGGAACAGCTTTTAAAAGCTCTGATGTTACGTTATTTACCGGTACTCCATCTTTGACAAAAAGTTCAAATTTAGAGATTGCGCCGTTCATATTAAAAAAATCCTGTGCGGTATCTAAGGGCATTAGGATTACGTTCTTATCATAATCGTTCATTCCGGCTTCAAAAATACCTGCAATTTTAAATTCTTCTTCCTTCGGTACTGTTCCAAATGCTGTTATCAATCCATCGGGAATTAAACATCTTATCGAATCTCCTAACTTTAAAGCCATAGTTTCAGCTAAGCGTGTGCCGATAAAAACGACACTACCATGAAAGCTTGATATATTTCCACCTTTTATATTTGATGATATTAATTTTTTTTGTGCAAAATCTTCTCGAGACATTCCGTTAACTATAATGCCACGTGCATTATTTGAGGTAAGTAATACAGTCTGTTTATCAACTGTCGCAATCACCGATTGCAAATTTTTATTCTTCTGTATTACATTTCTAATTTTGTCATAATCTCTTATACCTGTATCTCCATATGTTGAGATTTCAATATGTCCATTCATTCCAACTATTTTATCTAACAGTTCAGTTTTGAATCCATTCATAACTGATGTGACAATTATTAACGTAGCAACTCCCAATGCTATTCCTAAAAAAGAAAACCAAGTTACTACTTTGGCAAACCCCGTGCTTCTCAAATATCGCAACCCTATAAATGATGTGATCATTTTCCGTTAAATAAATTTATGTCTTTGCGACGTTTCCAAAAAACCGGAAAGCCTAACGCCAAAAATATACACAGCACAATAAACGATGCTAACAAGTCTTGGTACAATGTAAATATACAAAACAGCACGGCAATCTGACTTAAGATAATCATCTTTATTCGCTTTCCTTTTTCCGAGTACCATTTTTTTATCATTTTTGTGAACGATATACAACAAACCAAGTATACGAATACAAAAATACTAACTAATAGATCTATTAACCTATCGATACCGTGTTGCATACAGTTTATTTCAGACATTACCAAAAATGGAACCATACCAATTGCCGAGATCCATAAAGAAAAAACAGGTGCATCTGCTTTATTTGTTTTAGCAAAAATTTTTGGGAATAACCCATCTGAAACAGCTCCATACGCTATTTGACTGCTAGTCAGAGTCCATGCGTTAAGAGTTCCAACACACACTATAATTGCCATCATAGATATAGCAACGTCGCTGTATTTGGGAAAGATTTTACCCATAGCTGTTGCATAAGGAGCACATGTATGTTGAAGTGCTTCAAACCCAGTAACCCCTATCACTGAAACAGTATTTATTACATATATAAGCGCAACACATATTGTTCCCCAAACTATGGCACGTGGAATTGTTTTTGAAGGATTTATCACGCTCTCAGCAGGCGTTGTTGCACATTCAACACCTATAAACCCCCAAAATGTTAAAAGTGCAGTTTTTGATAATATACTTAATAAGTCTGTTTCACCTGCAACGCTCTTTATCGAAAAATCAAAATACGATGGTTCAAAAAAGAAAAAGAATATTATAGGTAAAACGATAAGTGGTATAATCTTAAGTACCGTCAATATAGTTTCTATAATTCCTGAAAATTTAACCCCAATGACATTTACGTATGTCACAGTAAATAATATCATTAGCTCTATACTTATGTTTTCAAATGCTGTTAACGTTCCAGTTATTGTCTTTAGATAATTTACAGTTGTTACAAGCAACACTGAACTACTTGACCACGATATTATCCAATATATCCATGCAGTAAAAAACGAAGCTGTATGACCAAAAGCCTCCCCCACGTAAACATGAGGCCCTCCATTTTTTGGTAAATGCGAAGCAAGTTCCGCAAATATTAACGCAAGAGCTATTGCTCCAGAAACAGATATCCCCCAACCGAATAAACCTATCGTTTTAAATGGGGCAAGAACCGACGGGAGAACAAACGCTCCCGATCCTATTTGGCTACCTATTACAATTGAAGCAAGGGCGAAAAAGCCTAATCCTTTTTTTCGCATTTTTGGTTTTTGTCATCCGCTGGTGCATACCTTACAACAATAACACGACGGTCTTTGTTTAATAAATCTTTTGCTGTTTCCATAAACTCATCAAATGTTATTGAACTTATTATATCAATAACGTTTTTTAATTCATCAATAGAACGATTGTTTATTAACAAGTTGTTTATTATAAACCAATTTATATCGCCAGGTTCATCTTTCATTCTTTCGTATCTTAGTTTGAAACTATTTTTTGTTTTCTCAAACTTTTGTTGTATTGATAACTGCGGTTTCAATTCCAAGAAATCATTAATCGTATTGTAAGTCTTTGTTTCCAGTTCCTCAAAATCAACATCATTTGTTTTTAATGTCATATCAATATACCATGGGATAGCATCGTATGCTTTTTCATACACATAACCACCAATGTCATATGCCAATTCAAGCTTGTTATTTATTTTTTCATTAATAACAGATGTTTCGCCAACAAACAACAAATCATTAATCATTGCAATAGTCATTGCTTGCTTAAATGTTTTTATTTGTTCTCTCGGTACTTTATAAACGATACTTAGTTTTTTTTGACTTATTTGAGAATTTTTATATACGATTGTGTTTGATGTATTTATATCTGCAGGGTCAATTACTCTATTTCTTTTTATTTCAGCTCCACGCTTAATATGCCCAAAATTACGTTCACATGCTTCCTTTGCTTCTTTTAATGTAATATCTCCAACAAATAAAGCAACCGCATTATTTGGAACATAAAATTTCTTGTAATGCTCTTCAAGTCTGTGTGGAATACATGCCTTTATTTGATCTTGATATCCTACCGTCTCATATGAGTAATTTGAATATAAATAGAAATTTTTTAAAACAATTTCTTCAATATATTTTACATATGGATTTGAATCTAGTCTCATTTCTCTTTCTGCGAGTATTACATTAGTTTCATCAGCGACCGTATCATCTAAAAATTTCGCATTACTCATACGTTCAGATTCCATACGTAGATTGGCGTCAAGAAACGCCTTATTACAATGTTGTGTATAAAACGTTATGTCATCACATGTGAATGCATTTGTATATTTATTAAACGTACTTAAAAGATGATCCATTCTTCCTGCCGGCATGTTTTTACTTTCTTTAAAAGCCATATGCTCTAGAAAATGTGACGCACCAACTATATCACGTGGATCATCAGCTGATCCAACGAAATACCCAACACCAAAGTAAACTGCCTCTTTGCTTGTAGGTACATTACAAACAACAACGCGTAATCCGTTTTCAAGCACTGCCTCTTCTATTGGTAAAGTTGTTTTTGTCGTAACTACATCATCTGAGGGTTTTTCATCAGATTTTTGCGTTTGTGGCACAGAATTTGGAATAACTTGTTCTTCTTTTGTTCGAATAACTTTTTGCTGATTGTTCGGCGTAGCTTTTGATACTTGAGCAACAGTCTTCCCGCAACTTACAACAACAAGTTTTGACGGATCAAAAACTTTTTTCAAGGACTTATTTACATCAGCAACTGTAAGCTTTGAATATTTTTCAAAATGCTCGTTAATCGTTGCAATTGTAGAGCCATCGTTGCGACGTCCAACAATGTAATAAAGCATCGATTCCGGGCTATCGAGTACGTAAGACGTAACAAGTCCAACTTTATCGTCTGAAAGCTCTTTTTCCGTAATACCTTTGTCGTGTAAGTCTTGAAGCTGTTTCATTATTCCTGTTATTACAGACTGTACATACTGAGGGTTTGTTTTCGCACGACCGTGTAGGTATACCTGTAAATCATTTGTATCTATTACTGTATGAATTGTATACACTAAATGCTGTGTTTCTCTTATGTCTCTGAATAATCGGGATGTTAATCCATTATTGCCCCAAATACGATTTACCGTATATATAGCAAAGCGATCTTCATCCGTTAAAGCTACACCAGGTAATGCAAAACAAATCGTAGTGTTAGGATTATCCAATTCGACATGTTCGTATTGCGATTGATTTGTTTTAAGTTCAGTTTTTTGTTCACCACCCCCAAATTCGTTATGGTGATCCTTTATGACGTCAAAAAATTTATTTAATTCCGCAACAAGTTGTTCAGTTGATATATTCCCGACAACTGTAATTTCAGCATTTCTTGGATCAAATAGTTGTTTATAACATTTCACAACATCGTCACGCGTATAAGTTGGAATTATCTGTAACGATTTATCATGTGAATAATCGTATTCTGGTATCGCCACAATATTTGACAATTTTTCATCTGCTATTGCTGTGGTATCGGATTTTAATTGATTTATTTCACTTATATACTCAAGTTTTTTCTGCTCAATAGTGCTTTCTGGCAAATTTGATTGTGTTAAAAGTTCTCTCAACATTGATAATGCTAGACCATAATGCTCTTTTAAGCATGAGATCGAAACGACAATGTTATCATCAGTGTTTACAACATTCAACGATATAGCATTTTCCTTTAAAACTCTATCAAAACCACCTTGTCCATAATTTCCAACATTATCTGTGAGACTTTGCATCAAAATACCTTGTAAACATGGCTGTTTATAAAAAGTTCTTCGTCCTTCGTTTCTAAAACGGATGTTAATGCAGACACTGCTCCCATCAGTTTTGGCAAACCATATTGGTTTTTCAAAATCTGACTTTACTTCAACAACATTTGGCTTTTCACATTTTGAAACGTCAATATGTTGCAATTCATCAAATTTGAAATCATCTGGCGTAAACGGTCCCGACTTCAGTTCTGAGAAACCTTTTTTAAGTTTTATATTCATAATTTTTTCTTTTCCTTTCCCAAGTCCTTTAATAACTTCATCTTTTGCTTTGCTCAGTGTAGACTTTACTTTACCGGCGTTTTTTTTAATTACATTTGCAACTTTGTCTGTTTTGGATGTCGTAGCGACCTCGTCACAAAATCCAGGATATGCTGAAAAAGCACATTCAACAGCAAAGAGCAACACTTTGAATTTAATCTGCTTCATTAATAAGTAATCCTTACCCTGCTACGATGAGTTTAACAAATTAATTTATATCAAACGCCTCTTTAGCTTTTGGAAACAAATTAAGGAAATTATTTGTTGTAATTTCCGACAAATGTTCTATAGAACACGTCCTTTGTCCAGCGACACATTCAGCAACGTACTTTACAAAACCTGGCTCATTAATTCTCACTTTTCGTTTAGGCTCTGGTGTAAGATACGGTGCATCTGTTTCAATTAAAAGTCTATCATCTGGAACGTATTTAGCTACTTCACGTAAATTTTCACTTTTTTTGAATGTTACAATTCCGGAAAACGATATATAATACCCATCATTTACGGCCCTTTTTGCACTTTCTAATGTATCTGTAAAACAGTGAAACACAGCCGGCAGATCAAAATGTTTCAAAATGTTGAATAGATCGTCATTTAAACTTTCTCTAAGATGTAAAATTAATGGTAAATTAACGTCCTTGGCAAGTTGTAACATTTCTTCGAACAACTTCCACTGTAGATCCCTCGGCGTATCATCATAGAAATATTCAAGCCCTACTTCTCCTATTGCTACTATTCTCGGATGATCTTTAACGAGTTTTTTCATTTCTTCAACGTTATACCCATTTTTGTATTCACATGGATGAATTCCTACAGCACAAACTACGTTATTGTACTTTTCCGCAATTTCGATATTCCGACGCATAGTTTGGGAATTAACACCAGCCGACAAAAAATAATCAACCCCCATTGACTTTGCTGTTTCTAAAACTTCATCAAGCCGTTCATATATTCTGTCGTAAAAAAGGTGACAGTGGCTATCTATAAACATTTCATACTCTCAAAATGTTCGCTTACACGGTTAATGATAACGAACGTAACATGAAGGATGCAATTAATATAAAAGCGCTTCTTTAAATACTTCGTCAACCGTCGCTACACACTGAATTGTTAAGGCATTTTTCAAGACATTTGGCAGTTCCCCAATATCTTTTTCGTTCTCTTTTGGTATTAATACCTTTTTAATTCCGCTTCTCCGTGCTGCAAGCAGTTTTTCTTTAAGTCCACCTATTGCAAGAACTTTACCAGTAAGAGTTATCTCACCTGTCATAGCAATATCCGATTTCACTTTTATATTTGTCATTGCAGAAACTATTGCTGTACATATAGTCACGCCAGCACTAGGCCCGTCTTTTGGAACCGCTCCTTCAGGAGCATGTACATGAATATCGCATTTTGAAAAATCATCTTCATCAATTTTGAATTCCTCATGCTTCGATTTAACAAAACTGTAAGCGGCCTTCATGCTTTCCTGCATTACTTCGCCTAACTTTCCTGTTGTTATAAGTTGACCAGACCCCGGAAGTTTTAACGCTTCGATACTTAAAACATCTCCACCTGTTTCAGTCCATGCCAGTCCCATTACAACGCCAACCATCGGTTCTTTAAGTGCCATTGTTTTTATGTATTTAACTGCACCTAAAAAATCCTCAAGTTTGTCTTCTGTTACAATTATAGGGGCTTTTGCTTTTCCAAGCTCCAGTTGCAAAATCGATTTCCTGGCTATTTTGGCAATACTCCGCTCCAGATTTCTGACCCCCGATTCCATCGTGTAGTTTTCTATTACCTTTTTTATTGAGATGTCGTCTATGCTTAGTTCGCTCTCTTGCAAGCCGTTTTCCGCAAACTGTTTAGGCAATATAAACTTTTTTGCTATTTCTAATTTTTCTTCTTCCGTGTATCCATTAAGTTGTATGACTTCCATTCTATCAATTAAAGGCAATGGTATTTCAAAACTATTTGACGTTGCTATAAATATAACTTGTGATAAGTCGTAAGGGACTTCTATATAATTATCTGCAAAAGTGTTATTCTGCTCAGGATCTAAAACTTCTAAAAGTGCAGACATTGGATCTCCACGCCCGTCATACCCCAATTTATCTATTTCATCCAACATCATTACAGGATTTTTTACTGACACTCGTCTCATCGCTTGTATTATTTTTCCTGGCATAGCCCCAACGTATGTTTTTCTATGCCCTCGAATCTCTGCTTCATCACAAACCCCTCCAAGAGCTATACGGACAAAAGGACGCTTTATAGCGGAAGCAATAGCTTTTCCAAGAGATGTTTTACCTACCCCTGGAGGGCCAACAAAACACAAAATTTGAGCTTTCATTTTATCCGTTTTTGAAATACGTTTGCTCACTGCTATATATTCCAAAATGCGTTCCTTAATTTTATCAAGTCCGTAATGAATACTGTTGAGTGTGTCAGAAGCAAAAGTCATTGAAATTTCTGAATGATCAGCTTCCCATGGTAATGCAATAAGCCACTCTATATACGATTTTATAACTGAAGCTTCTTGAGCAAGTGGTGGCAAATTACGAAGCTTTTTAAGCTCGCTGAGTGCCTTTTCTTGTGCTTCAGTTGGCATTTTCAGTGATTTTATTTTTTGTTCTAATTTATCAAATTCAGAAGATTGATCTTCATCATGACCAAGCTCTTTGTTTATTGCTTTAAGTTGTTCATTTAAATAATATTCTTTTTGATTTTTTTCAACTTGTTTTTTTACACGATTTTTTATTCTCTTTTCAAGAACGCTCAGCTCCGCTTGATCAATCATCAAATATAAAATTTTGTCCATCCGTTTTTTTAGGTCGAATGTTTCTAGTAGTTCTTGGTGCTCAAATGTTTTTAGTGGCAAATATGAAGCGACACAGTCACACAATTTTTCAGGATCATCTATTCCAGATATTGTATGTAATGTATCAGGGGGAATATTGCGATTTTGTTTGCAAAATTGTTCAAATGTGGATTTAATAGCTCTTACCATTCCATTTATAGATTTTTCACTTTTTACACGCGTTTTTTGCTCAATAATATTAGCTATTATAATATCATTTTCAATTTTTAGTGTTTTTAAATGCGCTCGTTTTATTCCACCCACAAGTATTTTTATAGTACCATCGCTTAAATTCATTAAATGATATATCCGGGCTATTGTGCCCACCTCGAATAAATCAGTCTTTGATATTTCATCAATACTTGCATCTTTCTGTGCTATTACGAATACCTCGCTATCGTTTTTATATGCTTCATTAGCAGTTTTTATAAATTTTTCTCTACCAATAAAAAGAGGCTCAACGACTTCGGGAAATATCACACTATCACGAAGAGCTATAAGTGGGAGAGATATAGTACGTGCCATTGCTGTATTCATCAATGATATACCCGTTAAGTATATGTCAGCTTTATTCTAGCTTTCAAATCCCGAACTAAAAATTTGCAACAACATAATTCCATTTCTAGCCGTATATTCTTTCAGTAATTTGATTTTATCAGCACTTATTGGATCAATAATGATAAAACGCTTTGGCATAGTGCCCATGGCTTCGAGTGAATTAAGAATTAACTGTATATCATTTAATTTTCCAAACGAAGATATTGATTTAACATCAAAGTAATCCGCGTCTTCGGTTAGGATGGATCCCATAGGTTTAAATCCTGAGGTTTTAAAACCATTTTTCGATATAACGTTTGATATGTGCTGTGGATTACCAATGAGTACATCTGATGCGTTTGATACGGTATATTGTTTAAATCGTATACGGTGACATAGCTGTAACACAATAAATACGCAAAAATTTATAAACATTATTGACGATGATAAACACTTATGTTTGTCGGCAATCATTACAACAGGGTATGCCGTAATATTTATTACAGCGCTGTTTATAAATATTTTTCTTACATCCGCCATAGAAAAAGTTGTTCTGTCCCTTGATATAATGCCATTTTTTACAAAAACTGCTCCAGTTATCAGTGAATAAGTTAATCCATTTAATAAAAGAGAAATTAATGAATATTCGAATATTCCGTATCCCATTCTCATAATTGTTGATGCTGTTATTGCTGTAAATGCAATTAGTGCATCTGTTATTATTCCGTGTATTTTATCGTCAATGTTTAGTTTTTTTATTGCATGTTTTATAAAAATTTGTGTTTTGTTACGCAAAGGTTTTATAAAAGTGCTTATTGCTAAAGACTTTTTTCTAGCGTTAACGACATAATTACTGCTACGAAAATGTTGCCTATTTAATTTATTCAAAACGCAACCTATTTTTTCATACCTGACTAAATAATAACAAGGTCGGGGGCAACCGACCTTATGTATCGAGGAAACTACGTAATTTTTTAGATCTGCTGGGATGCTTTAACTTTCTTAACGCTTTCGCTTCTATTTGTCTTATACGCTCTCTTGTTACAGAAAACTGTTGTCCAACTTCTTCTAGAGTGTGATCCGATTGTATACCTATACCAAAACGCAATCTTAAAACTTTTTCCTCTCTTGGAGTAAGGGTTGCAAGAACTTTGTCGGTAGCACTTTTTAAGTTATTTTGAACCGCAGCATCTACAGGGATTGGAGTATGTTTATCTTCTATAAAATCTCCTAAATGACTTTCGTCTTCATCTCCTATAGGCGTCTCAAGACTTATAGGATCTTTGGCTACTTTCATGACTTTTCTAACTTTCTCAACAGGCATAGCTAATTTGACCGCAAGTTCTTCGTGAGTAGGTTCTCTACCGAGCTCGCTCATCAACTGTTTAGACATCCTTACAAGTTTATTTATTGTTTCTATCATGTGGACAGGAATACGTATTGTTCGCGCTTGATCAGCTATTGCTCTTGTTATCGCTTGTCTGATCCACCATGTTGCATATGTCGAAAATTTATATCCCCGTTTGTATTCAAATTTATCGACGGCCTTCATCAATCCGATATTACCTTCTTGTATTAAGTCTAAAAACTGCAAACCTCTATTTGTATATCTTTTTGCAATAGATATAACAAGTCGTAAATTTGCTTCTATCATTTCTTTTTTCGCCCGTAATTCTTCACGCTCTGCCTTTTTTATCATGTAGTATATTTTTTTGAACAGAAGGTACGGAATTCCTGCATCTTCGGCAATATATGATGCATGAAGCATAAGCTCTTGAAATAAATCTTTATGATCGTTAACCAATCTTTTCCAGTTTCCAACTTTATCGCAATTTTCAACCGATTTTAGCCATGCAGCATCAAGAGGTTGATCAACAAAAGAACCAAGCAAATCCGACTTTGAAATATTGTAAACCGCATTAAAATTAGCTATTCTGCGCTCAATTTCTGCTATATCTGCGACACGATTAAATATATTTTCTTTTATAACGTTGATCCTTTTGTCATTTAAACTCATGTCAAAAAAATTTTGAGTCAGTTTGTTGAGGATTGTGTTGTACTCCTTGTCTTCGAGAAACTTTTCATAATCGTAATCTAATTCCTTTTGTTTTTCGGAAAGTTGTTCAAACAGCTTTACATGTAAGTTAAACTGGCTTAACAGATGTTGCTTAACTTCATCATCACTATTTCCAAGATGTTCAATATCGGCGTCATATTCATCTGTATCTGTTGCGTACATATCGTCATCAGTATTAACCACTATTACATCTCTCAATAGTATTGTATCCTTACGAACTTTATCTGATAACATTGCTATTGTATCTGCCACCGGCTTCATTTCACATAAAGCTCTTACAAGTGCAGTTTTTGCTTCTTCAATGCGTTTTGCAATTGCAACTTCACCTTCGCGAGTGAGAAGGTTCACATGTCCCATTTCTTTAAGATAAAGTTTCACCGGATCGTCGCCATGCTGATTTACATCATCATCAAACGTTGGGACAGCATCGTCGTTTTCGCCTCCATTCTCCTTTTGCTCTTCAAGGAATTCATCTATTTCATCTGCTGACAATATTTTTATATTAAGTTCGTTAAGGTGTTGAATAATGTTTGCAAATTGTTCGGGATCATACTGATCAGGCGATATTATTTCGTTGAGTTGATCTGTTGCGATATACCCCTGAGACCTATACAATTTTAATAACTGCGTTACGTTTGCATCGTCTTCAATGCTTTCTTTTGCCGTGCTACTTAGTATATCGATATCTTTTTCAACTATATCAAAATCATCTGAGTTAATATTAAACTTATTTGACATTTTTACCTCTTTTCTCTGATATTGAATATATTTTTAGAGCCTTTAATCTTTCCCATGCGTTTTTGTCTCCAGATTTAACAAAATCTTCCGAAGCCGTTTTTTGTTCAGTTTTCTCCGCAGGTTTTGAGACTATTTTATCAAATAGAAATAACCAATCGTTGAGTAAATTTTCATCCGATAGATCAGATATCCGATAGAATTTATTACCTATGTTTTTTATTTCATTAACTGTGTTTATACACTTTTCTGAAGCAATAGCATTTATTGGATCTTCACTTTCAATAACAAAATTCCAAAATTCTGCCAAGTTTTTGTTATTAAAAAAAACACATGGAAGTTTTTCTATCACAGAATTTATGAGAGCGGGACTCATTACAATTATGTATGATAGCACATACTCACACATGTTTTTTCTTTCTGCAACTTGTAATCGTTTATATGCATTCGCATTCAAACTTTCAAAAATAAAACGTTGTGATTTTTTATGACGATTGAAATTATATATATTCGAACTGAATTTTGCTTTATACAATCTTCGTACAGTGTTATCTGGAATTGTATCCAAATCTTTAAATATATTACTTTCCCACAGGGCTATTTTTTCAGGTGTTCTATCTGTCTTACAAAGTTCTTTTAAATATTCTTTCCACAAAAAATCACATAGATTTATTGATTGAGACAATAAGCAATTCATTGCATCTGCTCCATTTGTTTTTAAAAAAGAATCTGGATCTGCATTATCTGGTAATTGGCAAAATTTTAAACTCTTTCCTGGAAAGATCATTGTCAAAGCTAAGTGTGCAATTCTATTCATAGCTTTTTGACCCGCACTATCTCCATCCATGCAAATTATTGGATCATCAGAATATTTCCATAGCATAGTTAAATGCTGAGTGGATAACGCTGTTCCCATAGTGCCAACAGTCGTGTTAAATCCATATTTGTGCATAATGACTACATCTATGTATCCCTCTGTAACAATAAAAGGTTTTTTATTTGATACATTTTTGCAAGCAATATTGTATGCGTACAGAGTGTTATGTTTCAGAAATATCTCAGTTTCTGGAGAGTTTAAATATTTAGGATTGCTGTCATCTATTGCACGGCCACCAAAAGCTATAACACGGTTTCGTATGTCGTATATAGGAAACATAAGACGGTTGCGAAACCTTGGATAGAATTTATTTGTATATTTTTCAAGAAATAATTCAGATTTTACAATATCTGCTTTTTTGCAGTTGTTGTCTATTAAATGTTTGTATAATTCGTTACCATTCGGAATATATCCTATATGAAATGTGTTATAAATTTTTGCATCGTCAAGTTTTCGCTTTTTTAAATATTCGTTAACAGCTGATTTATTTTGTTCAAAAAATCGCGTTGCTATTTCCAATATTTTATATATGCCTGTGTTCTTTTGTTGATTAGCATTTTCTAATAATTCGATACCAGCAAAATCGGCTATTTTTTTTAAAGCTTGGAGAAATGTTACACCGTCTCGAAGCATTACATATTTAAATATGTCTCCAGACACTCCGCAACCAAAACAGTGAAACGCACATTTTTCATCACTTACAAAGAACGAACCAGTTTTTTCTAAATGAAAAGGGCAATTCCCAACATATTCTCGCCCTTTAACGGTTAACTCGACATCTTTGCTTATAAAATCAGATAGAAGTAATCTTTCTTTTATCTGAGATATTGCTTCTGAAAAGGTAAACACATTTGTATTAAATCCTGAAGTACATTATTCAAATTTCTTTTGCACTTGTTTTTATTACAACCCAATTTTGTTTTTCTGTAATATTTGATGAAAACACCCATGTGTGGCAGACAGTTCTAGGTAATTTATTAGGATTATCTGAGGAATTTCCATTTATGTCTATCATAGCACTGATTTGCTCTACTAGAAACGTCACTGTAATTTCAATCGTAGATGTCAATATTTTTACATCTTTTACCTTTGTGTTTTTATGAGAAATAGATAGTTCTTGACGAAGGTTATTTTCCTCTCTTTTTTGTATTTGTGTTGCAAACTGCTCGTACAAATTTTCACTTAATTTTGATTTAAGTATTTGGTGCTGAGAAGATGCAAAAGCATTAAAAACTTCATCGAATATCTGCTCTGACTGTTTTGTAAAAACTTCAGGAACAAAATCAGGATATATATTTTTAATCTTGGTTGTTTTTGAAGTTAGAACATTGTTTTCATCTGAGGGGTTTGTATCTGCATTAACTGTTTCTGTTGCAGGTTTCATTTTTACAAAATCGCTAAAATTTGAATATTGAACCTTTCCAAAACTTTTATATAATCTGAAAAATATTACTAAAGCCAACAACAAAAATAATAATAAAAACATTTCTACTAACTCCATCAAATAAAAACGGACTGGTCTATAAGCCGGGTTCTGTCCGAATTCGCGAATTCTCACGGCATCACGCCGTAACTATATCCACAAAATCTGATTGGTCATTTATCTTGAACTGTCGTTACCAACAGCTTCTAGCAACCTACCCGAACGGTTCGGTAACAAGCACCCGTGATTATAAAATCGCACCGTTCCTATTTGGTCTTGCTTCAAATGGGGTTTACCACGCTACGCGCGTTAGCACGCACGGTGAGCTTTTACCTCACCTTTTCACCCTTACCAACTTACGATGTCGGCGGTATACTTTCTGTTGCACTATCCCTGCGTAGTGAAAAAATCACTACACGCCGGGCGTTAACCCGGCATTCCGCTTGTTTGAAGCCCGGACTTTCCTCTGTACAAAAATACAGCGACCAATCAACCAATCCTTGAGAATTATACCACGGGGTGCGTTTTCCTAACATTAAAATATACGGGAAGCGATATAAGTAGCAAAACGCCAAGTGCGTAAAGACTCCTTACGCTTGAACTTGACATTATAAGAACACAAAAAGCAAAAGCCCCTAGTGTAATTAATATCTTCCACCATGAATATTTTTTGTTCTTGACCATCCATGTTATGTAAGAAATTATGGCTATGAGATACAATGCCAAGTATATTATTACAGACATGTCTAAAAACTCACTAAGTGTCGATCCAAACGGTGTTGCTTCATTTATTATCAAAATAGCGATCGTTCCAAAACAAGCTAACCAAAGAGCCGTTGTAGGCGCTCCGTTAGCTGAGGTTTTACCAAAGTGTTTCGGAAAAATTCCTTCGTTACTAGCAGATTGTGCAATTTGCCCGCTAAATAACACCCAAGCGTTTAAAGAACCATAGCACATTATGAATGTTAATATTCCTATTAGTTTGTCGTACGATCCCCCCAATAATGTTCCGAGCACAGTAGCAAATGGAGCGCCACTTTTTTCAAGTTCAGCAAGAGGAACAACTCCAAAAACAGAAACAGTTATAACTAAACTTACAATTGCAACAAATGAAGTGCCTAAAACTATTCCTAAAGGCACTATTTTCTTGGGGTTAGTAACAGAATGAGCAGCGGATCCTCCTTCTTCAAGTCCTACAAAAGCCCAGCATGCAATAAGACTTGATTTTAAAATAGTAGACATAGGTGACATACCCACTGGGGTATATTCCGCAAAATGCTCTGGATGCATATTTCCAAATGCTAAGAGTGGAACAACAATCAGGGGCAAAATTTTTAATAGCAACAATATATTACTAAGGTATCCTCCACATTTAACACCCTTAACATTTACCGCTGTCAACGAAAGCACTATGGAAATTTCCGCAATGAGTTTACCCATTGGTGAAAAATCACCAACTGCACAACATAAATAATTTACAGCCGTCGCTATTATTATTGGGTTGCATGCCCATGAACCGCACCAAAAAATCCATGTGACAAAAAAGCCTACTTTTTCACCGAAAAACATCCGAGCATATGTATGAGGACCTCCTGGCTTATCTGTATCCAAACAAAGGAAGGCAAAAACCATAGCAATCATTATTGCTCCTAATCCGCCGATGATCCAACCTATTAACCCGAACGCACGGAAGCGTGCCAGTTCAGCAGGTAGTAAAAATATACTTGCACCTATCTGCGCATTTATTACTATCGATAGGAAAGTCCAAAATCCTATTTTATTTTTTAAAAGTTCTGACATCGCTTAAAACTCCGTGTCAACCAAATCGAAAAAAATTATACGACATTTTAAAATGTTAAACTAGTGTATATAACTGTTGTTAATTGACAAAATGACAGATAACAATTTTAAAATAGTTGCAAAAAATAATAAAGCTCGATTCGACTATGAGTTACTAGATAAATACGAAGCTGGAATTGTTTTAACTGGTTCTGAAGTAAAGTCGATACGAAACGGACATGTTAGCCTTGCCGAATGTTTTATAGGCGTGATGGCTAACAGTATTCATTTGTATTTATTTAATGCAAACATTTCTAAGTATCAAGAAGCAACCTACAATAATCACGAACCTCATCGTCCACGAATTTTGTTATTACATCAACGAGAAAAAATTCGGCTTATAAACGATATCCAAAAAAAAGGATTAACGATAGTTCCATTAACTATGTATTTTAATAACAACGGTCGATTGAAACTAAGTATAGCCCTTGCTAGAGGTAAAAACGTCGTCGATAAAAGGAATACAATAAAGAAACGAACATGGAATATAGACAAACTAAGAATTTTAAAAAGTTATAAAAAGTAAAACTTGTTAATGTGTATATTTTGCTTCTTTCAGAATATAAAGATAACAGTTAAATAATATCAAATTAGTTGCTAATGTACTGGATTCTCTACAACAACGTCAATACTAGAATAAAGCGGGAAAAATGTTCCATAGATAAATAATACTAACAATGCACCAACAATACATATAAGAATCGAAGGAAGTCGTTTTGTCAGTTTGTTGAAACTGTCTTCGATATTAAGCTTCACGATATCTGCAAGTGTTTTGAATGCAACCCAATATTGACCAGTTTTTTCGCTAACGGAAATAATTGATATTTCCTGGGGGCTAAATAAACCAAGGCATTCGGCAGCTTTCGTAAAACTACTTCCGTCAGTTATTAGCTCTATTAATTTGGAATATTTGCAAAATTCTGGTCGCTTTGTAACGCACTTTATCGCATTAAGTAGATTAACGTTTTCTTTAAGCATTAGACCCATTGTTTCAAGGAATTGAAGTTTACTAAGTTCTTTTCTAAATGTTGAGATTATTGGAATTTTTATATTAAGATATTTTACTATACTAAAAATTAATATAAAGATGGCAAATATTATAAAATAGTGAGCTTTTATAAAAACGCTCAACTCAAGCAAATATTTTGTTATTGCTGGCATTGAAAGTTCTAGCTCTTTAAATATATTACTAAATTGCGGAATGATCCATATAATCCATATTACTGAGATTATAGATATTAGCATTAGCACAAATATCGGATAGCGAGTTGCGTTTTTAATCTTTGTATAAAATTGCATTTTGTACTCAAGATATTCAATTATATTCCATATAGATATTTCTAGTCGTCCAGTCATTTCGGAAACGTGCAAAATTTCGATAACAGTACTGTCGAAAAATGTATCAAACTGACTTAAGGCTTCTGAAAATGACGATCCGCTATTTATTTTGTCTAAAACTGTTTGAATTACCAATTTTTGAGTGCCTTTAAAACAGTTTGTAGCAATAGTTAGAGTTTGAACAGTATTATATCCGTTAGCTATTAGACTATGAATTATGCGAAAAAAACGAAGTACAAAAGTTTTTGCATCAATTTGATGTTTTTTATATTTCCGACAACTAATTATATAATTACATTTTTCCAATAGTTCCTTTTTTGAATTAGCATACAGAAGTTTTTGTTCAACGGTATATGAACTTCTATCTATGCGCTTTATCATCTTGCATTTGTAAAACGGCATAATCACTTGGATATAACTTCTTTACTTCAGTATTGCAAAATGTGTTACACTAAACCCGATACGGAGCCTGCGTGGCGGAATGGTAGACGCAACAGACTTAAAATCTGTCTCTGGCAACGGAATATCGGTTCAAGTCCGATCGC
>CADBOF010000010.1 GCA_902796345.1 uncultured Pseudomonadota bacterium
ATCGTGCTGTGCTATAGAAATGATGCATGCAGCAGCAAGCCGTTATGACTTAGATCAGTTTGGCTGTTTGTTTAGATCAAGTCCGAGACATGCAGATTTAATGATAATATCGGGAACAGTAACCAATAAAATGGCGCCGCTTATAAAAAATCTTTACGATCAAATGCTTAGCCCTAAATTTGTAATAGCTATGGGTAACTGTGCAATTTCTGGTGGTTTATATGCGGACAGTCCATCTGTACTAAATGGCATTTCAAAAATTATTCCTGTTGATATTGATGTACCTGGATGCCCTCCACGACCAGAAGATTTAATAAGTGCGATTTTAGAGTTGCAACGACGCAGTTCAGCTAAGTAATCGACGCAGTAATAGGTGTGCCTCCGTTTCTCCTTGTCGTAAGTCATTCATTATTTCCAATAAATTTTTATCTTTCCATGAAACAACGAGTTTTAATAAATATGGAGTTGGGCTGTGTTTGTCGATTTGTTGCAACTGTTTTGTGATTTCATCAATTGCTGAGTATAGATTATCTCTATTTGAACCATTCAATTGTTCAGTAGATGCCTGTTTTGTAATGTCGTGTTTTTCGTCGTTTATATTGTTTATATTATTCTCATTCATTTTGTTTCGAAATAATTGCTGTATTTTATTAAGATCTTCGGATAATTTCGTAAATGAAGTGTTTAAACTTAGTTTATTTTTTATAAGCAACGTAAAGCTATTAATGTTATATGAAATATTAGTTAATTGCTTCATTAAATTGAAGCATATATCAAAATTCGTTGAATTTATTATGTTATTGATTTCATCAATTGTTTTAATTCCGTCTTTTTTAGCGTTTTCTAACAAAGTATTTGCTTGTAACGGATTTTGTAATACAATCGTTTTTAAATTATTTGCATATTCATAATCGTATAAACTAAAACCGATTATTGGTAATAGAACTGTGCGTTGATGAATTGTTTCATATATCCAGTCTAAAATTCGTATTTTTTGTTCGTTGTCAGATTTCCCATCAGTGGCATGCGGGAAACATTTTTCCCACCAAACATTAACAAATTCTTTTAAAAGACTAATTCCAGTCGCAATACCTTTAAACCCATCGAGCATTGTAAGAGCTTCAATAAGCCACCCGACTATTTGTAAGTCCTTTGATTGATTTTTGAGCGCGTGTACACATAAGTATTTAACTTTGTTCCAATCTGCATGTGCTGTATCTCTAACCCAAATACCCTGCGATAATCGTTCATCTTCTTCGTATCTAGCTATTCTTATGTCGTCATATACAGACGTATAAGTTAGATCTGTCCCAAATTCATCGGGATAATTTGTTATTTGCTTTGCACACGATGATTGTTCCATAAACCTTTAATTACATAGACATCCATATTATTATGATTGCATTTATATGCGTAAAGTATGGTAACCTCTCATAAAGGTGTTTTTTATATACTGCAGTGAAGTTCACGTTTGATTGGTTAAAAGATCATATTGATATTAATCTGTCGCCTTATGAAGTTGCTAATACCTTGACAACACTGGGGATTGAAGTTGAAAACGTTATTGACCATTCAAAAATCTTGGATAAAATAATCGTTGGTAAAATATTAACTGCCGAGCAACATCCTAATGCTGATAAACTGCACGTATGTAGTGTCGATGTTGGATTTGATGAACCACTACAAATAGTATGCGGTGCTCCTAATGCAAGAGCAGGTATTTATGTCGCTGTATCTCTTCCAGGGGCAATAATACCGTCGACCCAAGCAGAATTAAAAAAAGGTTCTATAAGGGGAATTGAAAGTCAAGGTATGATGTGCTCTGCCAGCGAACTTTGTTTAGATTTGGACTGTCCAAATGATGGCATTATTGAATTGTCACACACTGTCTCGATTGGTCAGCCAGTATCAAATGCTTTAGATCTTACTGACGTTAT
The DNA here is from genome assembly GCA_902796345.1 of uncultured Pseudomonadota bacterium. Lineage (GTDB taxonomy): Bacteria > Pseudomonadota > Alphaproteobacteria > RUG11792 > RUG11792 > RUG14087. The sequence continues at coordinate 1,938 of CADBOF010000010.1, forward strand.
ATATGACGTTAGCATCACGCCAAACAGAGGTGATCTGTTCAGCGTAAGAGGGATTGCTAGACAATTGTCAGCTGGAGGTTATGGAGAATTGAAACCACTTAATGTTCAAAACATTAATTCAACAGTTGGTGATTGTCCTATAAATTTGAAATGTGAAAGCGATAATTGTGAATATTTTTCTGTAAGAGCAATAAAAAATTTTAAAGGAAAAACTCCAGATAAAGTTGCTCGTCGTTTAAAGCTTTGTTGTCAAAAATTAATATCGTGCCCTGTAGATATTGCTAATTATATTTGTTTTGATATAGGGCAACCTATGCATGTATTCGATTTAGATAAATTACAAGATACTATATATATACGGAATGCAAAAAGTGGTGAAAAAATAAAAACACTTGCGGGGAAACTTGAGGCCTTGCCAGAAGGTTCATTAATTGCTTCTACAGAAAATGAACCCATTAGTATAGTTGGAATAATTGGCGGTGAAGACACAGCTGTATCCGAAAATTCGACAAATCTTTTAATAGAAAGTTCTTATTTTAATAAAATTGCTATTACAAAAACAGGGCAATCATTGCACCTAACTACCGATGCACGCACAAGATTTGAACGAGGAGTTGATCCTGAAAATGTAGCTTTAGCTCAAACGTATTTTATAAGTTTGTTAAAGGATGTTTGTGGCGATGTAGAAATTTCTGCCGTCAACGCTGTGGGGAGATTACCTGACAATAAGTATAAAATTACTTTAACTTCGAAAAAGTTTAATGATTTATTAGGGTTTTCTGTCGACGATTTTAACAAAGCATCCGAAATGTTACAAAATTTAGGGTGCAAGATTTTAGAAAAATCAAACGAATTTATTGTCGTGGAGACTCCGTCATGGAGGCATGATCTACAAATAGAAGAAGATTTAATAGAAGAAATTTTACAAATAAAAGGTTTTGATGGCATAAAATCGGTGCCATTGCCTCACGCTGACGCAATATATTCAGACAATATAAATTATGACCTTTTGGACGCTCTCGTTTATAACGGTTATCAAGAATGCAAAACGTTTTCGATGATTGATGAACAAGCAGCAGAACTGTTTTCTCCAAAAGAAAACATAATTTACATATCAGATGCTTTGTCCGCAGAGTTTGGTGTTTTAAGGACTACACTAGTTGCTTCACATTTGAAAGCGGTTTTAAATGCTCAAAATAAAACGTTGCCGTTTCTAAAAATTGCAGAAATTGGCAGGCAGTTTTTAATTAAAAATGGAAAAATCATTGAGGAAAATGTACTAACTGGAACTATATCAGAACTCGAAAAAACAAGAGATTGGTCAACTCCTTCTGCTGTTTCAGTATTTGATGTTAAAAGAGACGTTTCGCGTCTTATAGGTATGGTTACTTCAAAATCTCGTTTAGAGAAATGTTGCTCGAAATATTATCATCCTGGACGTAGTGGAAGTTTTATTTATCAAAAGGACATATGTATTGCACAGTTCGGTGAGGTACATCCTGTCATTTTGGATAAAGTTGGCATAAAAGCACCTGTTTATTGTTTTGAAGTGTTTTTAGACAGATTACCTAATAGAACAATGACGGTTAAACCGTTAAGTGAAGTGTCTCCCTATCAATCAGTATCAAGGGATTTTTCGTTCTTGCTTGATAACTCTGTAAGTGCCGGCACAATTATCGAAACAATAAAAAAACTGCACATAAATGAAATAAGAAATATTAATATATTTGACGTATATGAATCTAAAAATTTAGGCAACAACAAAAAGGCAATTGCATTTGAGATTACATTACAGTCGGACAAAGAAACTCTTGATGATGCAAAAATTCAATTTATTTCAAATAAAGTAATTGATGCGATAACTAACAAGTGTAACGGCATTTTACGTGACAGGTAAACCGCCTTTTATCCACCTTAGGGTTCATACAGCTTATTCGCTATGCGAAGGAGCTGTAAAAATTTCAGATCTAGTCAGTATTTGCGAACAGGAAAAAATTCCAGCTGTAGCAATTACAGATACGAATAACATGTTTGGCATAATGGAGTTTTCGACAAAATGTGCTGAACATGGCATTCAACCAATTATAGGAACGTCAATCGATATAAAATTTGAAAACACAATAGCTTCAATACCTTTACTAGCTCAAACCGAAGAAGGATACGGGCATCTAATGAAGCTGATGACTGTATTTTACTTTAAAAATAATCGATTTATAACGCTTAAAGATTTGGAAGAGTATTCACTCGATATAATATGTCTTACCGGTGGAGTTGGTGGAGTTGCGGGAAAATTACTTATTGAAAAAAATACGGATAAAGCAAAAGAATTTTTAGATGCACTTTCCAAAATTTTTAAAAACAATTTGTATATCGAATTATCACGAATGGAAGAACTTTACGAAAATGCAACTGAAGAGTTTTTTATTAATTATGCGATAGATACAGGAATATCACTTGTCGCAACAAATGAAGTATTTTTTTTAAAAAAAGAAATGCATACAGCTCAAGATGCATTGATGTGTATATCCGCGGGAACGTATATTGATGTCCAAAACCGCAAAAAGCTGACAAACGAACATTATTTAAAATCTACTCAAGAAATGTATAATTTATTCTCAGATATTCCTGAAGCTGTTCTAAATACATCAATAATTGCTAAAAGGTGTTCTTTTATGCCGGTCAAAAAGAAACCTGAATTGCCTTTATTTCTTGATGACGAAGGAAGTCATGAAGAAGACATAATGGAAGACAAAGCTCGAGCTGGTTTAAAAGAAAAACTTGAGGTTGTGAAAAATTACAAATCGAATATAAATAAAGAGTTCTCAATTATTGAAAAAGAATATTGTGATAGGTTCGAATACGAGCTTAGCGTTATAAAAAAAATGGGCTTCTGCGGTTATTTTTTGATAGTTTCGGATTTCGTTAAGTGGTCAAAAGATAACAAAATTCCAGTTGGACCTGGTAGAGGCTCAGGAGCAGGCTCGATAATTGCTTGGTGTATGCACATTACAGAACTTGACCCAATAAAATATACCCTGCTGTTTGAAAGATTTTTAAATCCTGAACGCGTATCAATGCCCGACTTTGATATTGATTTCTGTCAGTTTAGACGTAATGAAACTATAGAATATGTGCAAAGGAAATACGGTAAAGATAGAGTTGCACATATTATAGCGTTGGGAAAGCTACAAGCACGGAATGTCGTGCGAGACGTTGGTCGTGTTCTACAAATGCCATATGGGCAAGTTGATAAAATAGCCAAGCTTGTGCCTCAAAATCCAACAGATCCTGTGAGTTTACGACAAGCATTAGATATTGAACCACAGTTGAGAGATTTGATGACTAAGGACAGCCAAGTCGAATTTTTAATGAGTACAGCAATGCAACTTGAAGGGTTGTATAGACATGCATCAATGCACGCAGCCGGTATAGTAATAGGAAATAAATGTATAGACGAAATAGTTCCTATATATTCTGACGGTGAAACTCCGTTAGCTATTACACAATTTAATATGAAGTACGTTGAAATGACAGGACTTGTTAAATTCGATTTTTTAGGTCTAAAAACACTTACAGCAATTCAGTATGCGATAAATGACATTAAAAAACATAAAGGTATTGATTTAGACATAAACGCGATCGATATGGAAGATCCGAAAACATTTAAACTTCTTTGCGACGTAGACGTTGTTGGAGTATTTCAATTAGAAAGTGGGGGAATGAAAGATGTTTTAAAAAACCTTCAGCCTGACAATATAGAAGATATAATAGCTCTCATTTCGCTTTTCCGTCCTGGGCCAATGGATAACATCCCAACATACTTGTCAAGGAAGCACGGAAAAGAACTTGTGAAATATCTGCACCCGATTTTAGAACCTATTTTAAAGCCAACATATGGCGTGATGATTTATCAAGAACAGGTAATGCAAATAGCACAAAAAATGGCTGGATACTCACTTGCTGAAGCTGATTTATTGCGTCGAGCAATGGGCAAAAAGATAAAAGAAGAAATGGCAAGACATAGAACGATATTTGAAGAGGGTGCTAAAAAGAACGGCATAAGTGTAAGAGTTGCAGGAGAAGTTTTTGATATGATGGCAAAATTTGCCAGTTATGGCTTTAATAGATCTCATGCAGCTGCGTACGGAGTTATTTCATATCAGACAGCGTATCTCAAAGCTAATTATAGGTTGGAGTTTTACGTAGCTTTTCTTAATCTTGAACTTACTAATACCGATAAAATTTCAATATTTATTCAGGACGCAAAACAATCGGGTATAAAAATATTGCCGCCAGATATAAATAAATCAGAAGCATTGTTTACAGAAGAAGGAGATAATGCAATACGGTACGCTCTTGGAGCACTAAAAGGCAGTGGACAGGCTGTTATAGAGGAAATAGTAAATGATAGAAAATGTAATGGTTATTTTAAAGATATATTCGATTTTTTTAAAAGAACAAACAAAATACGAACTTTTAATGCAAAACACGCTGAAACACTTGTATTTTCAGGAGCATTAGATTGCATACATGGCAATAGGCACCAAATTCATGCGTCGTTAAAAAGTCTGTTTAGCTGTGGTGATAATACATCGGAAATAAAACAATTTTCATTGTTCGGAGATTTCGCGACATCAACGGCGACATTAGCAGATGTTTCTGAATGGGCTATTTTTGAAAAGTTAGAGCACGAAAGGCAGGCTATAACTTTTTATCTTACAGACCATCCCATGGAATTATACAGTGATTTATTAAAAGAACTGCAAATAACGAATAGCAGTGATTTTACGAAATCGACGGGGCACGCAAAAACGGCCGGTATGCTTGTGGCAAAAAAGGAACGATTATCAAAAGGCGGACAAAAGTATGCTTTTGCTATGTTTTCAGATACGAATAACTCTTTTGAAATAACAATATTTCCTGATTTGTATAGTAAAGTTCGTGATTATTTACAAATAGGTAAGCCATATGTAGTTGCCGTAGAAATAGACGGAACTGGCGAAAATATAAATTTACACGCAACTGAAATTCAAGACTTAGACGTTTTTATAAAAAAACAGAATATATATATAAGCGTGAACAATGACAGTAATATTAGTGTTCTGCGGGAGTTTTTAGACAAATGCGAAAGTGGAGAAAATAAAATATTTTTATGCACAAAAGATCAATTTGGGCAACAGTATGAAATTGATACAGGATACTCAAAAAATTTAACTCTCGAAGTACGCAAATACATAACATACAAGCTACAATTCAAAATTTTATATACAAAAATGTGAAATTGTTTTTAACAACTATTACAACGATAATTTTGTATTTTGTACAGTACGGGTTATAATACTATATGAAATTTAATTTGGGTGCGTTGATATGAAAAATATATTGAAATCACTGCTTTGTGGGTGTGTTGTATTGTCTACTGCCAGTATTTGTGTAGATGCAAGTGATTTTCCTTTTCCAAATATTTCTATGTATTCGGTTAATGCAGAAGACCTAAAAAAGGAAGAAGAATTAGTTCTACAAATATGCGATCGTTGGATTTTATCTAAAAAAATGCATTATGCGGGAAAAGAAACAAACAAAGGTGGTTGGGTTAATGGATGTATGCATCTCAATAGAAAGTCTAATCGAAACGAATATGAATCATGGAAAACATCGTTTGATTCAATTCGGAATATTTTAGTAAAAGTCCTTGTTAAACGGGAGGTTTATGATTTTTCAAGTATTGATATGAAAAACGATCCAAATGCTCCAGAATATCGAAACGCTTACTGGCTTCAACAGTTTGTAATCAGTTCTGTTAAAGCGATAAAAAATAGTAGCAATAATGTTTCGCTTAATAATATTAAGAATACTGTACTTAAAGCGTTTTATGATAATAGCGATTTAAAAAAAGACGAAAGTTCTTTGCACGATATGCATTCTTACATTGGAGCATTAGATATATTCAATATGACTGTAACCGCTATGCGTGTGTCAATGACACTAAAAAATTTACCGGAGTATGAAAAAAGATTGTATAACACAAATACAAAAACGGCAACACAAGCGATAAATTTTAATAATGGATATCTTAATTGTTATCTCACGTCTTTTTTTCAGATAATTAATGCACTCGACAAAAATCAAATTGATGATGACGGTTTATTAAGACTACAAACGTGTATTCGAAATTATAACAAAGACTATTTAGATGATAAAACACCAAAAGACAGTAATGGGAAGCTGGATCCGAGGGGACTTTTCGACAGAATGTATAAAGACGAATGGAATGTTTTTTCTCAAGTTGTTAACGAGATCTCAAATAACGCGGCAATAAAAGAAAATCAAGCTGTAAAAGAATTACTAACATTTTACGATAGTGAAAAAGAATTTATGGAACAACAAAAAGAGAACGAATACTCTCCGTACGATCATATTAATTCTTTTCACGAATTTAGGGATTTATTAAAAGAATATCTTAAGTACGATAACAACCTGCTTGCGGTAAAGCAACTCCAGGAGAATGAACTACTGTTTGATAAAATCAAAAGTCTCAAAAATTCTAACATGTTGTTGAAAACAATAATGCATCCATATATTGAAAACGGACAAAGTTTATATGATATAAACGAAGTCTGTGAACATATTGTTGATACATTTATACAAACACTTGTCACAGAGTGCCGTGGGTTTTGTAAAAATATCTACAATAATGCAACGCAGTTTAATCGATGCGATAAAATATTTTTAGACAACGAGAAGGAGATTAAGGTTTTAACAAAAGAACAAAAAAAAGTAATCGAAAAATTTATAAAACTTCGAAAAATACAAAATTTTGTGTACAGTTGTAAATATGGTGAATCCATTGGAGACTTTTTTTCATTAATTTCTAGTTATTTCGATATTTATCCGACAAAGATACGAGATTTAGTACGTGGATATTATCGCACGAGTGTAGATAATGGTTGGATATCGCTACGTAACGATGATAGATTTGAAAAACGCGAAGAGTTTAAAGAAGTGGTGAATTGTCAATTAACATGCACTCAAGATTCGGACAATTTGCTTTCCCATAATTATGAGAAAGCTGTTAACATCTGCGCTGATCTCATTAAAGATTCTTCAGATCTGAACCAAGTTAAAAATATTGACACTGTTCTTAACATTATCCTGTATTTAAATGATGAGGTATTTACGCTTGGTTGGACGACTGAGGCTCCAAAGTTTCTCGATCCTAAGGAGAAAAGTGCAGTTAAGAAAGATTTAAGCAACAAAATTATTGAGCAAATACGAAAAGGCATTCCTCGAGAAGAGCTACTTAAAGAGAACTGGTGGTATAAGATAACAAATGCTCTGTCGGAAGAACTGCCAATTCTCATTGGAGGTAAACAATATCGTTACAAAGTTAAGGCAGATGAGATATTGAACAAATTAAAAGAAATCAAGCTGTACAAAAACTTCGAAGAAATTGATACCGAAATAAAAGCGAAAGGACTTGTTGTGGAAGACAATGATGGCATAAAAGATATACTCAAGTCAAGTTATGTGTGTGCAACAGTAAAGGAATGTCCAAATGTAATATTTGCGAATTATGAAAATACAGTTCAGTCTTCGGTAAGGTATGCGAAAAATCTAACACGACAAGATTATCTTTACACGATAAACGCAAACGGCGAAGTATCTTTTTACAAATTGATTGGTTTTTGCAATTATTACCCAGGTCATTACAACGTAAGTGTGTTTTCTGGAATTAGTAACGCTGATAATGCCCCAACTGATGAAAATGGATGGCAAAATGTAGACAGTTACTTTACCGAAGAGAATGCCGGTGTCGAAAAGAATGAAAATTACAAAGGAAAATATTCCGAAGAAAAAAGTCGTTCTGGTCAAGCGTCCTTGCCAGTTTTCTTTGCTTGGCAGAAGATTTTTTCCGACAAATAAATAAAGATGCGTTGCACGAAGTCTTTCAGGTAATGTAGACTATTCTTATATGGTTATGATCTTGGGGAAAAATGAGTAGAAAATTAGGTTTATTTTTGGTAGCGTTGTGCGGTGTTGTCTTTTTTCCAACGTTAGATGCAAAAAAAGCAGTAATTATAAATCAAAAGCAAAATTCTAAAAACGAACTACAAAAGGATACGATGGCTTTTGAAAAAGTGAAAAACATGTATGCTGAGTTTGTAAAACTAATTGCTGGTGGAGTGGATGATACAGAATTGACAATATTTTTTAATAATTATTTTGATGTAGAAAAAATTACAGAAAAATTTACAGGATCGAAAACTACAAATGCACAATTAAACGCATCGTTAATTAATTATTTTAAATTTTTGCTCGATGGACAAGTGATAAAGCAAGTTAAAGACTATTCTTTAGAAGATAACTTTTCTCAGATGTCTAGGAAAAATTCTGTTAATATGTTATGCAAGCTAAAAAATAGTCAGAATGGAGTTCTAGACATGTCTGTAACTTTGTCAAAAAACAGTCAAAAGGTTTTGGAACTGTCTTTTATGAAGTCTATTTATTTAATACGTGGAGCAAAAAATATTGTTGATTTATATTGTCAAGAAAAGGTTTTAAATTACAAGGGATTGAAGGTTGAAGATCGAATAAAGGTTTGTAACGACGCTTTGACAGATTATATAAACAAACAATCGAAAGGTACAACAAAGTAAAAATTTATTGCGTATACATCAAAAATGGAAAAACCCCTTATAAAAGTAGAACAAGTCGGAGATAGAACTCTGACATATTCTATTTTTAATGGGGTTCGTCAGGGGTGTTTTCATATAGAAAAATCAGGAAAATCAGAAATTGAAGGTAACTTTAAAAACGGATTTCTTAACGGACGATTCGTTAGATACTATTCTGGCGGAGAAGTGATGAGTATCGTCAACTACAACTCCGGAACATTAAACGGCTCATTTGTTTTTTTCTATAAAAGTGGCGTAAAACAGTTAACCGGTAGTTATAAAGATGGACAGTACGACGGACCCGTTGTAACTTATGATGAGTTTGGAGACATCATAGCGATCGAGAGATACGTAACGGGAGAACTTCATGGCCAAAGCATAAGATATTATCCTAAAAATATCATTAGAGGAAACAAGAATCAACCAATGGAAATTTCGTTATATGAAAATGGTGTACTACATGGAAATAAAATTTCATTTTTACCGTCAGGGAAAATAGCATCAATTATTCCCTACTATAAGGGAAGACCATTGCGATATGGTACTATGAACGCGTAGTTTGCTATCACGTTACTGATAAATATACGGTGCATTTTTAAAATGATAACTCAGCAAAAAAAAAAGAACCTGGATGCATGGGCAAGTGTTGATGCAAAGCCGTATCTTCAAATAAAAAACGTATCAAAATCATTTAATAATGTTGCGACGGTACGTGACGTGTCATTCTCTATATACAAAGGAGAATTTTTTTCACTTTTAGGTCAATCCGGTTGCGGGAAAACAACTCTTTTAAGAATGTTGGCAGGACTTGAAACACCAGATAGCGGGAATATTATTCTTGACGACGTAGATATTACAAAATATCCTCCATATAAGAGACCGGTAAATATGATGTTTCAATCTTATGCATTGTTTCCACACATGACTGTGTATCAAAACATTGCGTTCGGATTAAAACAAGACAAATTGAAAAAAACGGAAATCGATAACAGGGTAAAAGAAGTAATAAATCTTGTTCAGTTAGGAGGACACTGTGATAAATATCCACATCAATTATCTGGTGGTCAAAGGCAAAGAGTTGCATTAGCTCGTAGCTTGGCAAAAAGACCCAAATTACTACTACTTGATGAGCCTCTTACAGCGTTAGATAAACGTCTACGGGAACAAACACAGTTTGAACTTGTCAACATTCAAGAAAAAGTCGGAATTACGTTTATTCTAGTAACACATGATCAGGAAGAGGCAATGACTATGTCAACTCGTATGGCAGTTATGGAAAGCGGTCGTATCCGTCAAGTAGGAGAACCTCATGATGTTTATGAATTTCCTAATTCACGCTATGTTGCAGAATTTATTGGTAGTATTAATCTGTTTGAAGGTGTTGTAACGGATCATGAACCAGATCATGTTATAATACAATCTCCTGAAATTGAATGTTCTTGTTACGCTACTCATACAGGAGCTATTCCTATTGGTTCTAAAGTTACACTCGCAATACGTCCTGAAAAAATTATGATTTCTGCAGTTAAAGTTGAAGAAACAAAAAATTGTGTTGAAGGCGTTATTGAAGAAATAGCGTACCTTGGAGATGTGTCGATATATTACGTTCGAACGGGTTCGGGAAAGATGATAATGGCAACAATTCCCAATCTTTTGCGTCTTTCGGAAAGACCATTTCAATGGGAAGATACTGTTTACTTGTTTTGGCGTTCTGAAAATAGTCTGGTTCTTACATCATGATTAAGTCTTCAATTTTAACAAGTATTTTTAACCGTATTTGCAAGAAGTTGAACAATGTAAGCAATGGTTTTTTTGTTTCAGCTGTTCCTAATGTGTGGATCATTATATTTTTTATAATTCCGATATTTTTGATATTTAAAATAAGTTTTACAGAATCAGTTATCTCAATTCCACCACTTGGTAAAATGTGTTTTTTTACAGATAATTGGGTAATCAATATAAAACTAAACTTCGTAAATTACGTTCGAATGTTGAGGGAAAACTATTACTTAACAGCGTTTGTAAATTCAGTAGTTATAACTACTATTACAACGTTTATTTGCTTATTATTAGGCTTCCCCATGGCATACGGAATAAGCAAAACGAAAGTTCGGACACAATCCGCATTGGTTGGCTTATTATCGCTATCAATGTGGACAGCTACCCTTATTAGGGTGTACGCATTAATAAATATTTTAAGCTCTAACGGCACATTGAATTCAATATTAAGTTTTTTTGGGCTACAACCTGTGAAATTTTTAGGCAACTATTTTGCTGTATGCTTTGGATTAGTTTTTTGTTATCTACCGTACATGGTGCTTCCGATTTACTCAATACTATCGAAATATGATGAGTCTTGTGTTGAAGCAGCTTACGATCTTGGATGTACCCCGTTAAAAACAATTTGGAAAGTAACAATTCCTTTATGTCGAGGAGGCATAATAACGGGCTGTATATTGGTTTTTGCAACAACAATAGGTGAGTTTTCAATACCTGAATTGCTAGGAAGTTCGGATACATTAATGTTTGGGCGTATTTTGTGGACGGAATTTTTTAATAATTTAAATTGGGCAATGACTTGTGCAATTTCAATCGTGATGATGGTATTTATTATTACCCCTATTTGTTTTATACAAAAACGTTACGGTGAAAGTTTAAGATAGTATTGATATCATTTTGTAAAAAAAATTGTACAATAACTGGTAGTCTTATTTTTGAGGAAAACTAATGAATATAGAGCATAAAAAAATAAAGATCAAGGATTTAGTAACCGAATATAATAACGATGAAAAAACTGGTCGTGTTTCAGCTTACAGCGGGATGTTAGATATTCGTCCCGCATATCAGCGGGAGTTCATATATAAAGACAAGCAACGTGATGCGGTAATACAAACAGTTTTTAATGGATTTCCTTTAAATGTTATATATTGGGCAAAAACCGGCAACAATACCTTCGAAGTGTTAGACGGTCAGCAAAGAACAATTTCAATTTGCCAATATTGCAACAACGAGTTTAGTTTTAAATTCAAAAAATTCGAAAACCTCACCAAAGATGAAAAAAGTTTAATACTTAATTATGAACTTGATGTTTATCAATGCGATGGAACAGACAAAGAAAAACTAGATTGGTTTAAAGTAATTAACATTGCAGGAGAAAAACTTACAGATCAAGAATTGCGTAATGCTGTGTACGCTGGTACATGGTTATCAGACGCTAAAAAACGTTTTTCTGCTCGTAACTGCCATGCTGAAAGAATTGCAAAAGATTACTTAAATGGTTCGTGTATAAGACAAGATTATTTAGAAACAGCAATTTCTTGGCTTGCATCAAAAAAAAGTATTAGAATTGAAGAATATATGTCACAACATCAGCATGACAACAACGCAAACGATTTATGGTTGTACTTTTGTGCTGTTATCGAATGGGTTAAATCAACATTTAAAGGGTACCGCAAAGAAATGAAAGGTGTTGAATGGGGTTTTTTGTATAACGAATTTGGCGACAAAAGCGTAAACATTGAGGAAATTGAAAATGAAATAAAAAAACTGATGGCAGATGAAGATGTTACATCGAAAAAAGGTATTTACGAATACGTTTTATCTGGACGTCAAAAAGTTTTATCAATAAGAGCCTTCACCCAAAATCAAAAACGTGAAGCATACGAAAGACAAAATCACCGCTGTCCTTACTGTGTTAACGAAGGAATAAACAAAACGTGGAGAATTGAGGAAATGGAAGCTGATCACATTACTCCATGGCACGAAGGTGGACGAACTATTTCTGAAAACTGTCAAATGTTATGCAAAGAGCATAACAGAAGAAAGGGGGGTATCTGATTTAAACTGTATATGAATATATAACATTTGATACAAAAGTATGGCAAAGAATGGAGCGTTACATAACGCAAGAGAAAAGAAAAATGACGAGTTTTATACTCAAATATCAGATATAGAGAAGGAACTGAAGCATTATAACAGTCACTTTAGAGGTAAAACTATTCTTTGTAATTGTGATGATCCATATGAAAGTAACTTCTTTAAATACTTCGCTATGAGTTTTAATTATCTTGGTTTAAAGAAGCTTATTTGTACTTGTTATGCAGGTTCCCCCATTATCTATACTCAACTATCACTATTTGGTAGTGATCTGATATGCAAAAAGTTAGAGAATGAACGTAAACCTTATGTTACAGAAATAACAGAAGTTAAAGATTTAAATGGTGATGGTGCTGTGGATCTTTCTGATGTTGAATTATTACTAAAATCAGAAGAAGGTAAGCCAAGACTTCTAAAAGGTAATGGAGATTTTAGATCTCCAGAGTGTATAGAATTACTAAAAGAAGCTGATATTGTTGTAACTAATCCTCCATTTTCCTTGTTTCGTGAATATGTAGCTCAATTAATGGAATATAATAAAAAGTTTGTAATAATTGGTAATATGAATGCTATTACTTATAAAGAAATATTCCCTCTTATAAAAGATAATAAAATTTGGCTAGGAATTCATTCTGGAGATATGTCTTTTACTGTCCCGACATACAGCGAGCCACGTAAAACCAGATTTTGGATTGATGGTCACGGTCAAAAGTGGCGTTCTTTAGGTAACGCTTGTTGGTTTACAAACCTCGATATTACAAAGAGGTTTGAGCCTTTAGATTTAATAGAAAAGTATAACCCTGAAAAATATCCAAAATATGATAATTATGACGCAATAAATGTTGATAGAACTTACGATATTCCATATGATTATGACGGCGTTATGGGAGTTCCGATAACTATGTTGCAGTATTACTGTCCAAACCAGTTTGCGGTGCTTTGGATTGATTCTCCTATATTAAATGGGAAAACTCTGTATAAAAGGCTTTTTATAAAAAGAATTACTTAAATACTAGTGTGAAATAAAGTATCTTGTTTGTTATGTTAAAATGGTGGCAGACAGCCTGTATAGGAAGTAATTATGATTAATGATTTTTTATATGATGGAGAAACAATTTTACCAATAAATGATTTGATGTTTAAACGTATATTTTGGAATAAAGAGCATCCTAATATTCTAATATCTTTTATAAATGCGGTTTTGAAAAGAAAGGATCCTATTACTTCTGTTGAGTTAATTAGTACAGAAATGGATGATGAATTTATAGGAGAACATGGAATTAGACTTGATCTTATAGCTAAAACATCAACAGATGAACTTTTGAATATAGAGATGCAAAAGAAAAACGATGATGATATGTATAAACGATCTTTATATTATTGGTCTAAATTATATGCATCTCAACTTAAAAAAGGGCAAAAGTATAGTGAGTTACATCCTGTAATAGCTATTAATATAATAGACTTTACATTATTTAAAGATGAGCAATGTCATAGGAACTTTGTGTTGAAAAATGCAAAAACAAATGAGGAGTGGTTAAGAATGTTAGAAATACATTTTGTAGAGTTAAAGAAAAGACAATATATGGATCAAAATGATGATCTATGGGCATGGGCAGAGTTTTTGAAGGTGCCAAATTCAGAAACATTAAGTGAAAAGAAAGAAGAGATACAGCCAATAGTAGATGCAAAGAGAATATTCGATACGGCAGTAGCAGATCCTAAGGAGAGAGATAAAATGAGATTATTAGAAAAAACACAAAGAGATAATCTATCTGCTATTAATGAATCTGAACTCAATAGAGTTAAAAAAGAAGGTCTTGCCGAGGGTGAAAGCAAAAAAGCTATTGAAACGGCTAAAAATCTTATAACAATGAATTTATCTGTTGAACAGATCGCTGTTGCAACAGGCTTAACAGTAGAAGAGGTTAAAACATTAATAGATAGTAATAATAGAAATAGTTAGTGTGTTATAATATTAATTATAGAAAAATATGGTAGAAAGTGAAGGAAAGGATAAGTTATGAGAAGAGCCACAATATTGAGTGATTATATATTTAAAAGCGTGTTTGGGAAACAAGAGAACGAGAGGATATTACTGTC
>CADBOF010000011.1 GCA_902796345.1 uncultured Pseudomonadota bacterium
AAAAAGAAATTTTAATTAACTCTGAAAGAGATGAAAAAGAACAAAACACTTCCAATAATCAAAACAACTCCAATGAAAACAGTAATACCAACGAAATTAAAGAAGAAAACGTCAATGAAATTAAAGAAGAAAAAGAAGATAATAAAGAAAATAATGAAGAAGAAATTAAAGAAAACAATGATGAAAAATTTAAAGAAGAAAACATCAACGAAATTAAAGAGAAAATAAGGATGAAGAAATTAAGAAAGAAAAAAAAAGATAAAACAGTAGCAGAAAAAATTTACACCATAGTTGAAAACGCTGAAAAGCAATGCCTTAGATCTGTCAGGAATATCGAAATTATAAAACATAGTAAATTTGCAATTTTAAATTGTGTAAAAAATGAAGATATATACAATAATTCATTTAAATGTTGTAAATACGACAAAATTGTAAAATCTTTTAATAAAGACATTCGTTTTAATAAACTTTTAACGGAGATTTTGAAACTTAGCGGTTTAGACCCAGAAAATTTGAAAAAGTTTAATAATGATTTAGCACAAGAAGCTCCTGACGAGACTCGTAAAAAGATGCTATGCGTAGATGCGTACCAAACACTCTTAAGACAATTCATTCTAATTCGTAATTTTGAGCTCCAAAAAGATGATAAAATAAAAATATTGGAAGATTTTCTTTCTTGTTTTGAAAAAGTCTATCCACCTGTCGTGAGTAGCTCTAACTATGTATATGGATTTAATTATGTAGTAAACGATTTTTACAGGATAACAAGTATATTTCAAGCACGGGGAGGCACAAATTATATGCCTGAAACAAAAGAATACATTAATAAAATCCTTTTGTACACGAAAGAAACTAACATCAAGTTAGACTTTTACGACTGGTTCGACCTTTTGACAAAATTAAAAGGGAAGTGGGGATTTAAACAATTTAATCTCAAAGAATTTTATGAATGTGCAGACTGTTTTGTTCAAAATGCACAAAGATTTAATAGTTTAGAAAGTATTAAAAGTTACACAACTATACAAGAAAAACAATACTACGGTTTAGAATACATTATTGATTACATTATTGATATGTGTAACAAGTGTATAAAAATAAGAAATGACTGGTATGAGAAAGAAGACATTTTGAAAACATTTAATAATATATCTCGAATGGTTCTTTTTCTTTTTAAAGACAAAGATGCTATTAGATTTATCGATTTTGATAAGCTATACAAAGTCGTTTGCTCACGATTTGATGAAAGATGCAAATCCGATTATTATCACGATTATTATCATGAGGATTCGCCTTCTCCTACTATAGAAAAAAAAGATATTGGATGCAAAAAAAATGAGCTGTTAAGCGAATATTCTTGTTTAAACCCCGGTTTAGACTTCGATGACGAGTTCAATTCCAGTTGTTGTATTACAATAGACTTATCACAACTCCGCAGAGACTATAAATTTAAAGGGTGGTCTTTTCCAGAGTTCTTGCATGACATTTTTAGAATAGAAAGATTTTTGAAAAAAGTTGACTACAAAGCTTTCGCCGAATGCTTGCACAATATTTTTAAAAAGTCAAACTTTGAATATGCAGAAGATTTTTTGAAGAAACTAGAAATAACGTCTGAAGGAAATAAAGATCTTAATATAGTCGAGTGTATGACAAAAGTTGCAGAGTCCTTTCCCCAAGTCACAAAATAAGTTTTTACACAAAACTACAAACATAAGATAACAAGCGTTCTTAAAAAGAGCGCCTGTTATTAGTTTTTATACATGTAAAAATTGTAAATCACTAATGAATTACAACTCTTTATGAAAATAGGGTTTTTGGTATAGAGCTTAGCTCGTTTTTTAAAAAATCTTGCACTTCTCGCGGTATGTTATTAACAGTATACTTTGATAAAAGTATTTTTTTATGGCGAGATTTTTGACCGGATATAATTTTAACGCGAGACTTTGGTAAATCAAATTTTTCAGAAATAAATTTAACTAAATCAATGTTAGCTCTGTTTTCAATAGGTTTGCCATGAACTGCTATTTTAATACTTAGTAAATTAACGTTGTTATGATACAATCCATTTATACATGTTATTGATGCACCCGGTGTGAGATATACGTAAAACAAAAGCCCATCGGAGCATTCTGTAAAAACCCTATACAATATAAATTTATTTCATTGCTTGTTCTGATGTTAATTTTACTACATACGTAACGTGTACCTTCGTGGTTCTCTCCGTTACTCACTCTGCGGTTCACTTTGTTGATCACTATTTAACACTTGTTTAACTTTATTACACAGCTCACGAAGAGTAAACGGCTTCTGCATAAAATGAATATTCAAATCTTTGTCTAAATCTTGCCTGAACGAATCTTCCGTATATCCAGAGATGAATATTGTCTTAAATTGCGATTTTGTTTCATGAAGCTTTTTATTTAGGGTTGGTCCATCAATTTTTGGCATTATAACATCCGTAATTAACAACTCAAAGTTGGTATTTTGAGCTTGTTCGAGTGCTTCAGTACCATTTGACGCCTCAATAATGTTATAACCTTTATCACGTAACGCACGTGCAACAAATTTACGCACAGCTTCTTCATCTTCTACAAGAAGTATCGTTTCATTACCGCTTAAATCTTTAAATTCTATTTTGCGATCGGATTGAACTGTTTTTGAATCACCTTTATATCGTGGTATATAAATTTGAAATGTAGTTCCTTTGCCAATTTCTGAATCAACTATTATATGTCCACCCATTTGCTTTACTATGCCATATACAGTGGAAAGACCAAGCCCAGTTCCGGAACCTGTACCGCTTTTGACGTCCGCAATCTTCCGTGTAAAAAACGGTTCAAATATATGTTTTATCGTTTCTTTGTCCATGCCACAACCGGTATCAATTACTTCCAATACAACATAATCGCCTGCGGGAGCTACGTCATCAAAGCATTTAAAATTTCTATCAGAATAATAATTACGTGTTTGAATTGTAAGAACTCCAGTACCATGCATTGCGTCACGTGCATTTGTTGATAAATTCATTACAACTTGCTCAAACTGACTATTATCTATCTTTACAGCCCACAGATCTTTCCCATGATTTATCCGAAGATCTATATTTATGCCAATTAAACGTTTTATTAGTAACGATACATCCATTAATGTCTCGGTAATAGACACGACTTGAAGCGTTAACGTCTGTTGACGCGAAAACGCAAGTAGCTGTTTTACGAGAGTTGCGGCTCTACTTGCGTTTAGTTTTATTTGAACAATGTCATTATATGACGGATCATCAGGTGTGCATCTATGTAAACTTAGGTCACAAAAACCTATCATTGCAGTCAACAAATTATTGAAATCGTGAGCAATGCCACTTGCAAGTTGACCTATAGCTTGAGTTTTTTGCGATTGTATCGATTGCTGTTCAATTAGCTGTTGATTTGGTAATTCAACGAATTGTAATAACATCTGTTGAGAACCACGTAAATGTGTGTGAAAAATTTGAACTTGCTTATCATTTCCTGCACAACAATTGAATGTAGTATTACTAAGCGGATTTTGCAAAGTTAAAAACTGACTTAACGATTTTGTTTTATCGTACTCATTAAAATACAGCTTTATGTTATTACGTAATTCTATTGATTTGTTATTGTTAACAAACTTTATAAATGCTGGATTTTTTGATTTTATAATTCCGTCATCATTTACAATAACAGTCGGAATTGAGGAAATTGCAAAAACATCCGCTGATTTATCAGAAACTTTTTTTTGTTCACTTGAAACATCTGATATTTTTAAAGCAAGCAATGGTTGAGTAGAAGAAAAAGATATTAAAGGAGGTTTTATAAGAAATATTGGAGTATCTGAAAAACTTTTTGATTTAAGATTAACGCGTAACGGCTCATTATATACTTTGCTCATTTCGAAGCTATCTATATATTCAGTAATGTGTGATCCTATTACTTTGTCTTTGCTCATTTTCAAATAACCCGAGAAAGTTATATTACAACCCAAAATTTTCCCATGTTTATCTATATAGAAAATACCTATAGGAAGATTATCTATAAACGCCTCAAGTTTTTTATAGCTTCTTTGTATTTCCTCAGCATGAGAATAATATTGAGTAATTTCAGAAAGTATAACTACAGTAATAGCGCCACCTGTAAATGATTTATTTTTATCAAATGAATACACAGATGCCATAACATTTTTTGGTTCCTTAGTGCGACCACTTAATAGCACCTGACAATTACAACTTACATCAATAGCTTTTAACAACGTTTTAAGCTCTAGGTTTACGGCGAGTTCGGAACGTAGTCTTTCTATAAAATCATCTTGACTCTTGTATATTGACGGATGAGTGGAATAAACAATATCATAGTCCTCATTAAAAGCGATGACTATATTGTTCTTTGAAATAGCGAACGAAACAGAACGAACTATATCTAAATAGTAATTAATTGATTTATATTTTTTACGATAAAATATACATAAAAATATTGCAATGACAAGACCAATCGTAGAACACAAACTTAAGATGGCAAATGAATCAACTGACAGGAGGTTTTTAACGTCCGTGTACAGGCTAGATAATGCCATAATTATTAGTTAATTATTTACTCCATATATTATATAGTAACATGCAAATCGTTAATTTTTGTTATGTCGAATTATGTTTTAAAATATGACTAACAAAATCTGTTTGGCGTTCGCAGCCAAATTTTTCATTATAATAAAACATATTTCTAAAAACGTGTTTAATATATAAACGAGTTTCTTTTATTGGGATAAGTTCTATTGTTTCAAGTATTGATAAATCGTTTAAATTTTGTATACTTTTTCTGTATTTTGATAAATTACCTTCTCCGGCATTATATGCATAAAGAACGTATACAAAATTATTATTATATTTGTTAATAAGGCGGTTTAATAGGTTTGACCCAAGTAATAAATTGTCATAAGCATTGTACAGCTTACGTTTTTTGTACTGAATTCCAATTAATTTAGCTTCTGCTTCTGCTGTTTTAGGCATTAGTTGCATCAAACCTATCGCTCCAGTTGAACTTTTAGCACGACGTTTAAAATTACTTTCTTGCTTAATAAGAGAATGTACCGCACTTATAAAACAATTGTTTGAATTTACATTCCTAACTGGAATTAATTTGTTGTCATCAAGCTCTTTGTATTCAATATTTGTTATATAATGTTGTTTATCGTAAAACTTATCAATTAATGTGTTGATTTCATTATTTGATTTGGCTAATTCAATTAATAGAACTTCTTCATATGGATCTTCTATATCATCAATTAATGTATTGTAAAAATATTTACGATATTTCTCATTACTTTCATTATTTTTTGTTTCAATCAAGACTTGCACGAGTTCCCGATTATAAAATTTTTTTGCTAATGCAGACGAAGTATCGTTTACCGAACCTCGTTCTAGAGATATGCCGTTAACTGACACATATGTGTCAGAAATCTGTTTTATGCGAATATCTGCTAAATAACCGTAAAATGTTGAAAAATATTCAGATGCTTTTCTATACCATTCCATAGCTGCCATTACATCTTGCTGTTCTCTACGCATTTCTGCAAGCCAGAATGCATTTTTACTTTTTCTAATACTTGCTGTTGAATATTTGTGCGCATTTTCAAAATGCGTCTGTGCTTGGGTGAATTTTTTTAAAAATCTATACGAAATATAACCGAGTAACCATTCAATACGGGCTTTATTTTCATCATCAATATTTTTTGGATATTTTTGTGCAACATTGTATGCAAGTTCTGGTTTCCCGGCTCGTAACATGTTATACGCAATATATCTGCGTTTTTCAAAATATTGTTTATAAACAAAAAAGCCATTCTCTCCATAATCAGTTATATTCATAATTCTTGCTACATCTAAATCTTCCCCTTTATTTATTAATTTTTCAATATATTTGTAACGTTCAGAAGCATCAAATAACATGCTATTATCAAAAATTATATCTTTATTTATTTCGTCTGTAATGTACTGTAGTACATCATTGTCTGATACGATATTTTTCATTGTTATCAATTGCTTCGTATCATTTTGAGATACTAAACGTTTTGCTCGTTGTGCATCTTCAACAACACTTATATAATTTCCATATTTTTCTTTGAATTGAATGACGTATTCTGGCTCAAGATTTTGAAATATGTATGTCTGTTTAATATATTTTTCTGCTGTTTTTCTATCTCTACGCAATAAAATATCAATATATGCTTCTATGCCTGCTTTTGTTGTTGGTGGATATCTTTTAAACCAAAGAATTAACATATCATCATTAATTGTTTGAGATTTAGCAATGTTTCGTTCTGCGTCTTTTACGGATTGTCTAAATAACGGCCAATGTGGATTATCGTAAAAAAAATCAAAAACTTTTTCAGTATCTGACATATTATTAATTACTTCTTTCCATTTGTTATATTTTTCGTTTATTGATGTGTAAGTTTTTAAATTTTGATTGTTGGTAACGTTTTTGGCGTTTTTACTGTAAAAATTTTCAACAATTTCATCACCGTATGCTGTTGTTTCAATCAAGAAAAGTGGAATACTATTCCAGACATAGCCGAACGTTGTACAACACGTTGCAAAAATAATAATTTTTTTAGAAATCATGTAAATACTGTGGTTTTGTTTGTAATCAATTAAGCTTTTCTTAATTTAAAATATCATCACTTATTCATTAATTTTTGATTAAATTTTTGCATTATTTTTACTATATATACAAAAACGCTAAACATGCATTAAACGATACATAATTATTTAATTTGTCGCTACAGCTAAAACACGACCTCATATTTTGAATAGTTTCGACATTGTTTTTTAAAAAAAATTACTCTGCAATGTAACTAGAAGAATGTATAACAATCGATTTTACGACAGTAAGAATTTTTATACGTTTAATATATTTTTTATTAAATCATTGTTTTAATTTTTATAAATGCTTTTCTACAAAATTAAACAACTCGTATATTGATAAAAATGCTTGTCGTTCTTTTTATTTATTTAGTTTTCCATATAGCAAGGCTAATATTGACTAATTCTTCATTTCCGTCAGGAGTTACTATTGTTTGATTATCTTTTTTAAAAATTGCTTTAGGATTTCTACCGCCATTACGTAATACATTCAAAGATATTTGCTGAAAATCTGCCAAAACAACTCGTGTTGCAACTCCATCTAAATTTATTATTGAACTCTGTGTTGCCTCTGCTGATGTAGGTAATGATAAAATATCACTTTTACTATTTTTAGTAGTATCTGTGTTTTTATATACTTCGTTATTAGACAATTTTGGAAAATTAATAAGATCTTCTACAATAATGCCAACTGAATTATCTTCATCTTTTACCAAAACTGGCTGACCTTCCAGCATTTGTTCCGCAACAGACATTGTAATATCAGACTGCTCTTTTATTACAGTCGAAGCTTGACCTTTTAAAGAAAATGAAACAAACAATAAAAGAACTAAAACAATTACTTTTTTCATAAAGAGACTTACTAGTTGAACCAACTCAACTAGTATAACCCGCTAAGTGCAAAGAAACTGTTAAATTTATTATTTATGGTAATATGCTATTTTCAGAATGAGGAGGTTGCGTAATTTTCCACTTAAAAAAGACGGGTTGATTTGTAAAAATTTTTTCAGTTGAATATATTGGATTGAAAGGAGATGTTGCTACTAATTCAACGACTGTTTTCTTTTCAATCAAATTACGTAATTTCATCCTTAGTTCTGGCAATATAAACGGATTAAGTTTTTGATTGTGCCAAAAAAGCGTACTCTCATCAACTGGACTTAAAGAGATTTTATTGCTTACCCATTTCTGCCTTTCTATAAGATATTTATATAAAGGCAAACGAAATTTTTCATTTTTAATGCAAAAAAATTTGCCATTCAACTCCTCAAAAACCGATGAAGTGTTTCCCAAATCTGCTGAACTTGAATAACTCTGCATGGCGTTTACATTTATCGTTTCAACAAAAAATAAAGTAAGGATAAAACGTACCTGTATTTTCATAAAGTCCTCGTTTTCAACATGCCACGATCTCAAATCTATGATATGTTAAGGCGTTCGTTGTATTCATGAATTCATTGATTCAAAAAAGTCATCGTTTGTTTTTGAATGCTTCAATTTGTCTATCAAAAATTCTGTTGCTTCAACATTATTCATCTGACTTAAAATTTTCCGTAAAATCCATATTTTCGCAAGCTTTTGTTTGTCTTTTATTAACAAATCTTCTTTTCTAGTACCTGATTTATTTATATCAATCGCTGGAAATAAGCGTTTTTCGGCAATTTTCCTATCGAGAATGAGCTCGGCGTTTCCTGTTCCTTTAAATTCTTCAAATATGACGTCATCCATACGCGAACCAGTTTCTACTAAAGCTGTAGCAATTATTGTAAGAGAACCACCTTCTTCTATATTTCGAGCAGCTCCAAAAAAGCGTTTTGGTTTCTGCAATGCATTTGAATCTACGCCTCCCGTTAAAACCTTACCTGACGACGGAACTACGGTATTATACGCACGAGCCAACCGAGTTATAGAATCCAACAAAATTACAACATCTTTTCTGTGCTCAACAAGCCGTTTTGCTTTTTCGATCACCATTTCTGTTACTTGAACATGCCTTGTTGCAGGTTCATCAAAAGTTGAACTTATAACTTCTCCTTTTATAGAACGTGCCATATCGGTAACCTCTTCTGGACGTTCATCTATTAGTAGAACCATAAGAAAAATGTTAGGGTAATTTTCTTCTATAGATTGAGCTATAGTTTTAAGCATTACCGTTTTGCCAGTACGAGGAGGAGCGACTATTAAAGCACGTTGACCACGACCTATTGGTGTTACCAAATCTATAATCCGTGGTATTAGTCCTGTTCCTTTTGGTGAATCATCTTGTTCTAAGATAATTTGATCTTCTGTGTAAATTGGAGTTAGGTTGTCAAAATTCGTTCTACGCTTCAAGCCACTTGTTGTATCAAAGTTAACTTTCGTTATTTTGTTAACGGCAAAATATTTTTCATTGTCTTTAGGCGGTTTAATGCTACAACTTATTGTGTCGCCAGTTTTTAAACCCATTCCCTTTATAAGGGCATTTGAAACATATATATCGTTTGGACCGGGCAAATAATTTGATTCCGAAAATCGTAAAAAACCAAATCCGTCCTGTAAAACATCCAAAACCCCAGTCGTAGTTATAGTTATATTGTTTTCAGAAAGTTTTCGCAAAATTGCGTAAAGTAAATCTTGTTTCCTCATATTTTGAGGATTTTCAACTCCGTACTCTTCAGCACATTTAAGTAACGATTGCAAAGATTGCGCACTAAGCTCTTGCAAATTCATTGATGTCAAACTCATTCGATAGTAACCTTTTTTAAATAAAATTTTTCGGATCTGTCAATGTCGGATTTCCTCGATGTTTAAACGAAATGTTGTCTGTGAAATACACGACGTTGTATCTGAACTGTCTTAATTATACCCAATTGCAAGATATTCGCAATTGATTTAGCTTACTTGAGCTTTGCGACAATATCACATAAAATTGAACCGTGGAGCATTAGAATAACGTCTCTGGTTGCATTTACAGACGTTTTTTATAGTTAAATAGGTGGCTATATGAAAAAAAACATTCATCCAAACTATCATGAAATAACAGTGAAATTGACGAACGGTCAGTCTTTTAAAACTCGTTCTACATACGGCAAAGAAGGGGATACTGTTGCCTTAGACATTGATCCATTTTCTCATCCGGTTTGGACAGGAGAAGGGCAAAGACTAGTCGATACCGCTGGTCAAATTGGTAAGTTTTCAAAACGTTACAAAGGTTTTTCTTCAAAGATTTAATGTTTCCTGTGTTCTGTGTTCGTTCAGTCAGGTCTAAATAAACAGCAACAGCTCGCCGTCTCAATAACTGACGGCGCTGTGCTTGTGGTGGCAGGTGCAGGAACAGGAAAAACGAAAGTAATAACATCTCGTATAGCAAACATAGTTCTTTCAGGGCGGTGTTCTCTTAATGAAATTTTAGCTGTAACTTTTACAAACAAAGCTGCACGAGAAATGACACAACGAACAATTGATTTGTTAGCCAAGAATGGTTATGAACTTGCAAATGTACATAATCTGTGGATTGGTACATTTCACTCGAATGCCTTGAAAATAATTAGACCATTGTTTGAAGAATTTGACAGAAGAGAAAATTTTGATGTAATAAAAAATTCCGAACAAGTTAAAATAATAAAACAACTTATGCATTGCAAAGGATTTAACGATACAATATTTAATCCAAAAGATGTGCTTTTTACAATAACGAGCTGGAAAGAGAATTGTCTTGAACCAAAGTCGGCTAAAAACGAAATTGAGAACATTGCTTTAAAAATCGCTGATTACTACGAAGAGGAGTTAAAGAGATTAAACGTAATAGATTTTAGTGACATACTGAAAAATTCAATTGAAATTTTCAAAAAAAATCCTGAAGTATTACAGTATTATCAAAAAAAATTTAAGTATATAATGGTTGACGAATATCAAGATACGAACGCATCTCAGTATATGTGGCTACGATTGTTATCATTAGGCCATGGAAATATATGTTGCGTCGGAGATGATGATCAATCAATATATGCATGGCGAGGCGCAGATATAAACAATATTCTGAACTTCAATAAAGACTTTAGAGCCACAAAAATTATCAAACTCGAACAGAATTATCGTTCAACAGGCAATATTCTCAAAGCGGCAAGCGGAGTTATTGCGCATAATAAAGCTCGTATCGAAAAAACCTTTAAAACAGATCAAAAAGACAGTTTACCAATAATGCTTAGTCGTGCTTCAGATCCGGAAGATGAAGCACAAATAATTGCTAATATTATTGTAATGAAACTTAAACATGGGTACAAATATAGCGATTTTGCTGTGCTTGTTCGAACAGCAATTCAAACGCGAGCTATTGAAGATGAATTAATGTCACGCAAAATTCCTTACGTTCTATCGGATGGGACTCGATTTTACGAACGAACTGAGGTAAAAGACATTGTTGCGTATTTAAAACTGTTGGTCAATCCAAATGATGAAATATCGTTTAAACGGATAGTGAACGTTCCAAGGCGAGGAATTGGAAGTGCAACGCTCTCAAAGCTATATGAATTAGCAATAGAACGCGATATACCAATTGCTGATGCAGCGATAATATCGGGAAACAAAAAGTTAGTAGATTTTTTTAACAAGATGTCGGAGTGGCGTAATTTAATGAGAACAGTACCGTTTCATAAGCTTGTGACGACAATATTGGATCAATCTGGGTATATGGAAATGATAAATTCAATGCCTGAAAATGATGAAAAACTTATTATTATCGATGATTTGATGATGACACTAAAACAATATAGTTCCGTAAGGGAGTTTTTAGATTATGTAGGCCTTGCTACAGATAATCCTATAGACAAAAGAAACAGTGTAAGCGTTAGCACAATTCATGCTGCTAAAGGGTTAGAATATGATGTTGTTTTTATTCCGGGGATGGAAGAGGGAATTCTACCACATCAAAAGTCACTTAGGGAGCGTAATGGAATAGAAGAAGAACGTAGATTATTTTATGTCGCATTAACACGTGCCAAAAAAGAAGTTTTTATAACGATGTGTGATTACAGACCTATGTACGGAATATCGACAAATAGATATACGCAGAAAAATGTATTTGACACTCGTATTTCACGTTTTGTCATGGAACTTCCACACGATTGCATCCGGTGGTTTTAATACATAATAATATCAAGCAAGCATCTTTTGTATCTGACGAATGAAATTTTTGTTTTATTTTTTATTATCTTTTTCTGCATGCATTTCGTTGTCCGTTGCAAAAAAAACGCCTAGAAACATTAAGACAGAAAAAAAAATAACTGTATTGGGCGTCTATAATAAAAATATTTTGAATGCTATAAATGAACAGATAACTATACCAACAGAAAAACCGACAGAATTGGAGCGCTATTTTTGGATAAAACGAAACACGAATACAATATATGAAATTTTATGGGCTTTTGGATATTTTGACGCGAAAGTTTTTTTACATGATACTTGTGAAAAGTGTACAGTAAAACTCAACAGGCATTATACAATAGATAAAATTAAATGTTTACATATCAGACAGAATATACCAGAAATAGTAACAAACGACGAACAATTTTTTAAATTGACAGAACTAAAAAAGGGAACGTTATTTTCAGCCAATGAAGTTTCTTCAAGTACTAATAAAATTCGTGATTACTATAGAAATTTGGGGTTTGCTTTTGTACATGTAAACCCACCTGAAATAGAATTAAACAACAAAAACAAAACAGTAAATGTAATTTACAACTTGGATTTAGGAAAACTTATAAAAATAAGAAACACAATAATTAATATTAAATCAAAGAAGTCGCCTAAATTACTAGAACCTTTTATTAAAAATAGGCTTACGTGGAAAACAAATGAACATTACGACTTAAAAAAAATCGAGCAATTTAAAGATAGTTTAGTAAAATATAATCTTTTTTCATCGTTGAATATCGAGCTTTCTGAACCAATTCCAGATAATGAGGATCCTAATTATGCCGTATCTGACATTATATTGAATTTCGAAGAAGCTCCATTACGCAGTATTCAATTAGGAGCAAAACTAAGCACAACAAACGTGTTTAACTTAGTTGCTGAATGGAAACATTATAATATAGATGGAAAAGGCTCTACTTTTGAAGTAGTAAACAATATTGGGAAAGATGAACAGATATTTAAAATTGAGCATAACTACTACGATTTGTTTACCAAAAATCAAAGGTTATCAACGCAAGCAAAATTTATACGCGAAGATGAAACTTCTTACCATACATTAAAATACTGTGCGAGTAGTATACTATGGCATAGTTTTGGAAACGTACTTGAACTTGGACTTGGCGGATTTGGCGAATATTCAAAAACCATTGATAAGGTTGTTTCTGACGAGAATTTAATCAATACAAACGTTTCATACATTCGAACTCTAGGAGCTTTAATTGGCTTTAAGGCAAATGCTATTGATGACATTATTGATCCACATTGTGGCTTTAAAATAAACGCAGATTTTATTCCGATGTTTTCAGAAAATATAAATTATTCAAAATTTTTGGCAAGTTTCTACGGATACTTTGATTTTGGAAAAAATCGTTTAAACAAAAACCCTATGCTTGCTTTGTACGCACGATACGGCACAATTTTCGGCAATACAGAAAAATTAACACGAGATAAAATGTTTTTCGCGGGGGGAGCAAATTCTATAAGGGGATATGGTGAAAAAAAACTTGGAGGGCTCCTTAATCGAATACCATATGGTGGTTCCTCATTAATTGAGTTTGGAGTCGAATGCACTATAAATTTGAATAAAAAAATAGGAGGAGCTATATTTATCGAAACGGGAAAATTATATTCTCCAGGAAAACAACAAAATTGGATGACAGGAATTGGTTTTGGTTTAAGATACCGTCCACCTATATCACTTCCAGTGATAAAAGTTGATATTGCTTTTCCAACAAAACGGAGAAAAGACAATGACGGAAAATATGTTGATTCATTATTTAATGTGTACGTTGGAATTGGTCAAACGTTTTAAATATTTAGATAAATCAAAAATGGCTTGTCGTTTAAATTCTTCAGATTGTATAAATTTCTTTATCTGCAAAAAATTATCTTGATTCTTATTAATGAATAATTGCAAATGTTTACTGGATAGTTTAATAAACGGATATGTTACATTATTTTGTATATAATCTTCCGAGTTTTCAAATATTTCGATATTGTAATCATCTAAGTCGTTTTGGACTTGATATATTATTCCAAAGCATGTTGCATATATTCCTATTTTTGATATATTTTCTAAATTTCGTAGTCCAATTGTTGAAGCAAATCTAAAAAGAGAAGATGTTTTTAAAGATACTGTTTTTATGTAATCTTTAAAGCAACATGTGGTATTTAAATTCTGTTCAAAACAAGCACCATAGGCAATAGCAGACGCTGTTTTTATAAATCTATCAATTATACATTGGTCAAAGTGTGATTTTGTAATTTCGTTAAAAATTTTGATTAACAAATAATCGCCTAATAAAATTGTTTTTTTTGAGCCATACAAGTTATACACCGAACGTTTTCCTCGTCGCACATTGTTTTTATCAATTACATCGTCATGTAACAATGAGCCAAAATGAATTAATTCAACTAAAGCCAATATTTTATATATATGGATCGGAATAATTTTGTAATATTGATAATATATATCCAATGCAAATAGCGATCTGATACGTTTTCCAGAGCTCATAATTATTTGACATATATCATTTTGTATTTTTGTTTTGAATAATATTTTTTCAATATAATTGTTAATTATATTAAGGTCTGTATGGTATGTAGTTTTTTTGTCTAAAACTAATTTAATCAACTCTGAAAACATTTTATTACCGCTAGTTTGTTACTTACCGAAATTTTACAGAAAATTGGTTATTTTCGTAACTTTGTTTATAAAGTGTTAAACTTTTTTTGGGATAAGTATATTTTTTCAAATATTAATTTAGATATTTTTATGAAGAAAGAGTTGGTAGTTATTGATCTCGGTACAAGTACTGTATGTGCAACTATTGCAAAATATATTGGCGGAAAAAATAAAAAAATAAAAATACTTGGGTTAGGATATCGTGCGACAAAAGGGTTAGATTATAGTCGCGTTATATCTCTTTCAGATGTCGAGAATTCAATTCTTGATGCAATAACTATTGCATCAGATTTAGCTCAAAAACGAGTAAAATCTGTTATTGTTTCTTTGCCACCATGGGCTGTGAACTCTCAAATTGTTGAGATTTCACGTGATATTGACAATACTCCAATTGACAACTCTGTAATTCGCTCAATGGCAAATGAATGTAGTGTCAATAATGAAACAATTATTCACATAATTCCAGTAAACTATTTTTTGGACGACGTTTCAGAAATAAAAAACCCAATTGGAATGACGTGTAAAAAATTGTCAGCTATTTTTAATATTTTATCAGTCCAGAAAAATTTACTCAATAGTCTGAAAAATTGTTTTACAAAAAATAATATCGAAGTATCTGCATTTGTGTCTTCTGCTTTTATGTCAGCAATTGCAGTCACACAACAAAACAATTCATGTATCACTGTTTTAGACATAGGTAGCTCGTGTACGTCTATATCATGCATTAATGATGGGGTAATGGTATATTCTGAACATATTCCAGTTGGGAGTAATAGCATTACTCGCGATATAGCTTTCGTATTAAAAATTTCTGAAATTGAAGCAGAGAGACTTAAAACCGTTTATGGATTGTCAAACGATATTTCACAAGATCAAGTCCTTATAACAACAAAAAATCAATACGATGAACAGAATATCCAATCTGTGCCATCTGAAACACTTAGTGCGATAATAACAGCGAGGATCGATGATATATTTGATATTATCAAAAAACACATATTGGATAATGGTGTAACCGAAGAATATTACGAAAATATATTTATTACAGGAGGTGGTAGTCGTTTAACTGGGCTTAACGAATATATAAATTTAAAAAGTTTTATCGCAGGTTCATCTCTTTCAGTAAAGTGTCCGAAAGATTTTTCAGAAGAACGCGATTACTCTGGAACGGCATCGTTTTCAGCCTCCGCTGGCATGTTGCTGTACGGTTTTAAGTTAATCCCCGACATTGATATCGTATCTTATACAGTTAAGGATGCGGATAAAATATCATTATTTGATAAGCTTAAATCGTTGTTTAAAGGAAAACTTTAATGCGTTTTTTTAAAAATCTTACAAAGGAACAAATCTCAATACAAATTTTTATATTCTGCAAGGCTGTAATCGCGGGGCTTGTTTTAATGGGGGTTAACAGTAGTTTTTTTGGAATGCTTTATGAACGCGGAATAACCCTCAAAAGCATGTCTGTAATTCCAATTGCTACGGCTCCGTATAGTCTTAAATTTTTAGTTTCGCCGTATATAAAAAACCTTATTTGTGTTAAACACTTCAGTTTGACAGTTCTTGTTAGAATTACTCAAATCACAATATTTGTTTTATTTTCGTCCTTGGGTTTTATAAAAAATAACATGTTTTTCGCAACGCTAAACGTGTTTTTATTAACATTAACTATATCTATTTATGATATTATCGCCACACACATAAAGTTAATAAGTTTTAATAGTAATCAATTTGGTATTGTTACTGCTTTGAGTACGGTAGGATTCCGTATAGGGATGTTGTTCGGTGGTGGAGGCTTAGCATATCTTGCTTATTACTTTGGATGGCGTACTGGATTTTGTGTTTCTGCAGGGGCACTGATGCTAATCAATATGGTACTTACGCCACATTTTCTTAATATATGCGAACCAAAAAATCCAAGTGATGAAAATCAATCTGGATGTAGACAACTTTTTGTTCTTATAAAAAATTTTGTTGTAAGTACAGGAGCAATTGGCGTTATATTGTTGATATTGTCTGTAAAAATTCCTGATACATCTTTACACACAACAAAACAAATGTTTTTGCTATTTAAAGGTTTTGACAAAGTACAAATAGCCAATATTTCACAAATCCCCGGAGTATTTGCAATGATAATTGGAGGTATTGCAGGAGGAATTGCAACT
Source organism: uncultured Pseudomonadota bacterium (assembly GCA_902796345.1). Taxonomy (GTDB): domain Bacteria; phylum Pseudomonadota; class Alphaproteobacteria; order RUG11792; family RUG11792; genus RUG14087. Next base: position 16,673 of record CADBOF010000011.1, read on the forward strand.
TATAAATACGCAGTGAATGTATGTATGAGTTTTAGCCTTGCATTCTTCGCTTCGTCATGCGCCTTGTTTTATTGGCTTAGTTGTGTAAACCTTGGAGTTTGGATTACAGCATTTATTTTAACTATATCGAGTTTTTCGTGCGGATTTTTAAATGTTGTTTTTAGAACTTTTGTTGATAAATATTCACAAAAAGATGTTAATAAAAACGTTTTATTAATATCTCTTGGGTCTTTGTTTAAATTAGTTTTTGCAAACTTCTCTTTATTAATAGCGAATAATAATAATTGGGGTATGTTATATATATTATGTGTTCTGTCAACAATTCCTGGTATTATAATTTGTTTTAAAAGTAACTGGCTTAAGAAAATTGGTTGAATTAACTGAAAATTCATTTTTGCATGAAATGATGAATATCAGAAAGACATTAATAAAAGAACTATGATAAAAAAAGTTGCCATTTTAGCATTATCCATTTGGCTTTATGCACCTTTAAACGCCAGCGAAGGAACTGACGATAACTTTATAGCTTTCTCCGGCAGTAGTCAGGAAGATAACGAGAGTTCTGTTCAAAAAGGAATAAAAATTCATGGAGAACAGAACAGAAACAAAAATGAACAAACGCAAAACAGTATGCCTGATAACAACAATGAAGTTCAATCAGAAGAAATGCATGAAGTCGATAAGTTATCAACTGACGCTCTTGAAAAAATTGTCAAAAGAGAAGATAACATTGAACAGGATGTGTCGGAAGTTCATAAAGAACTATCTGATTTAAAATCGAGTATAAAAGAGTTTGCTAATAAGCTATCAAACAAATAGGTTTAATACAAAATGTCGTTATTAAAGTGACATTTTTGTAAAGGTCGTACAAAGCAGTCGCAATTGTTAGTAAACGTAAAAAAATACTGCTTGCAACTCGTAGATTTTTAGTAAAAAGTTATTGCTCAGCCTTAGAAAATAGCGCGAATTTTGCTACAATAGTATCGTACAAAGATTAGTTTGATTGAGTTAAAAATTTTGTAATTCATTGGTCACTTCGCTTTTTTAAAAATTCATCTGTGAGCCATTTTTATGAACTTCGAAATTTTTAATTCTTGATTATATCTATTAAGGAGCTCGACTGTATGAGTAACGGAATAAAAGTTGTACCAATAGAAGAGGAAATGCAGTCGGCATACCTTGATTATTCTATGAGCGTCATAGTTGCACGTGCATTACCCGACGTTAGAGACGGATTAAAACCTGTGCATAGACGTATTATTTACTCTATGTATGAAACAAATAATCTTCATTCAAAACCGTTTAAAAAATCTGCAAAAGTTGTCGGAGACGTTATGGGAAACTATCACCCACATGGAAACGTTGCTTTATATGAAACAATGGTGCGTTTGGCACAATGGTTTAGTATGAGGTTACCACTTGTGGAAGGACAAGGGAACTTTGGTTCAATGGACGGAGACAGTGCGGCCGCGGATCGTTATACAGAAGCGCGCCTCGCAAAAGTTTCTGAAATGCTTGTTGCAGATATAGATTGTGATACTGTCAATTTTGTTCCTAACTATGCAAATTTTTTGCTTGAGCCCACTGTATTACCTGCAAGATTTCCAAACCTTTTAGTAAATGGAAGTAGTGGTATCGCTGTCGGTATGGCAACTTATATACCAACTCACAATTTAGGTGAAGTAATTGATGCTTGCTGTGCTGTTTTAGATAACCCGAATATTGCAACCGAGGAACTCATTGAAAAATATATTCCTGGACCAGATTTTCCAACCGGAGGTATTATCTTAGGCCGTGGTGGTATTAAACAAGCATTTAAAACAGGACATGGTTCGGCTCTAGTAAGGTCAAAAACAACGATAACGAGAGGTATAAATAATCGTGAAACAGTTATTGTTACAGAAATTCCATATCAAGTTAACAAAGCAAAATTGGTTGAAAGAATAGCAGAATTGATTAAAAATAAGACAATTGAGGGAATAAGCGATATACGCGATGAATCTAACAAAGATGGCGTGAGAATTGTTATTGAAATAAAACGTGACGCAGTTGCAGAGGTTGTATTAAATCAGCTCTTTAGATACACTCCGCTACAAGTAAACATTCCATATAATATGCTTGCTCTTGTTAAAAACAAGCCAGTACGTTTGTCTCTTTTGGATATAATCAATAATTTTCTGGAATTTCGTAAGGAAATTGTAATTCGTCGTTGCAAATTTAAATTAAAACAAAACAGGGCAAAAGCTCATAACTTAATAGGATTTTGTATAGCATTAACAAACATAGATCGAGTTATTTCAATCGTAAAAGTATCCAATGATAAGAATGTCGCTAAAGAAGGTCTTATTAAAGAAAATTTATCTGTAGGTAATATGACATCATTATTAGAGCTTATAGAAGATCCACAAGCAAAAAATCCTTTTTATCATTTTTCGGATACTCAATCTGGTGCAATCCTTGAAATGAAACTCAGCAAACTAACAAGCTTAGAACAAGACAAAATGCGGGACGAACTTCAAGGCGTAATGTTTGAAATTGAAGAATTGCTATCAATATTGGGCTCTAAACAGAAGGTTCTTGAAATAATAAAACAAGAATTAATAGAAGTTAAGGAGCAATTTGGAACACCGAGATTGACAAAAATTGAAGATAATTATTCTGAAGTTGAAGATGAGGATTTAATACAGAAAGAGGATGTCGTTATTACGTACACAACGGAGGGGTATATAAAACGGGTTCCTCTTGATAGTTATCGTTCTCAACGGCGTGGTGGTCGTGGCAAAAACGGCATGGATACAAAAGACGAAGATATTGTAAAAGACGTCATAACAGCGAATACTCATGATATTATTTTGTGTTTTTCGACAATTGGAAAAGTTTATCAGTTGAAAACATATAAAATTCCGTCATGCAGTACAGATTCTAAAGGTCGTGCTATGGTCAATATTCTACCTTTAGAAGAAAACGAAACAATTTCAACAATTCTTGTAATTCCACAAAATGTTACAGAAGAAAACAACAAAACTTTAGTTTTTGTTACATCATTTGGGAATATAAGACGGAATAAATTCAATGACTTTATAAACATACAATCAAATGGTAAACGAGCGATATTATTGGACGATAAAGAAAAGCTTATTAATGTAATGTTGGCTAACGATGATGATGACATTTTTATCGCTACAAAAAACGGTATATGCAATCGTTTCCCAGTTAATAACGTTAGAGTTTTCGCCAGTCGTTCGTCCAATGGCGTACGTGGAATTAAATTAAAAGGTAATGACGAAGTGATGTCCACCACAGTTTTATATAAGTGGTCTCTTGACGGGATAAATGAGCGTGAAGAATATTTGAATAATGCAGACGATTTACGTCAGATGGTTAGAAATATTCCTGATGGTCAAACAATGATATCAAATAGAATGCTTGAATTAGCAAAGGAAGAAAAATTTGTTGCAACTGTTACAGATAAAGGATTTGGTCAAGTTTGTTCGTTCTATGAATATAGATCAACTAGTAGAGGAACTCAAGGATTTAAAAATATATCCCTTTCAGAAAAAAATGGTCATGTCGTGGCGACATTTCCTGTAGATTATGATGATGAAATAATTATGGTTACAAATACTGGAAGGATTATGCGGTGTAATATAAGTGATATACGTATTACACATAGAGGAGCGCAAGGAGTTATCGTTTTTAGGCTAGATGATGGCGAATTAATAACATCTGTCACTCGTGTTGATAAATACGACGAAAATAACGAAATGTCCAACGATAATAATACAGTAATGTAGATTTCTATAATGTCCGATTTTACTGCGTAGCAATACATGTTATAATATTGTTGAGTAGATAAAATTGGCTTTTTAAAGATGAAAGGTAATTTTTTAGAAGCAGTTATAGGATTTGCAGTCTTAGTAGTTTCTGCGTTTTTTATATACCTCGCATATGAGGCAAGTGGAGAAAAAATTAAGGATGGATATATCTTGACGGCACGATTTGAAGATGTATCAGGACTTACATCTGGCTCGGATGTTAAAGTAAATGGAATTAAAGTTGGAATAGTGAAAAATTTATCATTGGAAGAAGATTATTCCGTAAAAGTCGAGCTTCTCATCCAGGATAAATGTAAAATACCTGTCGACAGCTCTGCATCTATAAGTACTGATGGAATTATGGGAAACAAATTTGTGGCTATATCTGTAGGTTATTCTACAAAAAAAATGAAACAGGGAGATGAGTTCGAAGATACAAAATCTTCTCTAAATTTGGAAAAATTGGTTGACAAATTTATAGCCGGAGCAGGAAATGGCAATAAGTGATAACGTTGTAAACATATGTGACAATATAAGGGCTTTGTTATTTGATAAGAAGGTTGAAGATATTAAAGAGTTTGATTTGTCTAACAACAATAAAAAACTGATTGATACATGTTTTATAGGATCTGGCACCTCTTCACGGCATGCGCAAGCTGTGTCTGATCATTTATATAAATTTTTTAAAAACGACCTTAACATAATTCCTCAAATATCGGGCAATGCAAAAAGTGGTTGGATAGTTATTGAAGCCTTGGGTATAGAGGTACATATCTTTAAACCGGATATCAGAAAACTCTACGACTTAGAAACTTTGTTAACATCTGAAAGGAACTAGTTCTATAACTAGGTTATTAATAGTTGTCTATTTAAAAGTCTTTCGTTTCGTTGTGCTACACTTTAGAAGGTGAAGTTTAGGAAATAGACTAATTAAAAAATGGCAGGTTCTTTAAATAAAGTTACTTTAATAGGAAATCTTGGAAAAGATCCGGAAATAAGAGTAATTCCTGGCAGTGAGATGAAAGTGGCATCTTTTACTATAGCTACATCTGAGTCACGCAGAAATAAAAATACCGGAGAGAGAGAAGATCGCCCTGAATGGCACAAGATCGTTATTTTTAACGAAAGATTGGCAGATCTCGTTGAAAAATACGTTCGTAAAGGTTCCAAACTTTATATTGATGGTCAGTTACAAACGCGCTCTTGGATTGACAAGTCGGGCAATGAACGTTATGTAACTGAAGTTGTCATAAGTAAATACAAAGGGGATTTAATATTACTTGACCAAAGAAGAGATGTGGCACCGTTGAGTAGTAGTGCATCTTCTGATACAGAGGTTCCTCTACCTGAATCGAAAGATGATTTTGATGATGTCCCTTTTTAATCTGAGCAAGTTTCAAACGTTGTGAAAATATCAGTTCTTGGCGCAACGGGAACTATGGGCGGATTAATTATAAAAACCGCCCTTCAAGAAGGATTAAATATATCAAATAAGGTATCAAGTAGAAACGAAGTTTCAGAATTGTTTGAAGATACCGATGTTATCGTTGATTTTTCATGTCCAATTGCCACACAATCAATGCTTGAATATTCGTTGCAGTCGAAAAAGGACGTTCCTATAATCATCGGAACAACCGGACTATCGGATAAATGTATAGATTTAATAAAGGCGAACAGCGAAAATGTGCCTTTATTTTTTGCACCAAACATGAGTTTCCTCATATCTATAGTTAATATGGTTGTCTTCGCTACAGGCAGATTGCTTGATGAAACGTTCGATGTAGAAATAACGGAAACACATCATCGATTAAAAAAAGATGCTCCATCTGGCACCGCATTAATGTTAGGGCAGAGTATTGCAAAAAGCAGAAACAAGAAATTGCGCGATATAGCAGTATTTGATCGACACGGCGTTATTCCACAAAGGCGATGCGGTGAGATTGGTTTTTCCGTTAGGCGTTGTGGCAAAGTTGTTGGTGAACACGAAGTAAGTTTTGTCGGAGATTTTGAAGAAATAAGTATTTCTCATAAAGCATTTTCAAAGGAAATTTTTGCAAGAGGAGCAATAAAAGCTGTAAAATGGATTCCAGCACAAAAACCTGGTTTTTACACAATGAATGATTTTACTAGAGATATGATTATTCCCGTGGTAAAGGATTTATATAAAAATTTTTTCAGCTGGAACAGAGATAAGTTTTAAATAAAAAAAATTATTCTTCAAAACAACTGTGTTTACGATTGTGTTTAAAAAAGGACAACTGCTCTGAAGAGAAGATAACGAACGATTCAAAATAAATCTTTTTCTTGTAAATAATGATTTTTTCATAATTTATACGTTTAAAACGTCAAGATATTACGGTATGCACATAGATAGCGCCATCATAAAGTACAAAAAAGAAATTTTATTTTTTAGGAAAAACAAATAATAATATTGGTTAATAGAAAAGTGAATTTACTATGATAACAAACATCTATAAAGCCTTAAAGTTTTTTTGTAAAAAAAATCGACACTACAGCTAACATAAGGCAAAGAATAAAGAATATTCTTTTGCCATTTTATTACTATTTATTAAAAAAACGATACCTGCGAACTGTACCACGAGAGGTATCTTCATCATCATCGTCGTCGTACTGATGAAAAGCTTTTCGTGGATCGGAACTTTCATATTGATCGTCGTCTGGTTTTGCGTTTGGATCGGCTTTATTGATTGTTATCGTTATTATGACCGGAGATAAACGTTTTCCACTGCGTCGAGATATTTTAAAAGTCATACTTTCACCTGGATGCTCTTTTTGGAAAGCGTCCACAATCTCTTTGAGTTGTTTTGCACTTGTTATTTGAGTTGAATTTGCAACCTCTATTATGTCACCTATTTCAAACGGATTTGCAAACTCAAACAAACTTCCAAACAACTCATTGTTGCCATCACGTTGTCTTTTTACTTTTTTGACAACAGCTTTTTGTTTTTTATCAGAACTACCTGGAATTAATACATCTTCATCGTTAACGAATATATCTAAACCTGAAATTTTTATTGGTTTTTGTTTGTCCGAAAAGTTGTCAGACTCTGAATTATCTTCACTTTTTTTATTTAATTTTTCAAAATCTTGGTAATCCCCAATATCAACTTTTATTTCAATTTGCTTTAATTCCCCAGTGGCAGAATCCCGTCTTACAACAGTTAATGTTGCCGGTTCTTTTATTTTGTGGTTATTAACAAGTCTTGGTAATTTATTCGCTTCGTCTATTATTTGACCGTCAAACAATACGATTATATCTCCTGCCATAATTCCTGCTTGGGCAGCAGGACCATCTGTTGAAACTTCATTAACTAAAACACCGAAATAAGGCGGTAAATCTTCAAGTTTTCCGGTAGCCGCAGGGAGAAGCCCCATATTTATAGCTTCTTTTGTTTTAATACTTTGAATTGTTGCTCCTAACCATCCTCTGAATGTTCTTTTATACTGAATTAGTGAATCAATTATTGTTTTTGCATTATCAGAAGGAATGGCAAAGCCAACACCTACATTACCTCCATTAGGCGAATATATAGCGTTATTAACACCGACGACTTCGCTGTTCATGTCTATAAGAACTCCACCTGAATTACCTCTATTTAAAGCTGCTGTGTGTTGGATATAATCTTCCATTGAATTATTTCTTGTTCCGCCCATAAGATGACGTCCTTTTGCAGACACTATACCCTGGGAAACTGAAATTCCTATACCAAATGGATTACCTATAGCTATAACGTAATTTCCTATTTTCAAATTTTCTGACGATCCCCATTTTATCGTTTGAACATCACGACCTTTAAGATTTTTATTATTCATATCTACTTCAAGAACCGCCAAATCACTTTTAGGATCAACGCCGTGAATTTTTGCTGTAATTAATTGATCTTTGTCATGTAAGACATTATCCACAGATTGATCATTAAAGAAAATTGCAACTGTCTTAGCGTCTTCAACAACGTGATAATTGGTTGCGATATAAAGCTTATCGTTTTCAATTTTTACGCAAAAACCTGATGCTGCTCCAATTGATTTTTGACTACGACGCGGTTTTTTCTTTTGTTTTTCTCCAAAGAAGTCGTCAAATCCGAAAAAATCAAATGGAGAGCCATTGAAAAAATCTTCAAACACATTTGGTAAACGATCTTCAATTTCTTGGATTATTACTATCGATACAACAGCAGGTGACACTGCACCAATTATATTTGCAAAACCGTCTTGCCGATTTAACGGTAAACCGTTATTTGGCAAATTCTGTCCTAGTTTGTCGGTTGTTTTGTCATTGACATTGCTATTTTTAAATTTTTTTATTAAATCAGCCATCAATCCATGGCTATCTGTTTTATTATTATCGTTAATCGTTTCTGTTTGTGCTGTTTGACTTTGTTGTACAGATCCTTTCTCAACATGTTTATCGAAAATATTTTTTAATTTGTTGCTATTTTTTATTGTATTATTATTTTCGTCTGTTGTTGAAATGCTGTTTTTTACGGTGGTTGTATTATTACTGTCATCCGCATCAGTATTTCCAACCAAACAAATTGTCGGTATTACAAAAACACATGACAGCAAAATTTTACGCAAATTTTTCATAAAAATTATCATCATTTGAAATACACATTGATATTATATAGCTTGCAAATATTAATAATTAGATAAAATTTGAAGATAAGACTACTAAAATGGTGCCGAAAGAGGGAATTGAACCCTCGACCTCTTCATTACCAATGAAGTGCTCTACCACTAAGCTACTTCGGCTCCTGTCTTGAGTATACTGATTATCGGACTGAAGCTCAACCTGCGCGCAAAACAACTTTTAGAAAATTAACTTGTTTTTAGCAATAAATTGCTAACGTCATTAGCAATTGATATATAAATATAAATGTAATGTGTCCAATACAAAACATGGTACGTTGATCACTGTTATTTTAAGTGTGCTTGTACCAATTGGAAATTGTGCTCCTGACAGAACAGCCACTCAAAATGATGAACAAAATAAAATTGCTAGTTTCACAGATACTCATGATATAGATGCCAAAGAAATATTTGAAAAATTAAAAACAATTGAAAACAAAATAAATGATATAATAACAAAATTCTCTGAAATTAAAAAAATGAAGCAAAGTGTTGAAGAGTTAAAAACTCAGGTTAATAGTATTGAACAAATTGTTAAACAAAACCAAATTGGTATTAAACAAATGGTAAAACATACACAATCAGCTATTGCCGTGATCAATGCAAAAAATAAGTTAGGTGGTATATTTCAACCTGTTTCAAACTTGCAACAAACTGCTGGCCGTAACATTAATTCTATTCAAAATAGAATAAGAGCAATTGCTTCAAATGGAGTAACACAAACACAACAGAGTGTAGTCAAAAATTTCGCAAATCCGGTAACAACAAATATGACTAATATAAAAAATGCTGGAATTGGAGCCAACATATCAAAAGCAATAACATCCGGAAAAAATACCATTAATAGTAATGTAGTTAATAAAATCGCTTCACCTAAAGTCATGAACAATATAACTGGCACGAATTCATTAAGTGATTTGTTAAATTAACAAAAATGTTCATATGTCGCATATCTTAAACTTAACTATTTTTAAAAGAAATGTTGCAAAAATGTAGTTGCATAAATTGAATGTTGGCGAATTCAATGCTAAAAAATAAGATCACTGTTTTAACAGGGATGTTTTTTGTATTCAGTAATGTATGTATTTTTTCTGATCCAACTGAAAAAAATAATCAACAAAAAACGCAATTACCAGATATGGAAAAAGAAGCAAAACCGAAAAGTGTTAGTACAGAAATAAATAATTTAAAAAAACAAATTAATCGTATAAATAAAAATATTTCTAACCTTTCAAAAAATGGTATAAACATTGCTCCAGAAGACATGGAAAAAGTACAAAAATTACAACAGCAAGCAGAAAAATCGTTACCAACAGCCGAACAAGCTTTATCAATAGCAAAAGAAGTTAAAGCGTCAGTAAAGGAGTTGCAAAATAAAGGGCTACCATTACGTAGCGAAGATGCAACTCTATTAGATGAAAGTTTGGGCAAAGTTAACGAGGTTTCTGGTCAGATCGAAAAACTTGAAGAAAGAATTAAAGAACTCGAAGAGAATTTGAAAAAATCCGCCAACGTAACAAACGTAAGCAATACCGCTACTGCGAAACTTGCGTCACAATCTGCGCCTGCTTTTACAGCTATAACACAAGAAGACAAGCAAAAAATACTAGCATTATCTAGTTCTGGATCGATGGATACGATAAACCAACTAATAGCGTCGCCAGCACTTTCACACAATGACAAGAAAGTTGTTGAGCAAGTAGCTCAATTAGGTCAACAAGTTGCTAAAGGCTCAATATCGGAAGATGATGCAGAACAAATAATTGCGACACAAGAAGCAAATCAATCTAACGTTGTAACAAACGTTGGTAATCAAAATGTATCTCCCGTAGATACTACTACAACATCTTTACCTTCAGATGCAGTGTTATCAGAAGAATTATTACCAACTAATAACGAATATATGACAAAAGCTTCTCAACTTGCAGATGGAACAGCGGTAAATGACATGAATATATTAAATGATGATTTGTTAATAAATAATACGTCGTCTAATGATCTACTTTTACCTGAAAACACAGTAACAAATGAAAATTCTAATGACGCATTGTTAAAAAATAATTTGCAACAACAAGATGCGAACGCTTCTATTGCAATTGACTCAGATAATGTGCAGTCCAATTTGGTTCTATCTCAAAATAACACCTTTGACTCAAATGATGATTTATTGCCAGCCACACAAGATTTATATTCTAATGATGCATTGCCTGCTAGTAATGAGTTATCTCCTGAAATACCAAATGCTTTAGAAAGCAATCATTCAAAGACAGATTTATCTGCAACAGATTTATCTGCAACAGATTTGTCTGATGGTGATTTATTAAACCCAAATGTGCAAGACAATGCAAACGACGATATTGTATCAAATTCCGATTTATTACTGCCAAACGGTCATGATAGCGAAATTTTGTCAAATAACGACGTTTTAAAAGATGATGTTTTGGTTAGAGATGAACTTTTATCAGAAGTTAGTGTTCCACAATTGCAAAAAAATGTTGAAAACGAACTTGTACCTAATGAAAGTGATCAAGATATCGATTTGTTGGTATCGTTACCGGAAACCGAAAACACGCTGAATGTACTTGATGATCACGGTGATATAAAGACCGTGCCAGTTGATGCGTTAAAAGATAAAGTGTTAAGGGTTGCAGAATAATCATTGAGACAATTTTAATCTAATCGTCAAGATTTGAGCGTAAAAAAATTTTTGAAATACTGTATACCTGACATGATCGCAAGCAATGCAGAAAACCATAACAGTATTTCTCCAACATATCTTAAATTTTGAAATCCTGATATGTGTGTTATAAAAACTATTGCGAGAGCAATCATCTGAAAAGCTGTTTTACATTTTGCAATTGCTACAGTTTTAAATTCTGCACCTCCAACTAAGGCACTTTCGCGTAAACTTGTTATTACTATTTCCCTACAAACAGTAATGGCAACTGGAATTAAAGTACATCGTGAAACCATGTCAAATCCAACCATATATAAAATAGCAATAAGTACTAAAACTTTGTCAGCCAATGGATCTAACCATTTTCCTATTTCTGTCGTTTGCTTATACGCTCGTGCTAGGTACCCATCTAGATAATCTGTAATGCAACAAATGATGAACACGACAAAAGATAATACTAACCCCGCGTCGGACTGCATATAAAACCCACCTATAAATCCAGGCAATAAGGCTATTCGTGACAATGTTAGTATGTTCGGGATGTTCAGTATTTCATTCATATACGTTTTTCTCTTACAGATTTATTACATTATCCAAAAATTAGTTGCGTTGAAGCAATAATACCTAACTCATTTTAGTCATCTACAAATAAATTTATTCAACATTTTTAGGCAACATACGCCTTGTTGCCACTAGCAGATTGGATTAATTCACTGTATTTTGTGCTTTGTTATGTGTTAAATATATTTAATAGTGGTAAAAATTTTATTAAACTACTTCGAGGAGAAAAAAGTATGGATTTTCGTATTAAAAAACGCCTGCTAGGATTGTGCTTAGGTGGATTTGTTTTGACCAATATTCCGCTTTCGGCAACAGTAACAGTTAAAATAGTTCGTGCCCCTATAGCAAATACTGAACAAGAAAAAAACAAACAAAATAATAATCGATTCAATAAACAGATTCAGTTAAAACAGTCGATAATAAAAGCAAAAACAGATATTTCTAATAAACAATCATTTGGAAAAAATAATTCTAGCGACATATTGCCACAGCAAGGTGGTTTGCCAGAATTCGTGCCCACTGGTAATTTTCAAACAGTAAAAGGTGAAGGAGAGGGAGCGGGAGATGCGCCAATAATTGAACAACGTGGTGGAATGCCTGAGTTCAACATTACTGGTTACGCATCAATATGTCCTGTTTTTGCTAATCCGTCTATTTCTTATTACGATGGAAGTAAAACTCCTGACATAATTGGAAGTAATATTAGCACGAAATCTGATTCAAAAACGAAGTTTGATCAAGCTGGTCTTGGTTTTGATTTTGAAGGCGGACTGAATGTTGACGCAAATTTAATGCTTGCTAATGACGTAAAAGCTGGAGGATGTATTGAAATTCAAGCTGTAAAAGATGATTTTGCCCTTGATAAGGGATATGTTTACTTTGATTGCACCAAATTTGGAAAGGTTTTCTTAGGAAACACGAAGGGACCGGATAGTACATTTGATGTTGGAGGGCAATCTCTTATAGGCGGTGGCGCCGGCATTAATGGCACAATTCTTAGTAATTTTGATTATGCAACCGCTGTTTTTGTTCCTCGTGCCATCGTTGGTAACTCTAACAAAGCAAGTAAGATTTTTGTCAGCACTCGTGATTTTTATGGATTAAGACTTGGTATTGGCTTTACTCCGGATACAAAGCTCCATGGTCACGTTGTTCGTGACCGAACCAACGGAGATAGTAGTAACGGAAACAATCCGGGATGTTTTACTAAAGGTAAGGACGGTAAGGAGAAACCTAACGGTAGATACAATTTTTCTATTGGATTACGTTACGAAAAAGAGATTGCACCTGATTTCACCATAAGATGTTCTGCCGTATTCGTTACTGAAAGTACACAAAAGTTAAAAACGTTGATGATTGAAGGAAAAAAAATAGATGCAAATAGCAAAGGTGAAATATTTGTTGATCCAGAATATAAAGTGGTTGATGAAAAACAAGTCATTGATGAAGATAAATCATCTAAACCACAAACAAAAGAAATACAACTTAACAACGCAAAGTCCTTTATGTGCTCACTTGGTTTAACATTTAAGCAAGTAACTATTTCAGGCGGATACCTTTATTGCGGAAAATCTAGATTACCAAATGATACAGAATACAAAACAACGGGTGACAAGTCTGTAATATTCCCGCAATTTATGTGCGGGAAACAAGGAAACGCAGGTCGTGCGTGGAATATCGGAGCTCGTTGGGACTGGAAAAAATGGGCAATTGCCGGAGTTTATTGGAATACGTCACGTCAAATAACAAAAGATGAAAAGACAAAAGGACACATATTTACAGGAACTGTTGACTATCTATTTAAGCCTGGGTTTAAACTTTTCTTTGAGGTTGATTATTTGAATACAACTTCTAGTCCGTCCGCATGTGTTATGTATAACCTAATTTCTGAAAAAAAGGTAGCAATATCTAAGCAATCTGGCTTTGCAATACTAGCCGGTTGTACAATTCAGTTTTAGTTGATTCGCAAAATGTTTGATGACGCACCAGTTGCCTTTATTAAATTGTTGCGTTCTTGTCCTGCTATTTTAAGTTCTGCGCTTGTGTACCTATTGTGCACAAGCACAATTCTTTTTTTAAACAAACATTTTAAATATACGGGATTGTGCTGTTATATAGTCCTATGCGGAGTAATTTCTAATATTCAAATAATGTATCCAACAAAGTACGAATTTATGCCACTCGCAGTTTTGTTGGGAACAGTAGTTTTTTCATCAACGTTTCTAGCAACAGATGTTTCTAATAAATGTTATGGATCGCAAAAGTCCAAGAAAATAATTTACTTAAGTATTATCTGTAATATATTTTTCATATTAAATATGATTTTGATGCTTGGTCATAATCCACTTAAAACTATAGGCATGAACAAATACATTGACGCATTATCATTGATATTCATTCCACAAGTGCGTTTTACAGTCGCGTCGTATATATCGTTCATTACATCTCAGTTAGTTGAAATTTCACTTTTGAGATTTCTGGGGAAAAGCGTCTTCGGTCATAATGCATCATTGTTTATTTCAGCTATTTTAGTTGATAATTTTGTTTTCACATTGTTTGCGTTCATAATATTCAATGATGGAAGTTTTTCAACACAAAACGCCATTGAAATTTCTCTTTCCGCAATAGTTACTCGAGTTGTTTGTAACTTTTTTAACTCGGTTACGTATCATATTTTTTTAAAAAACAACGACGCACTGTAAACCTGAAATTATTGCGACGTGTTCATTGGGGAAGGAATAATAAAAGAATGACTTTTACTCGAACACGTTGCAATTTTGTGTCAATTACGACAATTGACACGAAAGAACTAGCCTTTTTATAAAAAATTAACTAATTCCAAGAGAAATTGTACTACTTAAATTTCTCTTACGAACCGAATTGCCCAATTAATAATAAAAAATGGCGACAATGATCTACTAATATGCTACTCATCGTAATAATTTTATCAAAAATGTGTGTTTTGCACGTTACAAACCATTAGGTTAATCTCTCACTTAATTCGTCTTCATCGATTGCGGTAAAATTACCACTTTCAGTTTTTATAAACATAGCCGGCACAGCAGTAGCATGAATTTTGTCAAACAAAGCTAAATTAAATGTTTGCTTTTTAATTGAAATATCTTCAACCTTTGATAATTCAGACCTGATAATGGATAATTTTTTTAAAACGCTTTCGACATCGTCAGGATTTTTTACTAATTCACTAATAAAATCTGTTAATTTGTTCGGATACTTTTCCATTACTTCGTGATAGAATTTTACCAATTCTTCTGAATTTACTCCTAGAACCGCGACAGGAATTAAATAAAAGCAAACATCTTTTTTGTTAACTACAGCGTGTACCATCTCTTTTTGGAATTCAATACAACCGCTACATAATGGATCAAAGAAGCATATGACTGCAGTTTCAGAGTTTTTGTTACCTACAACATATGATGCCTTTATTATTTCGTCTTTGTATTTATTAACTTCAAGAGCCTGCTGTTTGGCACCATCTGAACGTTGCTTTGCAATCCCAGCACTCATTGCGTCAATGAGCATTTGAGGATCGTTTTTTATAACATCAATGACAGCTGAACGAATTTTACCTTCATCTGCTGTTGCAGATTGAACTGATTTGATAGTTTCGCAAGGTTTATTACATGTTTTAAGCAATGCTGTGATGGAAAAAGCACAAGCAACTATTGATAGAAAAACAGGCAAATAACTTTTGCCCTTACAGCATTTGTTGACATTGTTTTTGCAGGTACAATTTTCAGTACACTTGCAAGTATTTTGATTTTCGCATTTGTCTTTATTATTGTCTCTGCAATTACAGTCACTCCCACACTTGCATTTTTCAATATCACATTTTTCAATGTTGGTGTCCGACTTCGTTTGTTCATTGTTATGTTTCCCAGTTTCCGGATTGCTATTATTCCTAATGTCTCCATTTTCTTCTAACATACTAGAAAATTTCTATAACTCCCTCTCGCTTAAGAGTACACTTATTCTGTTATTATTTTGTTAATATCTTGAACTCTTTCACATTTTTCTACTTGTTGTAGGTTGTTATGGTAAACTGACTGTGGAAATCTTTTGCTAAAGTGTGCCTATTTTAGCTATCTATTAGGTTGACATATGAATTATTCAAATATACGTTCCTTTATCCATAAAGAGGGTTATATTTTTGTTGGGTGCAGTCTAGGGATTGCACTTATTTGTTTACTCTTTTCATCTACACTGTTTTGGATTTTTCTCGTCCTAACAATGTGTTTTTTCTTTTTTTTTAGAAATCCAAGTAGAGTTGTTCCCCTTGATAAAAATCTCATAGTTAGCCCAGTTTGTGGCACTGTGTGTTCTATCGCTTTCGATGTGCCGCCTGAAGAGTTAGATCTTGGAAATGAAAAACGTTATCGTGTAAGTATATTTCTAAGCCTTGTTGATGTCCACGTAAATCGTTCTCCCGCCGATGGCAAAGTAAAAAAAATATTATATTCTCCCGGTAAATACATAGATGCAGGAATTGAAAAATCAAGTTTGTTTAATGAACGAAACACCGTTGTTATAGAAATTAATAATGATCCATCAAATCTTATGTCCTTTTCTCAAATAGCAGGCACACTCGCCCGCCGTATAGTCTGTGATGTTCATGAGGGTGAAAACCTATCAAAAGGTGAAGTATATGGCATTATAAAATTTGGCAGTCGTAGCGACATTTGGTTACCTATTAACTCTGTTCCCCTAGTGTGTGTTGGTCAAAAAGTTATAAGTGGAGAAACAATTTTATGCGACATGTCTTTGGTGGATGTGTCTCTTCGGGATGGAGTTATTGTTCCTTAGGAAACAACTGTTGTTTTTTTTGAATTGTTTGGATATATAAATGAGTTCTTTTGAATCTGTGTTGCTCAATTTGCAGGATTGGGGTTATTGGCTTGTATTCTTTGGATCAATGGTCGAAGGAGAACTTATCCTTTTATCTGCAAGTGCCGCGGCTTCTTTGGGATATCTTGATATTTCTAAAGTATTTACAATTGCTTTTTTAACAACCGTCTTTGTCGATCAAGGACTATTTTTTTTAGGAAGATATATAGGAACTGAATGGGTTATAAAGAGAATTCCAAAATTAGAAAAAGCACGTAATAAGGCTTTTTCATTCTTAAAAAGAATGGAGTTGTTTTTTATATTTGCGTTCAGATTTATATACGGAATAAGAACAATCAGCCCATTAATAATAGGTTCAGCGGGAGTAAAACCAATAAAGTTTATTTTGTGTAATATTATTTCAGGATTAGTTTGGGCTGGTGGAAGTTGCTGGTTGGGATATGAAATTGCCGACACGATAAGTGACGGCACATTCAATTATAAAGACGTTATCTTATATACATCGGTAGTTGTTGCGATTGTAGCTTTGCTTGCATATATGACAACAAAAAAAAATCGTAATAAATCATAAATTGTTTATAACAGAATACATACTAAGTGCGTTGTCATTATTGTTGAAATCAGTGCAACAAAAAAAGCTTTCCCCATTAGTGGTTTTATGTAAGGACATTTCGGAGCCATTGTTACCATCGCAGTCATAGTAATTCCCATTGTTGATATATTGCAAAAGTTTCCAATCATGAAGATTGATTTTATAACAGAGGCTTCTGACATATTATGTTTTACAAGCTCAGTCATTGCAACAATTTCGTTTAAAATTGTTTTTGATGCAACAACCTGAGCAAACGCAGAGAAATCAGCAGATGGAATTTCAAGAAACCACACTATTGGATATATAAGGGAACCAGCCAAACGTTGCAACGTAATAGGTTTACCGTGAAAGTTCGGAATTGTTGCTAACAATTCGTTTGCAAAACTTATAAGAGCAACCATTCCTAACAATGAACCAACTATAGCAATCCATGTCGCAGTACCATTAGATAAGCCAACATTCATGGCATCACTGAAAGATGCATATGGTTGCACTAGTTTATAATTTGATGCCGTTTCTTTTGGGTGATCTTTCGGAATTAAGACTGAACAAATTATAAGTGTTGTAATTACATTAAGAATATTTGCCATTATAAAATAATTTGTCGAATTTGGAATTGTGTTTTTAAGTAAATCGGCATATACAGGCATTACAGACGCTGAGCTTGTTGACCCTGCCAATGAAAGAATTATAAACATTTCATTTTTTTTAAGGTCATTGAGATACGGATGTATCATTAGCGGAGCTTCGAACTGTCCCAATAATACTTTTGATACAGAAACCATTCCAAGTGAATCTGATATTTTAAATATATATTTAAAAGGGGCGCCTAATATTTTCGAAACTATAGGCATTATTTTTAAATAAGTTAATATAGAAAAAAATACAGCCATGAATATTACCATTGGAAACGATTGTAATCCAAGAATGAAAGTACTGATACCGGGCTTTGTATCGAATGGTAATTTATCTCCACCAAGATAGCCGAATACGAATTTTGTCCCTTCAACGGATGCCTTACTCATTTTTAATATGAAATCTGAAACGGATTTTATCGCCCCAATTATTATTTGACTGTGCAATAACAGTAATGTCATAACAACCTGTAATGCGATGCCTCCAAGTAAAATAATTAAGTTCCTGTTTTTATGTTTCAAATACAGATCACGATCTGTGCACATAATAAACACTATTCCGAGGCATATCGCATATCCTAGAATGTTGCGAAACATTTTAAACTCCTTCCCATTCGAACCTACTGTGTTCAGATTCAAACAAATTTTTTATAATTTAATGATATTACACTTGGATAGATACATGCATATAAGTGCTACCTGCATTGATCAAAACTTCGTGTGTTATTCTTAAATCGGGGTGTTGGAACATGAATAAAATATTTAAAAAACGTTTCAACATTGTATTCTTTTTCCTCCTTTTTTTGACATTAACAATATTTGATGTTTTTACTAGGTTAGTAAGTTATAGGATCGCATGTATGGATGAAAAATTTAAAACTGTTATTGAAAGCATTTTATTACACGAAGGTGGATATGTTAATAATCCATCAGATCCTGGAAGTGAAACAAATTTTGGAATTTCGAAACGTAGCTATCCAAAGCTTGATATAAAAAATATTACAAAACAGGATGCAATAGACATTTATTATAAAGATTATTGGCTTATAAACAATCTTGACAGTGTTAATGATTATAATATTGCAACAAAGCTAATGAATATGTTTGTAAACATGGGATCTAAAAACGCAAAAAAAATAATTTGCAGATCATTAAGGTCTTGTGAATTACAATTCGATGAAACTAGTTCGAACACTGAAAAACTTATTTCTGTAATAAATGATTTGACAAACCAAAATCGTAATAGGGAAATTTTAGTTGCTCTTCGTAGCGAGATGGCAGGATACTACAGATCCCTTGCTGAAGAAAAACCTGCACTAAAGATTTTTTTAAATGGCTGGCTTAAAAGAGCTTACTCATAATTGTTTAACAATATCGTTAATAACTTTTTTAGCATCTCCTAGCAACATAAGTGTGTTTTGTTTACTAAATAGGGCGTTATCAATTCCCGCATATCCGGGATTTAATGACCTTTTTATTACAACAACGGTTTTTGCTTTCCAAACCTCAAGTACTGGCATTCCATAGATCGCGGATTGCTTGTCGTCTTTCGCGCTTGGATTCACAGTATCGTTTGCTCCGACGACTATAACAATATCTGTTGATGCGAATTCGCTATTTATATTATCAAGTTCGTAAACAAAGTTATCGCGTATGTTTGCTTCTGCAAGTAAAACGTTCATGTGTCCAGGCATACGACCAGCAACGGGATGTATAGCGAATTTTACGTTTATACCACGAGTTAAAAGTTTGTCAAATAGTTCTTTAATTACATGCTGAGCTTGAGAAACAGCCATACCATAACCAGGAACTATAATTACTGAATTCGTGTTTTCAAGCATAAAAACAACATCTTCAGCTACACATTGATTAACTAGCATTTGAGTGGATATTTGTTTACTTTGATTATGTTGATTTCTAAAACCAACTGATACAACACTTGATAATTTCCTATTCATTCCTTTACACATTATATTGCTCAGCATAGCTCCTGACGTTCCGACCAATGCACCGACAATTATTAGCAAATCGTTTGACAGAGTAAGTCCTATACCAGTAGCCGCCCATCCAGAGAGCGAATTAAGCATTGAAACAATTACTGGCATATCTGCTCCACATATTGGAACAATCATAGTGCAACCCAATATTGTCGATATTAAAACAATCATAATAAACATTAATATATTTGCATTTTTAATAAATAAAAATATTGACAATATTAACGCCGATACCAGTAGTATATTTAAAATATGTATATTTTTAATACTATTGCTTTTTAGTTTTTCACATAACTTTAAACAAGCAACGGCAGAACCAGCAAAAGTAATTGCACCTACAGCGAGCCCAAGAGCAATTTCAATAAGAGAAGTAATACTCTTGAACGAACCTATGTTAAATACTCCAGGATTTAAAAAGATAGCTGTATCAGTGCAGACTGCAGCTAAACCTATAAGACTATGAAACGCGGCAACTAGTTGAGGCAGATCTTTCATTTTTATTTTTTTGGTTATGAACCATCCTATAAGTCCGCCAAAACCAATAACCGCAATAATACATAAAGTTTTAGTATCAAAAGTACATGATGTGAAAGATGAAATTACTGCTATTGCTATGCCTGCGATCGCAAAATTATTACCATTTATTGCTGTTCGAACAGATGATAATTTCCTTAGTGCAAGTATAAATAATATTGAACATATTAAGTATATAAACATATTTATTTGTTCTCAAACATTTTTAGCATTCTATGCGTTATAAAAAACCCTCCGACTATATTTATACTTGCTAAAAAGATAGCGAGAAGCGATAAATAAAAAGGAGGCGTTGTCATATTTGCCACTATGCCAATTGATATACTAACTATTATTATTATGCTTGAAATAGCATTAGTTACAGACATTAGCGGGGCATGTAATGCCGGTGTTACTGTCGATATAACATAAAACCCGACAAAGCATGCCAAGAGGAAAATATTTAGACAATATATAGATATCATATTATTTTACCTTTTTTGTTTTACATTCCTGGCTTTATAAGGTTCCAAATATCAGTAAGTGAAAACCCGTTCGCTCTTAATATATCAGGAACTAGAGACGTTGAAGTCATTCCAGGTTGAGTGTTTATTTCAAGGAAATACATTTTTTGACCATCATATCTAAAGTCAATTCTCGCAATTCCTTTGCATAAGCATGCGTTATAAGCTTTTTCCGCCATATGATGCAGTTCAATTTTGGCATCGTGCGGAATTTCGTAATTTGCGATGTGATTTGAACCACTTATTGAATACTTAGCATCAAAATCATAAAAAGCATTTTTATAAACTATTTCTACACTTCCAATTACTTTTTCATTTAAAACTAGTACCGTTAACTCTCTTCCAGGAATATATTTTTCAACTAAAACGCGATCTCCATGTTGCCATGGTTTTGATTGAACTTTTAATAAATCGCTCTCATCTCGAATTAAACACACACCTACACTTGATCCATTATCAGTTGGCTTTATTACAAACGGAAAATCAAATTTTATGTCCGAACTAATATTGATTAAATTAATATCACTAGATTTGATACACACACCTGGGACTATCCTGACCCCAGCATGTTCAACTATAATCTTTGCTATTGCTTTATCGAAAGCGATTGCTGAACTCAAAACTCTACTATTGCTATACGGAACTCCGAATATTTCAAGCACACCTTGAATTACGCCATCTTCTCCCCCCGCTCCATGCAACTCATTAAAAATATAATCAGGTTGGGATTTATAGAGTTCGTCAGTTAATGATCGCAAATTCTTTTTTACATCAATGCTTGTGACATCAAACCCTAAACTTTTTAAATCTGAAGCAATTTGTGCTCCTGAACGGAGGGATATGTCTCGTTCATCAGACCATCCTCCCATTAGCACAGCAATTTTTTTTATAGGTTCGTGTTCCATATAATAATTTATTCTCCTTTGATTAACTTAGGTAACACAGATATGTGTAATTCCTTTAGTTGTTCAGGCGTTACCTCAGCCGGAGCCCCCATCATCAAATCCTGTGCTTTTTGATTAAAGGGGAAAGCTATAACTTCACGAATATTTTCAGTTTGAGCTAAAAGCATTACAATACGATCAATGCCTGGAGCGCAACCACCATGAGGAGGCGCACCATATTTAAATGCTTTGATCATTCCTCTAAATTTATCGTCAACAAAAGCCTGATCATGACCAGCAATTTCAAATGCTTTATACATTATTTCAGGTACGTGATTACGAATAGCGCCACTTGAAAGTTCAATTCCATTACAAACTATGTCGTATTGATATGCTTTTATATCAAGTGGATTCATTGTATTCAAAGCCTCAAGTCCTCCTTGTGGCATAGAAAACGGATTATGTGAAAATATTATTTGCTTAGTTTCATTGTCATATTCAAACATAGGGAAATCAACAACCCAACAGAATTTATACGACTTTTCATTAGTTAAGTTGAGCTCTTTTCCTAAGTGCGTGCGTACTTGATGAGCAATGTTATTAACATCTTTACTACAAACTAAGAATACAACGTCGCCATCATTCATTTTGTTGATTTCGGCTATACGAGCTAAATCGGTTTCATTAAGGAATTTAACTATAGGTCCCTTATATTCAGATACTGAAACGCGAGTTATATAACCCAGGCCAGGAAGTCCTAATTCTTTAGCCCAGTTGTTTAATTTATCAAAAAAGCTCCGAGACTGCTCAGAGCATTTGGGAACGTTAATACCTCTTACAAATTGACCATTTTCAATATTGTTCTTAAATGCACTAAATCCTGAGTTTTTAAATATATCTGTTAAATCTTCAATTATAAGTGGATTTCTCATATCAGGCTTATCGCATCCGTAATGAAGCATCGCATCCGCGTATGTAATTCTTGGGAATGGATGCTCTGTTACACAAAAACCTTCTGGAGCAAATTTGACAAACGTATTATAAATAACTGGTTCTATTACCGTAAAAACGTCTTCTTGTGAGGCAAAACTCATTTCGAAATCTAACTGATAAAATTCTCCCGGAGATCGATCAGCACGTGCATCCTCGTCTCTAAAACAAGGTGCTATTTGGAAATATCTATCAAATCCAGCAACCATTAGTAATTGTTTGAATTGTTGTGGAGCCTGTGGCAAAGCATAGAATTTTCCATGATGAATACGGCTTGGGACTAAATAATCTCTTGCCCCCTCAGGTGAGGATGCAGTTAAAATTGGAGTTTGTATTTCCAAAAAACCTTGTTCCGTCATTTGCTGTCGAATATATGAAATTACTTTTGAACGAAGAATTATATTATTATGTTGTTTTTTCTTACGTAAATCTAGGTAACGGTACGTTAGTCTTGTATCTTCAGGGAATTTTATATCACATTCTGTATCACGGATCTGAAGAGGTAAATCTCCTTGAGGAGCTGATAATACTTCTAGTGTTTCGATTGATATTTCTATTTCGCCAGTTGTCATTTTTGGGTTTATCGTGCATTCTTCACGTTTAAGAACTGTTCCAGTAATAGCAATTACTGTTTCAAGTCTCAATTTTTCTGCGCTTTTAAATACCACATCAGTTTGTTTAACAACGCATTGCGTAATTCCGTAATGATCTCGTAAATCAATAAATAAAAGTCCTCCATGGTCGCGTGTTGTGTCAACAAATCCACACAATCGCACAGTTTCGCCAACATTTGATAAACACAACTCATCACATGTGTGTGTTCTATATTCTGTTTTGTAACTCATAGTTATTTGATAAAAATAATCCACTATAACAATTTTATCACTGTTGCGTGTTAAGAATGTTGCTTTAATCAAAAGTTACTGATTTGATAAAATAAACCTAAATTAGGGGCTTTTAGCAGAAATTTTAATATGGAAAGCGTAAAATTCACAAATCAGTACGAACTTGCCGATTTTGATACTTTCATACTTGTCACGAGTGATGTGAATACTGGTTTTTTGGAAGATAAAATCCAAGCGATTACTGGTTCAAAAATCAATTTGGAAAGTACTGTCAATACCGAGTGCAATGCAGTCAAACAATACAGCTTTATAAGCAATGGCAAAATTAAAGAAGTGATTATTGCGTATGCAGGAAAACTCGCAGACATTACAGATGTATCTCTTGAAAAACTTGGAGGTTATGTATATAGCAAGATAAAAATTGACAATTCGCGAATTTGTGTACTAAATAACATTGAGGGTATAGGACATGAAACGACTGCTTCTTTTATTGCATCCGGCGTTATTCTAAAATCCTGGCAATTTAATAAATACAAGACAGAGAAATCGTCAGTGAAAATTGCATCGTTAACTTGTATAACAAATTATATTCAACAAAATGAAAGTAAGTATCCTGAGCTCAACGCGTTAATTCAATCGGTTTTTGACGTAAGGTCTATGGTTACTGAACCTGCAAATGTTTTAACTCCAACTGCACTAAAAAATATAGCTCTTGATCTAGAAGATTTAGGTGTTAACATATCGATTTTAGATTCTAAGGATATGGCAAAGTTAGGCATGCATGCTTTATTAGGAGTTAGTAAAGGCAGTGATCAACCACCTTATACGGTAGTAATGGAATACCGCAACGGAAAAAAACAAGACAAAACTTTCGCCCTTGTTGGTAAAGGTGTAACCTTTGACGCTGGAGGTATCTGTATTAAACCAGCAAAAGGTATGTCCGAAATGAAAGGCGATATGACGGGGGCTGCGGTTGTAATAGGCATAATTAAAGCTTTAGCTCTGCAGCAAGCACAAGTTAATGTTGTTGGTGCTATAGGGTTGGTTGAAAATACAATTTCAGGAAATGCACAGAAACCTGGCGATGTTGTCAAGGCAATGTCAGGAACAACTATTGAAGTTGATAATACCGACGCAGAAGGTCGTCTCGTCCTTGCAGACGTGTTATGGTACGTGCAACAAAAATTTAATCCAAATATAGTTATTGATTTTGCGACATTGACAGGTGCTATACAGGTAGCTTTAGGGCACGAATTTGCCGGTTACATGTCAAATTGCGATGAATTATCGCAACAACTCGAAATTGCTTCTCGTAATACAGGTGAAAAAATTTGGAGATTACCACTACATAAATCTTATGAAGATGATATAAAATCCGATATTGCGGATATAAAAAATGTTGGCTCAGGTCGTGGAGCAGGTAGTATTACGGCAGCGATGTTTTTAAAGCACTTTATAAAAGATTGTACTCAGTGGGCACACATAGATATAGCAGCAACAGAATGGGATAACAAAGACCGGGCTTTATCACAAAAGGGAGCCACTGGTTTCGGTGTTAGACTTATAAACGATTTCGTTAAGAACAATATAATGGACAGTGAATGAAAGTTACCGTTAAGCAAAACATTCTAGCACAAGTACTTGCTCATGCTAATCGTATCGTAGAGAAACGATTAGCAACTCCAGTTTTGGGATGTGTATTATTCGAAACGATAGATAATGAGCATATTAAAGTGACATCGACAAATCTCGACATGACGGTCGTAGATGTAACGCCATGTTCTGCCGACTCAAAAGGCTCTTATTGTCTTCCTGCAAATTTGCTATATGATATTACAAAAAAATTAAATCTGAATTCTGAAATACTTCTTGAAAAAGCAGACGATACAAACACAATTGTTGTAAATAGCAATAAGGCAAGTTTTTCATTACATTATATCGAAAGTGGAGAATTTCCACCAATTGCGAAACAAGACAATTTACTTTCGTTTGAATTGAAGGCGAGTATTCTCAAAAATGCATTAAATATTGTTAAAGTCTCTATGTCCCAGGATAACGCAAGAATTCAGCTTAATGGTGTTTATATGCATTACGAAAATGAGGATGGTTTTCACAAAATACGTGTTGTTGCTACGGATTTATTCAGAATTGCTTGTGTAAGTATTCCCGTATCGAATGAAGCAAAAGATATGCCACCTGTTATTGTATCGAGGCGTGCTGTTGGAGAACTGTTACACCTTTTGGACGACGTTGATGAGGCAGATTTTGTGATAGTAACAATTCAAAACGGTCAAATAATGTTTGAAACATCATTAAAAAATGGCGTTCAATCTACGTATAGCACAAGACTTATAAGCGGAGCGTTCCCAGAATATAAAATGGCTCTGAATGTTAATAACGACAAGGTGATGATTGTTGAGACAGCAAGTATTGTTGATGCCTTAGATCGAGTAAGTACAGTAATCTCTGATACATCAAATTCCGTAAAACTAAGTATGGCAGGATCCTACCTAACACTTAGCGGAGTAAGTCGAGAGTTTGGTAGTGCTACTGAGAATTTAGAAATAGATTTTAAATCTGATGAACAATTGGATATATGTTTTAATAGTCGTTATTTACTTGAATTGCTAAAACAAGTTAATACGGATAAAGTATCAATTTCCTTTAATTCAAGTTCGTCACCGACCGTAATAAAACCAGTTATTGAAAAAGAAGATGAAAATAAATCAGGTGTAGATGAATCAACCTTTGTGATAATGCCAGTTGAGTTAATCCATAATTAATTACAAATTATTTTAAATAAAGGCTACCGAGCTTACTTTTATATCGGTAGTCTTTTACGTATATCATTTTTAGAAACAGTATTCAAATTTTAATATTTGTGCAATCTTTTTCAACACACGCAATAATTGAAATACCTGTTATCTCTTCACACATAATTTTGTTATCTCTATGCATCATATTATTTTCATCAAAATTATTTAAAATAATTCCTTTTACATCTAAGCCCTGTTTTTTAATATATTCGCATGTCAAAACAGTGTTATTTATTGTTCCAAGACCAGCATCAGCAACAATTATACAAGGCAAACCAAGCAGTTTTATTATATCGACCAAAAATATTTTTCTGTAATCGTAACGTATAGGACAAACTATTCCTCCACTGCCTTCAGCTACTACAAAATCATACTTTTGACAAATTTTTTTATAAAATTCAGCGACCTTATTCAACTCAACCGGGAGATCCTCAATTTTTGACACAAGATGAGGAGAAAATGCCTGTTCATACACATAAGGACACATTTCATCCAAAGGTTGTGCAATACCCGATACTGTTTTAACGTGCAAAGCATCTCCAGGTATTAGTTTTCCGTTGGTATCTCGTTTATTACCACTCATCGCAGTTTTGAAGTACGCAACATTAATACCTTGTTCATACAATTTTTTTACAAGCAATCCAGCTATGTAAGTTTTACCTACATCTGTGCCTGTTCCAGTTATAAA
Organism: uncultured Pseudomonadota bacterium; assembly: GCA_902796345.1. Taxonomy (GTDB): domain Bacteria; phylum Pseudomonadota; class Alphaproteobacteria; order RUG11792; family RUG11792; genus RUG14087. The sequence continues at coordinate 43,726 of CADBOF010000011.1, forward strand.
AATTCCTTTACTCATTAATATTGACCTTTTCAACTGAAAAACCCAATTCTTTAAACATTTTTATGTCATCATTTATATTATTTCCTGAAGTTGTCAGCATATCGCCAGTTATTGCTGAATTACATCCGGATTTAAAGGCTTGTTTTCCACAATCTTTGACTAAATTACGACCGGCAGCAAAACGTATATCAGCTTCTGGATTTATATACCGAAATATTGCCATAGTTCTTAAAATGTCGTTTTCTGATATTCGTTTTATATTAGCAAAAGGTGTGCCTTTTATTGGTATAAGAGCGTTAATTGGTATCGATTTAACACCAAGCTCAGATAAACTTATTGCCATATCAATCCTATCATCCCATGTTTCACCCATACCTATTATTCCACATGAACAAATTTCAAACCCAATTTCTTTAGCTCTTCGTATGCAATTAATCTTGTCGTCATATGTGTGAGTTGTACAAATATTAGGGAAATTCCTACGCGATGTTTCTATATTACAGTGATAACGTCTTACTCCTACCTCATAAAGTTGCTTAAACTGTTCGGAAGTTAGCAACCCCATTGATGCACAAAGACCTATACAACACTCATGTTTCAATCGTTTATAAACTGATAATGCTTTTTTAAAATCGTTTCCACAAATAGCACGCCCTGCAGTGACTATTGCAAATTTATGAACTCCTCGGCGTTCATTGTGCTTGCATTCTGCAAGTATTTTTTCTTCATCAAGAAAACCGTACTCTTTAATTCCAGTGCAGTTATATATTGATTGAGCACAGAATTTACAATTTTCAGAACATCTTCCACTCCGTCCATTAATTATTGAACAGAGATCAATATTATTTCCACATAATTTACTACGTATAATATCAGCACCTTTACAAAGGTCGTCTAAATAGCAAGTTATAAAAAAGTTCGTTTCATCTTCACGTTTAATTCTGTATCCATTTATTATGTCCTCTGCAAGTTTTAATACATTCATCTCAAAAACCACGCCTTCATTGTGTCAGTAATTTTAACAAGATCTTCATCATCTATTATGTAAGGAGGCATTGTATACATACAGTTAAGAAACGGTCTTGAAAACACCCCATTATCATAAGCGAACTGTTTAAAGCCATTGAGTGTTGATTTATCAAAAACTTCAATACAAAGACACGCTCCAATGATGCGTATTTCTTTTATTCTTGGATCTGCAAAATTCTCTGTCTCACGTTTTAAAATTTCAGATATCTTTTTTATTTTTTCTAAGTAATTATTTCTTTCAAAAAGTTCAATTGATTTTAAAGCTACACAACAGGCAAGAGCGTTTCCCATAAATGTGGGACCATGCATCAATGCATGTGTTGGCTCATCATCGTAAAACCCATCCCAAACACGTTTATTTGCAACAGTTACAGCATGTCCAATATATCCACCAGTCAGTGCTTTGCCAAGTACTATTATGTCCGGCTGAACAAGATCGGCAACAAAACGGTTTCCTGTGCGACCAAAACCTGTAGCAACTTCATCAAATATAAACAAAACATCGTATTCATCACATAGTCGCCTCGCTCTTTTGAGAAATGCAACATCATACATTCTCATACCGCCAGCACCTTGTAGAAGTGGCTCAACTATGAAACATGTTAATTGTTCTCCAAAATCAGCAAACGCCTTTTCAAGAGCATGAACGGTTGTAGGGATATGTATTATATTGTCCTTTTCCTTGCCAAACGCAAAATGATAATCATTATCGTCACCTACTTCCATGGTTTTAAAAGTATCTCCGTGATAAGCATGTTCCAAAGCTAAAATTTTGTTACGAGTTGAATTACGGTTTGTATTAAACTGCAATGCCATTTTTAATGCAACCTCAACAGCGACACTGCCGGAATCGGAAAAAAAACAGTAATCAAGATCTTCCGGTAACCATTCAGATAACTTTGCTGAAAGTTTCTGTACAGGATCGTGAGTTAATCCTCCAAGCATTACGTGAGAAAAATTATTAACTTGTTGAGTAATTGCGTTGTTTAATTCTGAATTGTTGTATCCGTGAATAACACACCACCAGGAAGATATAGAATCGATAAGATCATTCCCTGTTTCTGTATACAAATGAACTCCTTTTGCATGGCTTATTTTTATCGGGGGTTCGGCTGTTTTCATTTGACAATATGGATACCAAATCATTTTTAATAAATTCCTATCAAAGCCTCACTCAATGTAATATGAAAATTGACTTACGTCAACATATTGCTCAAAAAATGAACAATTTACTCTAATATCACCAAATTTTAATTTTGTGTACTATTTTTTTGGTACAAATTCTTTCAACACAAAAAATAAACACAGTGTTCAAGATAATATGTTAAAATAACATAGAAGTTTGTTATGTATGTGATCTGTTACCCTGAGTTTCAGGTTGTTCATACATCTTACGTGGGAGATTAATTATGCATCATCACCATAATAGACAGTTTGTAACTAGCATGATAAATATCAAAACTGTATCCTTAGGCATCGTTTTTGTATCCACAATCGAGGTATGTAAAAATACCATATAAAGAGCTTTTGTCTTTTACTTGACGTTTACTTAAAAATATTTTTCAATACATCTTGCATTCTTCTCAAGATTTGACATACTAGTTGTATTAGGGTTTGTTACATTTTGGATATAAAAAAATGGACGTGACAATAAAACCGTTTTTTGCGATTGTTATATGCTGGATGTTCTACCTATTTGCATTTTTTGCACGTGTAGAGCCTGGAGTACTAACGAACGATTTAATGAAAGAATTTTCATTAAATGCCACTCAAGTTGGAGCAATTGTATCAACATTGTATATTCCATATGTTGCTATGCAGTTACCTTGGGGATTAATTTCTGACAAGTTGGGAAGTAGATTAGTAATATTCGTATGTTGCACTGTGTGCGGGATAGGTGTTTTAACTTTCGGTCTCGCGACGGCACCATGGCAGTTGAGTTGTGGACGCTTTCTAATAGGTCTTTCTGCCGCCGGAGCTTTTCTATCATGTGGAAAAGTCGTTTCAGAAGTGATGCCACCAAATAAGTATGCATTATTCATGGGAGTAACAACTTTTATAGGTTCACTAGGTGGTGTGTTGGGAAGTGGAATTACGGCCAACCTTGCTGAAAAACTCGGATGGAGACCGTTGACTTGTTCTATTGCAATTATCGGCATAATAACTGGGTTGTTGGCTTTTATCTTTGTAAAAAAAGGAACGTCAAATTCAACTTCCAAAAAAGAAAATATTTTGGAAGGCATAAAGTTATTAAGCTCAAATCCAAGTGCATGGCTCATAGGGTTTTATGGATGTGCATCATTTTTGCCATTAAGTGCTGTTGCTGAATTATGGGGTACGCCTTTTATACAAGCAAGATTTGGAGTTTCAACGTCTTATGCTTCAATTTGTTCGTCGGTAATATTTGTATGCTTCGGTGCTGGAAGTATTTTGGCTGCCAAAATTGCAGAAAAGTTAAATAGCAATAAAAAAGCATGTGTATTGATGGCAATCGGTTTGCTTGTTTCTTTTGCAACAGCCATTTACGTGGATGCCCTCAATTTTTGGTCATGTGTAGTTTTGTTTGGGTTAGGAAGTACCTTTGCAGGTTCTTCAACATTGACGTTTGATATGGCTTACAAATGTGTACCAAACAGTTATGCAGGAACATCTGCTGGCTTTAACAATATGCTTATAATGCTCAGCGGAATTGTGTTTCAACCTTTGCTCGGAAGATTATTAGATTTTTTTAGAGCTGGAAAAGTAAATCCTGATGGCACACCATTATACGAACTTGCTTCATACAGAAGTGCATTTATTCTAATAATAGTTGTTGTTGCTCTTGCGACAATCAGCATGATTTTTGTAAAAGAACGCAAGTAGTCTGTTATTCGTTTTTGGCGGACGTTGTCCGCCGAAATGCATACTCAATTCAATTAAAATTATTTAAATATTTAAATCTGAGTTCTTGTATTATAGACGTTTGAACTTCCACCTCTGATTTCGTCCCATCAATTACAAGGTATCGATCGGATGATTTGGAGATTGATAAATACCCATTTCTAACAGATTTATGAAATTCCAAAGCTTTGTTTTCAAAACGTAAGTCTGTATTGTTTTTCTTGGCAAATGATCGCTTTAATCCGGTAACAGGGTCAATATCAATAATAACGGTGCAGTCAGGATGTGTTCCATTCGTAATTTTCTCGTATATACCGTTCACCAAGTATGTGTCACAACCTCCGCATATACATTGGTAAACAATGGTTGAATCATGAAAACGATCACAAATGACAATGCTTCCTGCATCTAACGCAGGTTTTATACAATTAAACCAATGATCGGACCGTGCTGTCATAAATATCAACATTTCTGTATAAATGTTTAACTGTTTATTGCCTCTCACAACGATATCACGTAGTTTTTCTGCTATTTCAGTTCCTCCAGGCTCTCTTGTGAGAATTACATGATGCCCGTTATTTTTAAAATACTCGTAAAGCAACCGTGCTTGCGTACTTTTCCCACTTCCTTCCCCACCTTCGAATGTTATAAAGAAGCCACGCATATTTTATCCTTGGATTTCATTCTTAGAAATAAAACTATTTTCAATCTCAGATATCGCACTTTTTGCAATGAAATCAGCATTATTATTGTTTTCACAGTCGGAATGCCCTTTAACCCAATTCCAACTTATATTTTTGTTCTGTGCTACGTCATCGAGTTTTTTCCATAGGTCGATATTTTTTACAGGTTTATTGTCCGCGGTTTTCCAATTGTTAAGCTTCCAACTTTTTAACCACACAGTTATGCCGTTTTTTACATAGCTACTGTCAGTGTAGATGACTATACGAACATAATCAGGTAATGTGTTAATTGCTTGTATAGCAGCTGTAAGTTCCATTCTGTTATTCGTTGTACTAAGTTCATTTCCGGATAAAATTACACGGTTATTTTTGAATAATAAAATTGCACCCCAACCTCCAGCTCCAGGATTACCCTTACATGAGCCGTCAGTGTAAATTTCAATAATATCATTCGGTTGAAGTATTTCTAAAAATTTGTCGAGACTAATGTCAGACATTATAAATTCATTCTTCATTATTATATGATATTTAAATTATTTTTATGGTAATATTATATCAATCAATTACATCGTCTGACAAGGATCGCTATTAAGTCATTGGGCAATAATCGTGAAGTGGGCATGTTCTGCATTTTGGATTGTGAGCTTTACACACGTATCGACCATGTAGAACAAGTAAATCACTTATTTCTGAATGGAAGTTTGACGGAATATTTTTATAAAGCTCGTTTTCAATTTCAAGTGGAGTTTTTGCTTTATCAGAAACTAAGCGTAATCTGTGTGTCAACCTAATTACGTGAGTATCAACCGCAATGTACGGATCTTTATACAATTTATTCGTAATAACATTTGCGCTTTTCCGACCTATTCCTGGAAGTGTTTCCAATATATCGCGATTACGCGGAACTTGTGAATTGTATTGATTCACAAGTATTTTTGATAACTCTATAATGTGTTTAGCTTTTGTGTTATATAGTCCTATACTTTTTATATACGGACGAATCCCATCAATTCCCAATTGAAGCATTGCTTCTGGATTATCTACTATTTTGAATAGCTTTGCTGTTGCTTTGTTAACTGATTTGTCGGTCGCCTGTGCTGATAGCAACACCGCTACTAAAAATGTGTATGAATTTGTATATTCTAATTCAGTCGTTGCGTTAGGATACGTTCTCTCCAAGACTTTGATTACTTTTGATGCATATTGATGTATTGACATTTCTATTAGCCAGTTTTCTTTATCAATACACCTTTCGAATATTGTGTATATTGCCATTGTAAATTTTTAGTATCGTTTCCCTAACAATAATTTTTGCACGAGTTTCTCTCGCCAAAAAAAGCTTATCGTAATCAAAACTACGACAAGCTTTTTAATTCGTTCAAACAAACGATTTAGAAAAATATTACTTTTTCGAAGATTTTTTTCCTCGATTACTATTTCCCAAACCGGTAGTTTTTGCAATACCACTACGACGACGTGCGTAAGCAGGAGCAACTGACGGATAATCCGCAGACAATCCCCAACGCTCTTTATACTGTTCTACGGTCATGTTGTATACAGTCATAAGGTGACGTTTTAACATTTGTAGTTTTTTTCCGTCTTCCAAACAAATCAAATAATCATCGTGAACAGAATCTTCTATCGCAACAGCAGGTCTACGAGACGGACTGTTTGCAACTGATTGATTGATTGACTTTAACTCTTCAACAAGTGCTTCGCTAAACTCTTTTAAAATGTCTTTTACTTCGTCAGTTCTGACAGAGTTTTTTGAAATGTAGGCTGAAGTTAAATCAACAACCAAAGACAAAAAATCTTGAATCATTCCGCTTTCCGGTTTTTCACTGTCAAACAGTGCACAGGTTGCCGGATCCTTTTTTAATTTTAAAGTTGACATAATGTTCCTTTCATCATGGTGCTACGTTTTTAGCGTGCACGATTTTAAACATAAAAAAGTCAACGCGACTAATTTCGGTTAACTTTCTAATAAAATGATACTTTTATTACAAAACAGTGTCAATAATAAAATTAAGTTTCGCACCTAAAAAAATAATTGTACAACTGTTTAATCTCCGTTGTCTCGTATAAAAACGCTCTCTAAAACTTCAAAAACGATGATGTTTTTTATTTGATATTCACTTCAAACTGTTTGCTACGCTCAAAACAAGCGTTGAAATTAACATCGCGGGCACAAACGGAATTATTTTATTTTTTCTCAAAATTGATGCAAAAATACCAATACAGCCAATTAGAATTAACAAAATTGGCAAGTCTCTGTTATCCAAAAATGGGGAAATTGATATACTGATAAAATAGTCTGCAGTTCCACAAACGTTTTTTTTTAAAAATATTTTTGAAAATAATCCGATACATAAAACAACAACAAAAAGAAAAATACTACATTCTTTGCGAGTGAGATAATAAAAAAAACAACTAAGAATAAAAACAAGTAAAGGAAATACACTGACAGAGTGCGTTCGCCAATCCTGAATACACAACACTCCACCTGACACAAGGACATTAAGAATAATGCAACATGAAATGAAGAGCACTATTTTCGAAAATTGTGAAGCATGTTTTGCATAAAATTACCATTTGTCATTTTTATCATTACCGTTCTTATTTGTTCATACTGTTGAACAAGCTTATTTACTGCAGATACGTCCTGACCACAACCTTCGGCTATTCTCTTACGTCGTGATGCGTTCAAAATTGTTGGTTGTTTACGCTCCTTGGGAGTCATTGATCTTATTATAGCGATCTGTTTTGATATCAATTTATCAGATATTCCACCTTCATTTAGCTTTGCTTGTACTTGTTTTATCCCCGGTATAAAACGCATTATGCCTTTCATGCCTCCTATTTTTTCAATTTGTTTTAGATATGATTCCATCCCATTAAGGTCAAACTCACGTCCTACTTTTACATTTGCAACACTATCAGCGACGTTTGCATCGATCGCTTTTTCAACCAAACTTATTACGTCTCCTTGATCTAAAATTCGTGACGCTATTCGTTCTGGATGAAATACTTCAATATCAGATATTTTTTCGCCTGTTCCAATAAATTTTATTTGACAATTTGTGACAGCCTTTGCTGAAAGTGCAACACCACCGCGTGCATCTCCATCAACACGCGTAAGAACGAGCCCAGTAAGATTTAAATTTTCGTTAAAACTTTTTGCAATATTCAGTGCACTTTGCCCCGTCATTATGTCAATTGCAAGAAATATATCTTTTGGATTGATTACGGATTTTATTTTTAAAAGCTCTTCCATCATTTTGTTGTCCAAATATGTGCGACCAGCTGTATCGTATATGACAACATCGTACTTATCTGAAAAATTATGTGCTTTGTGTGCTATTTCAATAGGCTTATCACTATCAGAAAAATTTTCAAAAAAATCTATGTTGTTAGACGTTGCTAATATTTGCAACTGTTCAATTGCTGCGGGTCTGTAAGTATCTAAAGATACGAGTAAGCATTTTTTATTAAATTTTTTTTGTAAAAGATTTGCAAACTTTGCTGATGTTGTAGTTTTTCCGGAGCCTTGCAATCCAACAAACATAACAGATTTATAATTAAAATCGTTGTTATCATTGCCCAGGAATTTCACTAGTTCATCATATACAACTTTTATTATGGTTTGTTCGGGGGTAACACTTTTTATAACATTGTGATCTTTAAGTTTTAATTTAATGTCTTCTATGAAATTTTTTACAACGTTTAAGGCAACATCTGCTTCTAATAAAGATATACGAATTTCACGCACAGTTGAATTTATATCATTATCAGTCAGAATCCCTTTATTTCGAATTTTTCCAAATACTGATAAAAGTTTTTTCGACAGACCGTCAAACATAATTAATCACTGATAATTTATAATACATAAGTTTAGCATTTTACGAAAAACAAAAATTGAAGATAATGGATATGTTGTACTACAATCACTCAGTGATGTTTGCAAGATTGTTCAAAATTTTATGAATTTTTGTAAAAAAATAATAGTATTATTTGCGTTCGGAGTAATAAGCACTTGCAATGTGTCGGCTAGCCAAAACACCGATATTAACGAGATAATTGATACAAAGTCAGAATTAAGCACTCTCAATATTGACGAATTAATAAAGGAAAAATCAAACAACAAATTTAGCAACTGCATAGTAAATAATAATGGACATGGTAGAAATAGCGAATTTCCGAATAAAAATTACAAATCTAAAAAAATTAATATTACGTTTTTTGGCGATTCGATTGGTGGCTTTGAAAATTGGGCAGATGTAAAAGACTTTGGGAAAGAGTTTTTTCAAAATTTGTTTATAGCCTTTAAAGCATTTCACAGTTGTGATATCTCGGATCATATTAACATCAGTGATGAGTTGTCTTGTTGCGATATTTATCCTATAGATTAAGAGAGTAATGACAAAGTTATTGAACTGCCATTGTTTATGGTAAGGTTAACGCATTGTTTCGAAACAAAATTTATTGAAAAGTCTTCATATTGTCCTACAGAACTATACGGTTTATCATTAATCCAGACAGTCCAATTCTTAGGGGTTATAAACAAAATTCCAGATAGTTTATAAGTAGTTTTTGCGCTTTTCCCTTTCGTTTTTTCTGTTGCTGTTTGATTTAGTATGGCTTTGCTTTCTTTATCTGAAAAGAAATACGAAGTTTCTGCCATAGCGATTGAAATTGATAGTAACAGAGCAATGTTTATTTTGTATACAATGTACATAAAAGAACAGTTTCCAAAATGTGACGACCGTTATTAAGGCGTTTCTTATTTATTTTAACAGCAATTGTTCTAACAAAACCTTCATATTGATCAATTTTATTGATAAAATCAAATATGAAGTTGTCATGTACAAAAGTACTATTAATTTTAATAGGAGTTTCGCGAATATTTGAAAGTTTATTAATTTCTCCGACATTAATATCAAGTATTTTGGCTTTCGTTGTATCAATGGATTGTTCAATATATTGTATAAATTGTTCACTATTTGAATTTAATTTGTGCTTTTGCACAATTATGTTATTTTTTAGAGACATTACTTTATCATAAGTGGTTTGTAACGGTATTAGTTCTAATTCTTTATTTCTATAAATATGTTGAACATATGCGTTCATTGCCAATATTGTAATTGGTAAAATAGTATATTTTATATTAAAAACGGATATTATATTTTTAAAAGAAAAATTTTTCAGCAGCGAATTGTCTTTAATATGATGAATATTGTCAAGCATCTACAGTAACACTTTCGTTAACATAATAGCCGTCAGTGTAATTTTCAGAAAAATCATCTTCAGATAAGTCGGTTTCCTCAGTGTCGTCATTTTCATCACTATGAATATTATTGAGTTCGTCAACGGCATCATCACTGTTTGTGATTAAATTATGTTCGCTGTAATCGGCTACCGGATTACCATCAATATCTGTATTGTTATCGTTATCTACAGGTATATTATCGTTTTTGTTTGCTTCTTCTGTGACAGATACTTTATTCCCACTTTCACAATACATTATTATGTTTTGAAGTTTCCCTTTTTTGTTTTGGGTATATTGTTTTATAGCGTCTTCATAATTCGGCAGATTTAAAAGATTTCTAGAATGCAGTTCCTGCCAAGTATCGATATCTTTTGTAATCTGTGAATCATTTATTGCGTTTTTTATATTATTTATATGTTCGTTTATTTCTTTTATTTTATAGGCATTAGTAATACTATTTGAAAATAGTACGCCAGAAAATACTAAACATGCAATCTTAAATGTACTGTTTTCAATTCGTCTGCATGACTTAATATTAAACATGGTAGACATTACCTTCATCTTTAGTTCTGAATAAGCCGAAAGATAGTCAACAACGCTATCTCCGAACTCATATATAACTAAATTATTCATATCTACGTTAGTAACGTTTTTAATATAGTTTAGAGTATTATGTACTTCATCGTTCTTATTTTTATTTTCTAAAGAGACACTTCTATTGTATACAACATATCCATCATCGGTTAGTATTATATGCAAATAGTCCATGTAATCTATAACAAGTAATGTCGGCGTTAATACATTATGCTTACAACGATTAAAAAAGGTTGACACAACCCAGAAAGGAAATACAGAAGTAGAAAATATATTCAATTTATATGAATTGTTTAGTAAAAGCTTTGTAATATCATTCGATATATCAGCAGTACAAATTCCGTATGTGAGTTTTTTATTAAATCGAATACTTTTGTCATTAGAAACTCTTCCGTAAAAGACAGTATTACAATGACTATCATTTAATGCGTGTTTTGCAACACCATTTATGTTTCCAATTCCGGATATTTTAGTTAAAAATAATTTGCAAGCCATTGATCTATGAAAAAGCACGAGCTCTATCGGTAAATTAAGCCCCAGCAACAAATCAATTAATTTTTCAGAATTCTGTTCTGTATTGGAAATTAATCTACCTTTATCATCAAATAGCAAACGATTTATTAGTAAACCTGATTTGAAATGTTCGAGTTTCGATTTATTTTCGAACAAAAAAACGCGAATAAACTCATCGTGTTTTTTGTTGAACAATCCAACGCATTTGACCATTCGCCGTACTCCCATAGGATGGCTTACCCATATGATGTGCAATATTTGTAAAGATAATGTTAATTTGTTTGAAAAGTTTGCAACAATTCATAAAACGGTGTAACTATTAATATCTAATAATTTATATATATGTATACCTCCCATTGATTCAAACTTCTTTTTTATTATAGTTAACGGCTCTTCATAATATTTTTTAAGTTCATGTTCGGGAATTCCTCTTTTTGCTCTATACCATTCAATTTTATCTTCTACGGTTATATATTTATCAATACCGCTCATTTTATCGCAAAGCTGAATTAATTCTATATATTTATCATATTCAAGTTTGGATAGGATTTGCCATATAGCGCTAATTTCATTTTCGTCGCCTTTGCAAAAATGTGTTACATGGACGATGTTTTTAACCGGAAACGGATGGGCAATACAAACTTTTGCAATTTGACTGTTCGTATCTTTTAAAAGTTCATACCCAATCCTCGGATGCCTGTAAACACGATTTGGGTCACTGTCACGAATACCTTCAAATTTCCCTATATCATGAAGCTCTCCACACAAAAATGCTAGCTCCGCGTTTAGTCCGCATTTTTCCGCAATTAATTTTGCTGCATTAGCTACGAGCATTGAGTGATTATACGTTTTCGCATTTCGGTCTCGTTCCAAAAAATTATTTGGTAAATATTTTTCAATCATAATATATTTATGCAGTAAAAGGTCCAACGAGAGAGCCAGTAACAAATTGTTTTACATAAGGGTTATCTGTTGTCCACAAGTCTTTATTATCACCCTCCCATATTATTTTGCCTCCGAATAATAACCCCACTCTGTCACTTATATGTTTTAAGCTATTAATATCATGCGTAATCGATAAAGCGGATATTCCCATTTCTTTAGTAAATTTAACTATCAACTCGTTAATCATACCGCTTGTAATAGGATCCAATCCAGTTGTTGGCTCATCAAAGAATATTATATCTGGGCTTGTGGCAATAGCGCGCGCAAGGGCTACACGTTTTTGCATCCCTCCCGAAAGCTCGGACGGATATTTCTCTAAAACATCATCTTTTAAATTAACATCGTGAAGTTTTTCAATTGCTATTTCTCTCGCTTGTTTTTTTGAGAATCCAAAACCATACACAAGACCGAATCCTATGTTATCTGCAACGGTTAAACTATCAAATAATGCTCCACCTTGAAACAAAATTCCACATTTAAGCATTAATTTGTCTCTGTCCTTTTGGTTAAGATTTGTCAATTCATTACCATTTATTTTGACGCTTCCAGATGTTGGCTTTAAAATTCCTATAATACTTTTTAGTAATACTGATTTCCCAGAACCAGAACCACCGATTATTACATACGACGTTCCCTTTTTAAGTTTTAACGAAACACCTGTAATAACTTTATTTGATCCAAATGATTTTGTTAAATTGTTAACTTCTATTACGTACATAAAACCCCTCAAAATAACACAAATGTTAATATACCATCAAGTAATAAAATTATTATTGAGGATGAAACAACTGAATTCGTTGTTGAGCGCCCAACTCCTTCAGCACCTTTTGTTGATGAAAAACCTTGATAACATCCCATCAGACAAATAACAAATCCAAAAGCTGCACCCTTGATAAGTCCCGAACAAACGTCCCATGCGGACATTGATACAAAAGTATTATGAATATAATTAGCTGAATTAAACCCTAAGTGATATACACCGACTAAATAACCACCAAGGATACCTATAATATCATCAATAAAAACAAGGAATGGCATTAATAAAGTGCCTGTTATTATTCTTGGAAATACAAGATATTTATAAGGATTGACTGAAAGACTAGACAACGCATCTATTTGTTCTGTAACCTTCATCGTTCCTATTTCTGCCGTCATCGACGCCCCTAACCGCCCTGCGACCATGAGTGATGCAAGGACTGGCCCCAGTTCTCTAGTCATCGCAATCATAACAACTGAAGGTATCGCTCCTTCAGATGTAAAGTTTGAAAAACCGTCATAGCATTGCAAGGTCATTGCCATTCCTGTAAATAATGCCGTAAGTCCTACTACAGGCAATGAATAGTAGCCTATTTGTATAGTCTGAATTGCAATTTGTTTCCAATAGTATGGCGGCGTTAATCCCGTCAGTAAACTTCTAAAAAGAAAAATAGCTATGTTTCCTGTTGCTCTCAAAAATTTTAAAAAGACTTTACCGACAACAGTTAAAAAGTCGTAAAAATTCATACTTTTCTGTATTCATGTATACTAAGATTTTACAAAGTTTGATAGTATAAAATCAACTTACAATATGACGTTCAATTCACACATCAAGATTTTTAACTCGCTCTGCGTTTTCTTGAATAAAAGCTCTACGGGGTTCGACAACATCTCCCATAAGCAATGAAAAGATTTTGTCAGCTTCCTCTGCTTGCGTAAGTTGTACTTGTAAAAGCGTTCGTGCCGAGGGGTCTAATGTTGTCTCCCACAGTTGTTCAGGATTCATCTCTCCTAACCCTTTGTACCTACTTATTGCTAATCCTCTGCGTCCATAATCAAATACCATTTCCGCAAGTTTCAAGGGGCCATCAACAAAATAATGTTCAGAAACGTTAGGAAGTTCTAAAGTCGCAACATCTTCAAAAATATTAAACATTTTGTTGTGTAACAAATTAATTGACAAAACTTCAGGCAACCTCAGAATTTCATTATCAATAACAGTTACATCATGTGAACCAAAAGTATCTGTATATATTTCCAATTTGCTATTAACAATTTTACAATTGTAATTTATATCTCTGTCTGACATTAATTTCAAGTATTTTTCCAATATATGAATATGGTTATCGGAGAAACTAATAAAACAGGCACTTAAAAATAATTTTTCAATCAAACTTTTGTTATTGATATAACGCGTAAGCACATCTATTGATTGACTTATATTTGCTGAAACTTCTACTATACGTTTTAAGTCTTCTCCATATATAGATGAACCATCCGCTAAAACGAGCCTAACGCCTTTAACAGCATCGTTTAAAATGTATTCCTCAAATTCCTTTTCGTCCTTTATATAAACAATCGAATTTCCTCTTTTTACTTTGTATAATGGCGGTTGAGCTATATACAAATATCCATGTTCGATTATCTGAGGCATATAACGATAGAAAAATGTCAGTAACAGCGTCCTTATATGGCTTCCATCAACGTCAGCATCTGTCATTATAACTATTTTGTGATAGCGTGCTTTTTCAATATCAAAATCTTCCTTGCCTATCCCTGTACCTATCGCGGTTATCAAAGTACCGATAGTCTCAGATGCAAGCATCTTGTCAAATCTGGCTTTTTCAACATTAAGAATTTTACCTCGTAATGCAAGTATTGCCTGAGTTCTTCTATCTCTCCCCATTTTTGCTGAACCGCCTGCAGATTCTCCCTCAACAATAAACATTTCACTTAATGCCGGATCTTTTTCTGAACAATCAGCCAACTTTCCTGGAAGAGATGCAATATCCAACACGCCTTTTCGACGAGTTAGTTCCCTAGCCTTTCTGGCTGCCTCTCTTGCGGAAACTGCTTCAAATATTTTATCTAGCACAACTTTTGCCATAGTAGGGTTTTCTTCCAACCACATACTTACGGCGTCACTTATAACGCTTTCGACTACTGGACGTACTTCAGATGAAACAAGTTTATCTTTTGTCTGTGATGAAAACTTTGGATCTGGAACTTTTACGGACAAAACACATGTTAATCCTTCTCTTATATCATCGCCAGTTATAACATCTTTTAGATCTTTTTTCCCTTGGCTCTTTATTCCATTAGATGAAATATAATTAATAACAGCCCTTGTTAACGCGGATTTGAATCCTGCTAAATGGGTGCCACCATCATGTTGTGGAATATTATTTGTAAAACATAAAATATTTTCATGGTAACTGTCCGTCCATTCCATAGCCATTTGAACAACGATGTCGTTTCCCGATTTTGAGTTATCAGCAGTTACAGGTCTTTGATGCAAGACATTTTTCCCACTGTCTATATAGTTAACAAAAGCCTGTAAACCACCTTCATAGAAAAGTTCGTTTCTATATTGAGAATTTATTCTCTTGTCATTAAGAGCTATTTTTATGCCCGAATTTAAAAATGCTAATTCTCGGATGCGTTTTTCTATTATTGAGCGTTCAAATTTAGTTATTTTAAAAATTTCACTGTCAGGTTTAAATCTTACCGTTGTTCCTGAT
This sequence comes from uncultured Pseudomonadota bacterium, assembly GCA_902796345.1. Lineage (GTDB taxonomy): Bacteria > Pseudomonadota > Alphaproteobacteria > RUG11792 > RUG11792 > RUG14087. The sequence goes on from CADBOF010000011.1 coordinate 59,133, forward strand.
TTTTTCACCTCATTTTCAGAAACCATACGTAGCGGTGATACTGCAACACCTTTTTTAAATTCCATGTAATATTTTTTATTATCTTTCCAAATAGTCAGCTGTAATAGTTCTGACAAAGCGTTTACAACAGATACGCCAACCCCGTGAAGGCCTCCAGAAACTTTATACGAATTTTGATCAAACTTTCCTCCAGCATGCAATTGTGTCATTATAACTTCAGCCGCTGAAACTCCCATTTCTTTGTGAATGTCAACCGGAATACCGCGACCGTTGTCCGAAACGGCAACAAAGCCGTCGTCTTCAATTGAAATATCTATTTCGGTACAGTATCCAGCAAGGGCTTCATCTATCGAGTTATCAACAACTTCATAAACAAGGTGGTGTAACCCTGTACCGTCATCTGTATCTCCAATATACATACCGGGACGTTTACGTACGGCTTCAAGACCTTTTAACACTTTTATAGAACTAGCATTGTAGTTGTTTTCGTTAACTGTCATAACCACTTTCCTTTTTCAGATACTTTACTGCTTTTTACTTCAAAATATTGACCTTGACCTTCAAGTTCAGAAAACATGTTACGCGAAGTTCCGCTCAACCATATGTTTATTCTATCATGGTCAATTTTAGCCATTTCTTTGATATGTCGCAACAGAATCGTCGTGTACTTTTCGTCCAGGTGAGCCATAATATCATCCAGCAATATTATCCAGTTATTATTTTCTACTTTGTTTTTTATAAAAGACAGAAATATTCCAATTAATAATATTTTTTGTTCACCTGCAGAACATTGATTAGCATCGATATCTTTCTCTACATAATGCACGACCCAATCGCTCCTATTAACTCCGAGCGTTGTCATTCCTGAAATACTATCTTTCATTCGTCGTTCCTTTAATGCCGCTCTATACATATCCAAAACATTGTTTTCGTTTGCAATCATCAAGACTTCTGTTTCCAAGTCTCCAGTCATTTTATTAGTAAATTTAGGAAAGTTTTCTGACGTAATTTGTCTTTTTTCAAGTTCTTGCGTGATTTTGATGCGATTTTGTGCAACTTTTAAACCTGCATCGCAAATTTGGGCTTCTAAGGCGTCAAGCCATTTGTTTGTTTCCTCAGACTGTTCATTGTAATCATTTTTTAAAACGGTCATCCGTTCCCGAATTAATTTTTCATAAGCTCTCGTGTACGTAATATGTTCTGGATCGTTAACATTACACAACATGTCAATAAAATCCCTACGATTCGCTGGAGATTGTAAAAACAATCTATCACTTTCGTAGGTCAGCCATACAATATGAGTATTTTTTCTAAATTCATTTAAATTTTTTACGGTTTCTTCATTTATTTTATAAATTTTTTTACCACCTTTCGTTTCGCGAATATAACTTACAGTTATTTGCTCAATACTTGTTGTAAGTTTTATTTGCCAAAGTTTTTTATCCGCACCATTGTTTATTAAACAATCTGCTGTGGCTTTTTTTAACCCTTTTCCGTCCGCTAATATTGATATTGCCTCGAGAATGTTCGTTTTTCCAGAACCGTTATTACCATACAAAACGACAACATTTTTATTAATGTTTAATGTTTCGTCCGTGTAGTTTCTGAAGTTTACTAAGTTTAAGTTCTTGATCATTTTTAACCTTCATTTGCTTGTGTCACATTTGGCTCATTGATGTTATTTTGGTTGTCACGTAAAATACGTCTTGCTTTACGACAGCAGAAAATAATTGATATCAAATATGCTACTACCAAAACGCTTAAAGCTTTCCAGGTATAAACAAAAGCGATAGCAACAACTATAGAAATTAATAATAAAAACGGTATAAATTGCCCCCTTTTGAGATGGGCTTTTTTTATAGATGGAGTAGGAATTGTTGATACGCACAGCAAGCCGGTAATTAGTACAACGATAGCTCCGAGTTTTTCGCTTAAAAATACGGGATCTGTAAAAGCATTAAATAAAATAATCGGGAATTCCGATAATAGTGCACCTGCAGGAGCGGGCACGCCCGTAAAAAATCTACCTGACAACGGCGTTTTTATATGTTCAATGTCTTTCGTATTAAACCTTGCTAGACGTAGGCACATACAAACAGCAAATAGTACGGCAATAATCCATCCTGTCCTACCCAGTTCGTGCAAACTGAATAGATATATTGAAATAGCTGGGGCTACACCAAAAGCTGCAAAGTCAACTAGTGAATCGAGTTCAGCCCCAAATCGACTGCATGAATTCAGTAATCTTGCAAGTCTTCCATCAGAGGCGTCAAGCAAAGCCGATACAAGGACGCATACGACAACAGCTTCCCACTTGTTACTCAATGCAAACTTTATCTGAGCCAAACCGGAAAATAACGACAGCAAAGTTATTATATTGGGCACCATCTTATTTATAGGCAATATTTCGCGAAGTCTTCTTCTATGTGATATTTTCTTGTGCCGGTACATACCAACAAAGTAAAACAACTTTTCTCTAAAATTGTACAACAATCAGTTGTTGAACCACCGTTGTGTTTCTATTCTATGTTGTACCGTTATTTTTATAGATTGTAGATACTCTCATCCAACCGAGATCTTGAATTATCTCAACAGGTCTCATTTCACAACTTTGGCAATTGTATGAATTTTTTAAAGGGAATGTGCCTAGTTCTGATCGTTATCAACTTAATTTAAAAAAACTTCCGTCATATTGTAGCAAGCAATTATTAGCATTTAACCAAAAATTAACGATTGTTAAGGTATCCAAAAAAAGGTTCTTACATAAAATGGTTAAAAATGTTTAAACAACTAAGTATTTTGGCACTGACCGTAAGTTGTTCTTATGCTATGGAAAGTATCCAAACAACACCAACAGGCGATATAGACATAAAACAAACTACTGAAGAGGTCAAAAGCAACAACACAATAAATGATGTAACAAAAACTGATACACAAGACGTTACACTAACTAAGGTTGTTAATACTGATAACAAAAGTGTTGAAGACATTAAACAAAATCAAAACAATAGTAAAAATACAGGAAACGAGGCAATAGAAGGGTTTAGTGTTTTTGATTTCAATAAAACGAACTGCCTGTTGAATGGTATAAAAAATGGATATAACACAAAAAGTAAAAACGGTACTAATGACAACCAGTTATTTGATTTTAATTCACTGAAAGGTAAATTATTTATCGATATGACGCCAGATGAACAAAATTGGATGCAATTATTGGCATATGATAAGTTTTCAAAAACGTGCCAGGCGTTTTATCAAAAGATTTTAAGACAAAAAGAACTAACAGATAGAGACAAAGAAGAGCTATTTAAAACTCCAGAATTTAGTTTATGTATTAGAGCTGATATTAATCCTCTCAGAGTACTTGATGACGAGATCAGATTTAACTTGCATCCACTGTGCCTTATGGTTCCAAATTTGGAAAAGGTACAAAAGCAAGTGTGGGATTTTACTGATGAAGTTATAAAACGTACTGCAAGAATAAAAGCTCGCATTATAGCATTTTATAAATTCAAAGCTGTTAATCATATAACAGATAGCACACTTGCTTTAAAAGCATTTTTATATCTTCGATTAAATAGACATCGAAAAATGTTGCGGAATGGCTAATAATTAGTACAAAAACTTATAGATGTCGGAGATTGCGATTACAATTATCGAGTTAGTGCCGTTGTAAGTATGTCCATATCTTAGATCAAGGTGTATACTTCCTTGATCCATAGATTGGATAATGTGTTCGTTCGCAATATCTTCGTCTAAGTCTATAAAAGAACGATTTAAATCAGAATTATGAGACGTATTCAATGCATCTGTAATATCTTCTAATCCCTCAGCGAACGAGTTGTTA
>CADBOF010000012.1 GCA_902796345.1 uncultured Pseudomonadota bacterium
GCGTGGCGGAATGGTAGACGCAACAGACTTAAAATCTGTCTCTGGCAACGGAATATCGGTTCAAGTCCGATCGCAGGTACCATATCAAATTAGAGGTATTTGAAATGGCAAAATTGAAAACAAAAAGTAGTGCCAAAAAACGTTTTTCGTTTACTGGTTCAGGTCTTGTAAAAATGGGTCAGGCGTATAAACGTCATAACATGCGTAAACGCAACAACAGAATGTTGCGGCAATCTCGTGGCACATGTTTGATGCATCCAAGCGATGCTAAAAAGGTATTAGCACATTATTTTAATTAGTGGAGAAATATGTCTAGAGTCAAAAGAGGCGTAACTGCTCACGCCCGCCATAAGAAAGTGTTGAAATTGTCCCGTGGTTTCATGGGAAGGGCGTCGAAGTGTTTTAGACCAGCAATTGAACGTTTAGAAAAATCTTGGCAGTATTCTTACCGGGATAGACGAGTTAAAAAACGAAATTTTCGCGCTTTGTGGATACAAAGAATAAATGCTTTTGTCCGCGGATCGGGAATGAAATATTCTACGTTTATTGATGGCTTGAAAAAATCGGGAGTTTTGGTTGACAGAAAAATGCTAGCGAAATTAGCCTTTGAGCAACCTGATGTTTTCCAAAATTTGGTGTCTGTTTCGAAAAAGTCCTTATCTCAGTAAGGCGAGTGCGGTTGTGGTGGAACTGGTAGACACGCAGCTTTGAGGTGGCTGTGGAGAAATCCGTGTAAGTTCAAGTCTTATCAACCGCACCATTTTCAATTGTTTGTTATTAGTGATAGTGGGTCAAACAATTTGCAGGATGACGAATATTTTTTCAAAGAGAAATAAGTAAAAAAAGTAATAAATATTGTAAAAAGTTATAAAAGAAAAAGTGGAGTTTAGTGGTATCTTGAATTGAGAGATGAGCGTTTTGCAAAAACAACGCTATGTCAAAAGAAACGGCGTATTCACCAAAATATTTGAGTTTTATTTGCACATCAATACTTGCATGTTTTGCTGTAATGCTCTTAGCACTCGAACCATTAGATATATTTGTCGCGCTTGAAGGATATAATCTTAGTTACATAATTTTCCTGTACATTACAGGAGTAAATATTAAAACGATTAAACGGTTATTGATGCAATCAATGCTTATATTTTCAATTATGGCGTTTGGAGTAAGTTTAATACAAACTAACACAGCAGACGAATTTGGGAAACTTTTAATTTTTATCGGAATACTTTTTAAATTAGGCGCTGTACCATTTCATTCATGGATTATAGATATATATAAACATTCCCCAATTGGAGTAATTGCAGTGACTGACGGAGTGTTTAAAATCGTTTTAACGGCTATATTTGTAAGATTTGTATCAATTGCTCATATTAGATTTGAACCGTTAATACATACATTGGGATACATATCTTTAACAATCGGGGCAATTTTAGCACTGCGTGAACATAATATAAAAAAATGGTTGGGATGCCTAAGTATAGGACATATTGGTGTGGTATTGTGCGCAACTTCAATTGTCCAAACGAATTTATCTATAGCTGTGATAATTTACTTGCTCGCCTATGGTGCATGTGTAATATGTTTTGCATTTGTAAAAAATAACATACTTAAAATACTTATTTTATTCGCGATGCTTGGATTGCCTCCGTTTCATACTTTTTTTGCGAAGGTAAATTTAATTGAAGAATTATTAAAACAAAATTGTATGTGTAATTTATCTGCTATTATTATTTATTTCGTAATAGAGTTAATATCGGCGATACGTTATATAAGATTTTTTTTAAAAACAAAGAATTTTGACAAAAATAAAATAATTATTTTATAGTATTTTTGTAACTTTCTCTCCAAAATTGCAAATTTCTTTTAGTATCGGAACTACTTCTTCAACTTTTTTATTACTTAACACATTCTCCTCATCCATACATTCAAATACACACTCAGCGATTACCCTGCAATCATCAAAATATAACAAACATCTTGATGCATAATTTTCTGCATAATCCTCAAATTGCTCAGGTTTCGGTGAAGAAATATTTTCTTCATTTTTTATTAAAAACAAAATCCTGTTTGTCATGCTGTCAAAGAAATTTTTAGACTGCTGTAAAAATGTTTTAAGTAAACCAAAAGCTTGTAAACCAATGGGTGTTTGCTGTTTTAATAGCATTTCCAATTTGAACACCATTTGTGTTAACGTGGGTAAAAATTTTTCAGAAAACTCCAAATAAACTTTATTAGATAAAAGATTTCCACATTTTTCCAAATCCTCTTTCATTTCTGTTATGTCTCTATTTCTAGCTTTTATCCAAAAATCCGCCATACCACCGTATCTGGTTTGTTTCGGTGCGGAACTTTTTTTAACAATAATTTTTGGGTGTATTTTAAATTTATCTGAAATTGTGTATTCTGGTTTGACATCGTTTGTGTTGTTTTTATATTCGAGTTCTTTGCTGTATTTTGGCTTAACTGTTTTTGTTTTATCTATTTTGACTTGTTTCACTTTATTATCAATTTTGTTGTTTTTTTCTATTGTTGCCGGGTTGATGTTAATGCTTGGATTTTCCAACGAATTTTGTGACATATTGTTACTCTTATGATCTTCTGTATCACTGGTCATTGTTATCATCGTTAGTCCAATAACTGGTAAAGTAATACCCACCAAAAGTAAACTTATTCCTGTCATAATGAAACCACTACAATCTTTATTGTTAAAATAAATCAAATCTACATTAGTATCAACTAGAAAATTCATCCCCGGTGCGAGAAGCCGGGAATGTTTAATTGTCAAAGTGTAATTTATTGGTTAATTCCCGCCTAACATATAACGAGCGAACTTTTTTATTTTAAATTGCGTATTATTTTCTTTATTAAAATTCGCTAAGACCTGTGAAACGGTAAGTTTACTATCCTCAAAGTATAATTGATTTAGCATAACAACTTCCTCATAAAATCGCTTAACTCGACCTTCTGCTATTTTTTCAGATACGTCTGCAGGTTTACCCATACTTATTGCTTGTTCTTTTGCTATTTCTTTTTCTTTATTCAGAACATCCTCAGGAACGTCTTCAGTCGATAAGAATTTTGGGTTGCTTGCTGCGATATGCATTGCGAGTTTTTTGCCAAAATTCCTGGCGTTTTCTTTGTCAAAATTAGTATCATTATTTTCAAGACAAACTATTACGCCGATTTTTCCCATTTTAGATCCTGGTACCACGGCGGTATGCGTGTAAGTTCCTATTACCCCTTTATCCACAGAGAAATTTTGTGAACGCTTGAATTGAATATTTTCTCCAATTATTGAAATCAAAAAGCTCAATTCGTCTTTGACCGAATGGCCACTGGTTTTAAAAGGTGCATTCAGTACGTTTTCTTGATCAACAGTGAGCGCTATTTCTGTAACATCTCGAACAAATGATTGAAATTTTTCATTTTTAGCAACGAAATCTGTTTCAGAGTTTATCTCTACTATTGATGCGTGCTTTAAATCATCTGACACATAACAAGATACTAATCCGTCAGCTGTAGTACGGGAAGACTTTTTGGCTGCATCCATAAGTCCCTTTTTACGGAGATATTCTTCAGCCGCAGATAAATCCCCATTTGTTTCATCGAGTGCTTTTTTACAATCTGTAAATCCCGCACTTGTCTTTAACCGTAGTTGTTTTATTAAATCTGCTGATACTGCCATTATTCGTTTCCTCCCTTTTGTTCATTGCTTGTTTTGTTAGAAGATTTATTATCTGTAAATTTTTTTGCTCCGCTTTTTTTGTGAGACGTTTTTTTTTCTCCATCGGTGATTTTTGTACGAGGTTTGCGATTTTGAACTTTAGAGTTATTGGGGTCACGTTGTCTGCGTTGTTTCCTCATTCCATCGATCACATCCATATCAATAGGTTTATCAGAACTTCCTATATCAATGCCCGATTTAGCCAATCCCTGTTGTAATCCTTCAAGTACCGCATCTGAAAACAATTTACAATAGAGCTCTATCGCTTTTGTTGCATCGTCATTACCTGGAATCGGGAACGCTATACCGTCAGGATCAGAATCAGTATCAACAACGGCGACGATTGGAATACCAAGTTTTTTTGCTTCTTTTACAGCGATATCCTCTCGTGTAACATCGATTACAACAAGCATATCGGGGCGACCGCCCATATTACGAATACCTCCAAGAGCAAGCGTTAACTTATCGAGATTTTTTTGCAACAGTTTGATTTCTTTTTTTGTCAAATTTCCAGGGTTCGCGATTTTTTCTTCAAGGGCTTTCATCTTTTTTATTGATTGACTTATCGTTTTCCAGTTCGTTAACATTCCGCCATACCACCGGTTATTAACGTAATACTGTCCACATTTTTCAGCTGCTTCTTTTACCAACTCAGAAGCTTGGTTTTTAGCACCAACAAACAATATACGACCGTAATTTGATGTAACTTCACGTATTGCTTTCAATGCATTGATCAGCAATGGATAAGTTTTTGATAAATCAATTATGTGAATTCCATTTCGCTTACCGAAAATATACGGTGCCATTTTTGGATTCCATTTGCGTGTTACATGCCCATAATGCATACCAACATCTAACATTTCTTGAAGTGAAACTTTGTTTTGAAAATCTTTGTTTTGATCAGACATAAATAAAAATCCTTTCCGATTACGATAAGTACACAAACCTATAGTCTTGCTTTACGCAAAACATCGGAAACAGGTTATGCACATAAAAACACCAAACATAACTTATTATAGTCACATGTGCTAGCCTTTCTCAACTTTGGTGTGTATTAGGTTCTACCGCTTTGCTATTATATACGTGTGTAAATCTAAACCGTTTTTTAATGAACGTACTATTGTCAGTTATTGCATTTATTGTACTTTTAGCAATACTTGTTGGATTTCATGAATGGGGACATTTGTCAGTTGCAAGAGCGAACGGAGTTTTTTGTGAAGTTTTTTCTTTTGGTATGGGACCCAAGATCTTTGAAAGAACAGACAAATATGGAACAAAGTGGCGGATATCGCTTTTTCCAATCGGAGGTTACGTAAAAATGTTTGGTGATGCTGATGCGACAAGCGTAAGAGAAAGAATACCTGAAGGGTATACAGAAGCTGATATGCAAAAAATGTCAGCTTTTCGAAAAACACCATGGCAAAGAATTTTAATAGCGTTTGGAGGTCCACTTGCTAATTTTGTTATGGCGATTGTTCTGCTATTTGGTATTGGTGTTATAAAAGGTATTCCAGAACAATCAAATGAAATAACAGTAGTTTCTAAAAATTCATTAGCCTACAAATCGGGATTAAGAACGAAAGATAGAATAGTAAAAATAAATGATAAAAACATAAAATCATTTAAAGAACTTGCTCCCAAACTCAAAAAGGCAAAAGGAACTGATTACACGCTTACCGTGAACAGAGGAGGGCAAATAAAAACATTTAATGTAAAGATGTATACAGAATTCGCGGGAAAAATAACGCCAATTACGAAACTTGGTATTCGTTCAACAGGGTATAACTATGAACCAACAACAGTTATTAATGCGATCAAAATGGCATGCGTTAAAACATGGAATATAATCGCTGGTAATGTAACAGGTTTAGCAAAAATATTTAAAAGTAAGGAAAGCGTAGAAAATGTCGGAGGAATTATTTCAATATTTAATATGTCTGTAGAAGGTGCAGGTAACGGGTTAGCGTCTTTTGTAATGACGTTAGCACTGCTTTCTGCCATGTTAGGAGCAATGAATTTACTACCGATACCATGTTTGGATGGAGGTACTATTTTAATTAATGTAATCGAATGGATAAGGGGAAAATCACTTGGAGATAAAACAATAGAAACAATTTTTGCAATTGGTTTGTTTACTGTGGCGGGACTAATGCTACTAGGTTTATGGAATGATATAACCAATCTTTCGGTTTTCTCAAAAATCGCGAATATATTTAAGTAACTAAGGAGTTATAAAATGCAAAAGTTAAAAACAAAGGGGATTCTTACATTACTAACATTAATTAACGGATTTTTAATAATTTTAGAAAAAACCGAAGCCCGTGTGATAACAAATATCGAAATAAAAGGTAATAAACGAATTTCCAAAGAAACTATAAAAAATAAATTGGCAATAGAAGAAGGTGACGACGTTGATGATAATGATGCAAATAACGTTATTGAAGACTTATATAAATCCGGATTATTTAATGATGTAAAAATTAACTTTTCTGGTTCAAAGATGATCATTAACGTAAATGAATCTCCAATTATTAATAAAATTTCAATTGAAGGGAGCAAAAAAATAGATAAAGACAATCTAACTAGAATAAAACAAAGAGAAACTCTGTCTTTATCGAAAGTGAAAACATCACAAATGGAGCTATTACAAACGTATCAATCCAAAAATTTAGGGATGTATAACACAAGAGTTAATCCTAAAGTAATAAAACGAACAAATGACAATGTTGATTTGGTTTTTGAAATTGAAGAGCATCGCCCGGCAAAAATTTCAGAAATAGTTTTTATTGGAAACGAAAAAGTTTCGACGTCTGAATTGAGAGATGTTATTTCGTCACAACCGAAGCGATGGTATAGGTTTATGGTAAATGATGATATCTATGATCCGGAAAGATTAGACTATGATAAAAGAATGATTGTTCAATACTATAAAGATCATGGGTTCGCACAAGCCATGGTTAAAAGTGCCAATGCAGAACTGACTCCAGACGGGCATGGAATTATAATTTCTTTCAATATATATGAAGGAGAACAGTTTAAATTTGGGGACGTTTCTATAAATTCGAATGTCAAACGCGTTAATGAACAATCTTTGAATAAGAAAATAAAGTGTAAAACCGGGAAAAATTTTAATGCAACTTTTGTTAGACTCGATATGGCGACTATTTTAAATAACATAAGCAAACAAGGTATTTCTGCTATCGACGTCGAACCACAATTTACTCCGGACATTAAAGCAAAAAAAATAAACGTACGCTACGACATAAAAGAGGGCGAAAAAAAGTATATATCGAAGATTATAATAACTGGAAATAATAAAACTCGAGATCATGTAATTTTACGAAAATTAATGTTCGAAGAAGGTGACGTATACAATAAGGCTCTTGTATCGCTTAGCGAGAGCAATTTACAAGAAACTGGTTTTTTTAATATAGTTCGAATAGATACAATGCCAGATCCACTTTCACCGGACAAATGCATTGTGGTGGTTTTTGTTAACGATCAAAAAACAGGCAAACTGTCTTTTAGCGGAGGATACAATCAAATTGATGGACCAGTTGTTTCCCTTAGTTATGGGGAAAGAAATTTCCTTGGGACAGGAAAATCGCTTGAACTTTCATTAAATTCGTCTAGAGAACAGACAGGAAAGGGATATGCATTTAAAAATGGAAAATTAGAAAAACTCCAAAGGGAAAGCAAATTCGCCTTTTTGAATAATATAACTGCATCATTTACTGATCCGCATATGTTTAGTAGAGATATTGAGGGTACTTTATCTTTTTATAAATATTCTGCGTCTCCTCTTGATTCGTTTTCGGTCAAGAATATTGGAGGAGCTATTGGAATGGCGTACTCACTTACTCCTGGTTGGACGCAAAGTTGGGAGTTGAGTGTGACAAGAAGACTTGTTGATGATATAGTTGCAAAGGTTTCACCAATAATAAAATATCAAATAGCTGTTGCTGAAAATAATAGTTTTAGGCTAGATAAAAACGAAAAACACTACCAACATAAATTAACGCACACAATTGGATACTCAACACACGTTTACGATGGGATTCTAAGAGGAAATTACTCCGTATCATTATCAACTGCGTTTATGTACAACACAAACAGTCAACAGATTGATCTTAAAAATATTTTGTCAGGTTCATATACGCGATCTCTTCCACACAATATGATGTTAAAATGTCGAGCAACGTATGGCACATTAAATGCTATTGGCAATAAAGAAGTGAATGTAATTGACGGTTTTTCCAATTCAATTAACTCTGTAAGAGGATTCGATTCCAATAGTATTGGTGGTTGGGCAATGAGTGCTCGCGGTATTAATAAATCAAAGTTTGATAATCAGTATGTTTCTACATTATTTGTTGATGCAACTACAACAAAGATGTTTTTTAATGGAAGTGTTGAAGTATCTTTTCCTTTATATCTTTTGCCGGAAATGAATACAAGATTTTTTGTATTTGCTGATTGTGGATACTATTCGAAGCCAATCAATCCAGAAAGCAATGTTTTTAACAAAACAAAGTACAGTGCGAAAGATTTATATGAGTTTAAGAAAAAACAATCCGATGAAAATAAAGCCGCATCAAAAGCTAATAGAGAAGCAAAGAAATTTAAGTTATCAGAACTTGAACCAACTGGCACGGAAGATGAAACAATCATTGCGTCGGATGGATCGTATAAAGAAAAAATGCCAAAAATGTTATGTAAGTTTGAACAAAATGACGACACATTTAACAACAGTACATTAATAGCGCATAAAGTTATTAATGAAAAAATAATGCGTGTAGCAGTTGGATTTGGTTTTTCGTTAATATTACCCATTGGTCCAGTTCGAATTGCTTTTGGATTTCCCATTCGTAAAGGGAAATTAGATGTAAGTAACACTGTCATTTTCGGGATGAACGCAACGTTTTAATCGTTGTAAAGTGGCTCTTGGATTGCTTCTAATAATCCAAGAGCTTTGAATGATACATATTTTCCTCTTGCGACTATTATATGATCAATAAGTTTAATCTCCAAGGAGTTACATACATTAACAAGTTTATTTGTTACATACTGATCTTTCAAAGAAGGGGTTGGATCTCCGCTTGGATGGTTATGAACCATAATAATACCAGTAGCACCGATTTGTAAACAAAGCTTAACAATCTCTCTTGGATAAAATGATACCGAATTTACCGAACCGCGATGTAGTACTCTATCATCGATTACGTAATTTTTATTATTAAGATAAATAACACGAAATTCTTCGTATAAAAGACTATTCATATGAAACTTCGCGTAATTAACCAAATCGTTAAAACAATTAATTACTGGAAGTGAATATAGTTGTGATCTTAAAGTTGCTTTTACCAACATATTTATTATTTTTAAAGCATTACAAACAGCAACTCCAACTCCTTCAATTTCTGATAACGAAGTAATTTCAGCGCTTAATATTCCATTTAAATTTTTAAATCTCTTGAGTAGTTGCTTTGCTAATTGTTTTGTGTCTTTACGTCTGAATATAAGAAACAACATCATTTCGACAATTTCATAATCAGCGAATTGTTCGTATCCGTTTTTGTACAATTTTTGCAATATTCGTTGTCTATGTCCGATATAGTGAGGTTTTGAATTTGTAACAGCACTACCGATTTTCATATTAAAACAATTTCATTGTTGTACGTTTTTGCAACTTTTCCTGACAGTTCAAGTTGTGAAACAACAGCTAACAGTTCAGATATTGCAATGTTAGTAACGTCGGCTAACACATCAATTGATACAGGAATTGATGAAAGCTGTGTCAGTACGATGTTGGATACTTCGTCGAAGTCTCTATTTGAGTAATTTTGTGTTATATGTTGTTGTATTGATTTTTGTATCGTAGCGTTTGGTTTAATAATTTCCAAAACGTCCTGAGCCGTTTGTACAAGATTAGCTCCATTTTTTATAAGTAAATTTGAACCAAAGGATCTTGGATCGAGTGGAGAACCTGGGACAACCATTAATTCACATCCCATATCCAACGCTAATTCTGCTGTGTTCATTGTTCCAGATTTTAAAGCTGCTTCTATAACTACAATTCCACTAGAAATTGATACCAATAGTTTGTTACGTGCAAAAAACATCCCTTGATCTGGATTTCTCCCAGGTGGTACCTCAGTGATTGCAACGCCATTAGAACATATACTTTGAAATATTTTTGTGTTTTCTTGTGGATATATGTTATCCAGGCCGAACGGCAATACAGCAATTGCTTTACCATATTTTATAGCACTTGTAAGAGCACATGTATCAATTCCTCGAGCCATACCAGAAGCAATAGGGAAATATTCACTAAGTTGATCTGCAAATTTTTTTGCCACACTGTGCCCAGTAATCGAAGCATTTCTTGCCCCAACAATTGATATTAAATTTTCATTAAGAAGACAATAATTACCAGAATAATATAGTATTGGTGGTGGTAATGTATAACTTTTCAGATGTTTAGGATATTTATCATCTATTGCTATTAATACGTTGCCTTTTGCTTTTTTATAAATTTTTTCTGCTTCACGTCTGTCAAATTGAAATTTTACATGACGTAACGCATTTGTTGCATTTTTATAGAGATTTATTAATGTCCAAAAACTTTTTATGCCGACATTTTTTGTGTAGAATAATTGTATCCAATCTATAACATCTTTTTCATTTACCATAAAAGTGTATTATTTTATTTTTTACAAGTCTAGTTGAACGACTGTTAAATAACAATTAACAAATTTTGTAAGACAAAGCTTTTTGTAATATAAATTTCCGTTCGTTATTAAATATAACGCCCGCAACTTCTTTTGTGAAAAATAAAAATTTTACGGTTAAATTTGTGTTTTGATAAATATGCTTATTTGAATTTTATAGACAGAAGCAACTAACAATTAAAAAAAACGATTAATAAAGCCAATCAAACTGAATTAAATTTAAATGATGCGTCGCTTGCTAAAACGCAAGCGAACAAAAACTATTTTTTTGCGACGCAGTCTTTAAGTTGTTTACCAGGTTTAAACTTTGGAACGAATGTTTCAGGAACAGAAACCTCTTCGCCTGTACGTGGGTTTCTAGCAACTGTTGCCGATCTTTTCGAAACAAAAAAATTACCAAAACCAATAAGTCTTATTTCTTTGCCTTCACATAAAAATTTTTCGATAGCTTTACAAAAAGAATTGAGAGCATTTTCGGTATCAATTTTGGGTAGCCCAGAAATAGCAGACATTTCGTTTACTAATTCTGCTTTTGAGATCTTTTCAGTATCCGATGTTGTCATAATTTCTCCTTCACAAATATTTTTAAGTAATAGAGGAGGAAACTTATATTTATAACAATCCCCCTTCTTCGGAAAAACTAACATACAAATAACTGACAAATCAACAAACGTGTCTAAATGTTTAGATAAAAATGTAAATCAATCTTTATTTTATCTGCGTTTTTGCTTTGGGTGTAAAATCCACTGAAAACGGTTTGTTCCTATCGATAACGTACTATCAACTTTTATTTATTTTCGTTTGGTGCCGTTTTTTTGTTGTACTGTTCGTACTGTTTATGTTTGCAAAGTTACTTCTCTTGTTGTATAGAAAAAACGATTTGATGAATTTTTGTCAAAATTCGTTAACAATTTGCTCAAAATTTATCATAAAATTTTAAATTTATTTTAACAAAAAATATACAGCACTTTACGTTTTAAAACCATCTTATTCTGTTATCCAATGGGTTATACTTATTTTTGTGAATAACCCGTCTTTAGTTACTGAGTCAGTGGATAAAAAAACGGATTTGATTGCGCAACAAAACGAACGTAAAAAAGCGAGGACAAAAAAACGATGGAAGCAATCAGACTTAGTTGTGTTAAAGCGAGAATTTAATAATGGCACAAGGTTAAAAGTAATAGCAAAAATATTAAATCGAACAGAAACTTCAATAAATAAAGAATTATCAAGAAGCGGAATTCGTTTACGACGAATAAAAAAAGGAGAACAATTGATAATAGAAAAAGTTAATTCTGATAACAAACAATCAGATAACTTATTGATTGTTATTGATTATTTAAAAACAAAAGACTATAACATAGCGCGCGACAAACCAAACGAAAATAATTGTAAAAATGCATTTTATCGATTAAACAATAAACCGATGTCGGCAACACGGTTGTTAGTTATTGCTAATAAGCATCGATTAGAAGACGGATTACCTGTTTTCCGTATAAAAGAACCTGAAAATTAGTTAATATCATAATATATTGAGCATGAGACTTGCATGCATTTTATAAATAAAATATCAATAATCGTTGTGGGGGCGTTGTTATGTGGGTGTGGGGCTCACAAAACGTACACAGGCGGAACTAGTATTTCGTCTAGACCGTATTATTGCCGAGGAAGTTGGTATTATCCACAAAATTATTACGAATACGATAAAATCGGACTTGCATCGTGGTATGGAAACGATTTTGCAGGAAAACCAAAAGCAACAGGTTTAATATTTGATCCAAACGATTTCACTGCCGCTCACAGAACATTACCGCTTCCAACTGTAGTTAAAGTCACTAATCTTAGAAATGGACGTTCTATAATAATCGTTGTTGATGACAGAGGACCATACACATATGCAGGACGCATAATTGATTTATCTTATGCCACTGCAAAAGCTCTTGATTTGCATAGATATAGACCGTCACAAGTTAGAATTCAATCTTTACCAGAAGATAGTTTAAAATTATCAAACTATATAAAAAATCATTGCAAAAATCGACGTGATCCATATGGCAGAACATGGACAGAACTTTATTATCAAGAAATTAGAAAAACAATGCCACGTACAAAGCATTTAAGAAAAAATGAATTACCACGTGTGCCATCAAAACTTAACGCAACAAAGCAACGCATTTTACAAAAACAACAAAAGAATCAACATGTACACTTGTGTAAAAGGTGTCGCAAGGCAATTGTTTATGTCTGAACCGAAATATCTAAATCAACATAGCTATTAATAGGCTTGTTGTTTTGTAAATATCGTCTAATAACTTTAAATAACAGTGTTGCATATGGTGGCAATCTTTTTTTGACATTTATTTTATATGTATATGCTTTTACAAATGAGCTACGAGCGTTTGCTATAATTCGTTTATTTGTTTCAATTAACTCAGTCGCAACAATGTCATTAAGTATTGACTGAACAATGTTATTATATGCCCCAGAATTCATTGATGAAATATTACGTAATTTGTTAACAAATTGTCCTATGTTCGTTTTTGATAACTGTCCAAAAGCAAGTTGGTTAAATAAATTCCACATATCGCGTTTTGCAATATAAAACGGCTCTGTTATTTGTAGTATTAGCCTACCTTGCACATCAGAAGACAACGCACCATCGGCCTGAACAGTTTTATCGATATTAATATTTCTGGGATTTATTTTGTTGAAGCATAACGTTTTTGCAAAAGCTACGTCCGCATACGTATTTGACGGAGACAGATTTGTATCTACAAACGAAATATATGTCGAATTATCGTAATCAAATGGTTGTAGCCAATATACAGGGTTTGCAGTATTATTAAGAGAACAGTAATCAAAGCTGAAATACTGAGGTACAATGTAATCTTCTTTCGTCATGCTGTCAATAAGGTGTACCTCTTTAATCGAATGAATAGCAATATGCGGATTATCGTTTGATAGTAACAAATATCGTGATTTTGTATTGTCGAACCGAAAAGAATTAGTCATATAATTAAACAAATTAACAATTGGAACGGAATTTATTTTTATAGCATTTTGGTTAAGCTTTATATCAACATCTGACAAACTTATACATATCGAAAAACGGTCAATATTTTTTAGGTTATTTTTTTGCATTGTTTTACTAACTCCAATTATCTTAAAAAACATGAATTTCTGCGGAAATAACAAAACTTCACGCAATAGGTGGAACGAATAATTTATAAATTTTGAAACTGGCACAGCCGTTTCATCTTCATTAAAACCGCAAAGTTCCAAACTATTTTGTAGGTCATATTGTTGTGAGTTAACAATCAATGTTATACGTGGCGTAGTCGCGAATAGTGATGCATAAATAGCAAAAGCGTTATCGCTCAATGAAGCATCAATATAGAACATCAAATGATCAATATGCATTTCTTCAACAGGGACGGACGTTGTTTTTATATCAATTCTCAGCTCTTTATATTTAGTTATAGACAATTTTACTATTTTAAGCGGATATATTGTTAGCGGATAAACTGTTTTGAATACGTAACTATCGCTAGTTTCTTCGTTTGAAGCTTCTGATTGAATAACAGGAACCCATATTTTGGAATTACGAGGCAAAAAATCAAAATTAACACTGTCAAACTGTGCTACTGAACAAGGAGGAAATACGGAAGCAATTCCAGGATACAAACCTGTTAGTAAGTAATATGCTAAATGCTCTGCATTGTTGTCTATTTTTGTATTAAGTTGCGCAACCATAAACGCAAAAGACTCAATAATCCTCTCTGTATGCGGATCGTTAGAGCGATTGCCATTAAAATCGATCTTATCGGCAATGGTCGGATATTTTGAAGCAAATTTTTTACCTTGTTCTCTTAGAAAAACAATTTCTTCTTGATAGTGAGAAAGTATATCTTTCATAACACATCTCCATGATCTTTACTTAATTTTAACAAAAAGTTCTTAAACTGCGAATATATGGCATTAAAAGTAAAAAATAATTATGTTTAAATTTCTAATTAATTGTTTAATAAGCTTCGCCGTTATATGTTTTTGTGAAATTTTTGAAATAGGTAATACTTCGCAACAAGTACAATCTGTTGAACAATCGCAGTCGATTGTTCAAGGTTCGAACATTCCACAACCTCCACCGCAACAAAACAACACTTCAACTAATGACATTAGTGGAATTCAACCAGATTCTGTTGTTGCGATAAGTCAACCGACAGCAGGAGGTGAGCCACAAGTTTTTTATACGGAAAAAGGTGCGGTTCCCGATAATTGGAAAGGGTGGTTTTACATAATGTCTGGGGCAGACTATATTAACTATATCCAAAACGGAACAATTGCGCAATTTAATAATGCACAACAATTTACTAATCAAGCCCATACGCAACATCAACGCGGAGCTATCGCGAACCCGCCACATTATACACCACCAAACGTGTCTCAACAGATAATTGGACGTCCGGGAGAATACAAACAATTTATACCTTCGCAGCAACTATCAAATAAACCTGTTTCTACAAATAGCTACACTACACCAAATATTACTCAACAACCTGAAATTGCACAAACATTAATTAATCAACAATCGGTAAATGATCAACAACAAACAGTAATTCAGCAACCTACAGTTGCACAAAAGCAAACTATTATTCAACCTACTGCTATCACACAACTTTCCGCTATAGAATCGACACAACCAACAACTTCAGACATTTTAGTTAAAGAGATAACAGGAGGAGAAAAAGTTGAACAAGGCAAACCAGATAATGAAGTTCCAGAAGTACTTATACACGATGGAGCAGTTTACACATTAGCGAATTCAGTAGAAGTAACAAACACGACAAATAACGAAAATACACAACATCAACAAACACCTCATGTATTATCACAACAAATACAACCAGCTATTACAATGTCCAATCAGTTAAATGCGAAGGAACAACAAACAGATGTAGTACAATCACAACCTATGCGTAGTCAACCCGCAACACAACAATATGAACAACCCTCAAATGTAAATGAGCAAATTAATAACAATCAAATTAATAATAATCAACAAGAACAAATTGCTTATACTGTATACCCACAGATGGCAACCACATTACCTGCTCAAGAACAAGTAGTTGTAAACCAACAATCGTTGAATAATGGCAACGAAATTAACAATAGTGACAATATACTACCACAAGAAGTACAGCACAACAATAATAGTAATCTGTAAGGAGGAATAATGAAAGTTTGTGTACTGTTAGCAATATCATTGCTTGTTGTTTCATCAGCTGATGCTCTATTAACTGAAAATAAAGCAAATGAAATGGTAGAACAAGCAAAAAAACAAGCTATCGAAACAGCAACTCAGGAATTACAAGCTAAAATAAACGAACTCAATGCACAACACGAACAAGAAAAAAACACGCTACAAGCGGAATTAACAACTGCACAGACAGAACAAAAAACATCAGCGGAAGAATTAAAAGCGTCTCAAGAAAACGCCCAAAAACTACAAGAAGAAATTAGCGAAAAAGATAAAACAATTGCTGAAAACAATCAAAAAATACAAGAATTACAAAGTAAAGTTGATAATATGTCTGGAATTCAAAGCCAACTTGAACAAAAAACAGTTGAGTTTGAGAATTTAACTAAAACCTCTAACGAAGAAATTAATCGTATAAAAGAAGAAATGGATAAAAAAGTTAAAGAACTTGAAGAGCAAAAAAACACATTACAAACTCAGTCACAACAGCAACTTAGCGAAACTACGTCAAGAAATGCGGAAGAACTTAATAGATTACGCAACGAGATGGAACAGCGAGTTCACGATTTAGAAGAACAGAAACGTACATTACAATCTCAATCTCAACAACAAATAAGTGAAGCTAACTTAAGAAACAATGATGAAATCAATAGAATACGTACCGAATGTGATCAAAAAATAAAAACTCTTGAAAATCAATCTCAACTTAAAGATGACACAATTAAATCTCATGAAGATACAATAAAAACGCAAAACGCCAAAATAGACGAATTACTAGCGATAGGATCTGTATCTATTACTAGTACCGACAATACAGTAAATACAACTGAAATTATGTCTTTATTGGATTGCGCTTTGTTCGTGGGGCGAATGCAAAATTGGCAAGACACGAGCAATACTGGAAAATATTCAATTTCAGAACTGTCAAATATTGATTTTTACAAAACGTTATGGCGAGCTTTAAATGAAGTAACAGAAATACAACAATGTAAATTACTTGAAATGTCTGCTTCAACTAGAAATAATTTAAATGAAATGGATTTTTATAAAACTTCAACTAGAGTTTTAAACGAAGTTATAAGCAAAAAACAAAAAAAGCTTAAAAATAAACAAGTTTTTTGGAAACAACTTCGTTCTGATAACTAGTTTGCACGCACGTTCTTAAAATAGTAATAATAGTAATATACGACGTATGTTAAATTATTTAAATATTCATATATGTCTTTTATATTGAAAAGTTTAACAGCAAATCAATAAATACGCAAGATAAACACTGAATTCAAATTATAGGAATAAAAAATATTGTAGTGTTATGTTTTTTGTCATTGATTTATTATTTAGTTTATAAAAAATAGATCTAAAAGAGTGATGATTCCTCAACAAAGGTTTGCTAATTTTTTTGTGCAAATTATATCACATATTTATGCAGGGAGCAAGTATTTCGATATATTTCTTAATATACAGCATTATAATACTGCAACACAACGTCTTTTTATTTATGTGTCCAATTTTATTACGACTGTCCTAACAATTTCATTATATCGTTAGCACGTTTCAGAACATGCTTTGGAAAACCAGCAAGCGTTGCAATGTGTAAGCCAAACGATTTACTAGCGGTTCCTGATGTTATTTTATGTAAGAATATAACATCGTCACCGTTTTCAGAAACCTCAACTGTGTAAAACTTTATATTGGGTATATTCTTTTTTACTTCGGTCAATTCATGATAATGTGTTGCAAATATCGTATTCGCATGAATATTATTTGCTAATTCTTCAGCTACAGCCCAAGCTATGGCAAGTCCATCTTGTGTTGATGTTCCTCTACCTACTTCATCCAAAATTACAAATGAGTTTGATGTCGCTTGATTTAAAATTGTTGCTGTCTCAAGCATTTCAACCATAAATGTTGATTTACCAGAAGCAATATCATCTGACGCACCAACTCGACTAAATATTCTATCAACTATAGGCAGGTTCGCAAATTCTGCGGGGACATATGAGCCGATTTGAGCCATTATTAAGATCAATGCGTTTTGTCTCAAATATGTGCTTTTCCCGCCCATATTGGGTCCAGTAAGTAAAATAAGCTCACTATTACTTTTGTAATCATTTTGGGTAAATTTATTTCCCAAATATTGTAATGACTGTTCGACAACTGGATGACGACCAGACTTTATTTCGATACAATTGTTTTTATTAAAAATAGGTCGTACATAATTTCGCTCATTTGCATTACGTGCAAACGATGTTATTACGTCAATAAACGAAATAGTGTTTGAAATGCGATGTAATAGATCATTGTAACTAGATATATAATTTATTAGTTCGTCAAAAATAAAAAGTTCGCGTTGCTTCGCGTTTACGTCAGCTGAGTATATTCTATTCGCAACTTCTGACAATTCTTTTGTTGTATATCTGATACAGCTTCCAAGTGTTTGACGATGAATAAAATCAATTGGTACGCGATTTATATAAGTTGGAGTTATTTCTATAAAATACCCAAGAATACCATTATTTTTTATTTTTAATGTGGATATACCCGTTTCTGAAATATATCTATGCTGTAAGTTTTTTATAATTACTGCTCCGTTGTTAAGAAGATTGTTATACTCATCCAACACCCTATCATATCCATGGCATATAAAATTGCCATCCCTTGCAAGCAACGGCGGCGCATCAATAATTGCCATTGATAATTTTTTCGTTATTTCGATAATTTTATTGTCATCAATAAAAAGATCTTTTAAGTTTTGTTTAAATATTTCGTTCATTTTTACAAAACTTTGCAACGCAATCTGCACTGCTTTAATATCTCTTGGTCCACACTTTCGCATTACAATTCTTGAAGTAGCTCGTTCTAAATCCGGAATTGTCTTTAAATAATCCGATACTTGTTTTAAACAATGATGTGACTTAACAAAGAAATCAATATAGTTTAAGCGCGAATTTATCTGTTCTAGATCAAGAAGAGGCGCCTTGATCCATCTTGCAAGCATTCTAGCCCCTTGAGTAGTACTAGTGGTATCAAGACACGACAAAAGTGTCCCATTACTCTCTCCAGATTGCGTAACGGTAAGCTCCAAACTTTTTTGAGTAAAACTATCAAGCGACATATAATCACTTGTTGTCACATGTTTTGGAACATTCAGGCTTGTTGTATTTATATCCTTATAAACCGAAGATACGTAATCTATAATCATCGCTATAGCTTGCGTTACGTTCTGAGAATATTTACCAAAGGAATCAATAAAGCTAACTCCAAAAAATTTTGTTAACCTATCTGTAGCTATTTTAATATTATATTTTATACTCGGAAGTATGTGAACTATGTTTTTATATCTTTCTAATATTGACAACATTTGTTTGTTTGAACAAAAGGAATCGGAACAAATAATCTCTGCAGGACTAATCCTTGTGATACATGCCGAAACATCGTTACCTGGTAATTCTTCTACAAAAAACTCTCCGCTTGATATATCCGCATATGCCAACGCCGTTTTATCTTTTTCTTGAACCATAGCAAGTAACCAGTTATTTTTATTTCCATTAAGCAATGCATCTTCAACAACTGTTCCACTAGAGACTATTCTTGTAATATCTCTTGCAATAGGTCCTTTATTCCCACGCCGTTTTGATTCTTCAGGTGTTTCTTTTTGATCACATATAGCAATCCTGTATCCAAGTTTCACAAGTTTTGCCAAATACATTTCATGAGCATGCCAAGGAATTCCACACATTGGCATCGAGTGCCGATGTGTTAATACTAGCCCTAAAATTTTGGAGGCAATGACGGCATCTTCATTAAATAATTCATAAAAATCACCCAATCTATAAAACAGCAAACAGTCTGGATATTGCTTTTTAAAATAAAAATACTGTTCCT
Source organism: uncultured Pseudomonadota bacterium (assembly GCA_902796345.1). GTDB lineage: Bacteria > Pseudomonadota > Alphaproteobacteria > RUG11792 > RUG11792 > RUG14087. Next base: position 19,601 of record CADBOF010000012.1, read on the forward strand.
CCATTGGCGTTAATTTTGTTTCAGTTGTTTCTGAAAACGTCATGCGGTAACTCGTTGTTCTTCAATCTGTGGATAAATGATATATTCAATTCCTGCAAGGTTTTGTAACGAATTTTCAATATCTTTAATAATACATTCATCAATCGATGTGCTTGACACTAATGCAAAGCTATCAACTCCATTCAAAAGATCTTTTTGTATTGATTCCACGCTATCAATACGTATTACATTCTTTATGTTATTTGCATTTCCACATTGCACGAGAGATACGGCATTTGCAGAATATGCAGAACCTAATACGATGAGTAAATCAATTTTTGGAGCAATTTTCGCTATAACATTTTGTCTATCTAATGTTTCTTGGCATATATCATATTCAGAATTATTGCGACCATGTGCGATTTCAGGAATTTTAATTTTTAAGTTATCAACAATCTTTTTTACATTATTAGGGAAAAGCGAAGTCTGTGTGAAATAAACGACTTTTTTATCTTCAAGAGATGGCAACAAATCAACATCCATCTCATTATTGACAATATATACGTCGTCGTTATTTACAGAACCTAGCAATGTCGCTATTTGCTGATGTGATCTACTTCCTATGAGGATTATTGTATACCCTTCCTCCGCTTTGGCGACTATACAATCCTGTAATTCTTTTACTATTGGGCATGTTGCATCTATAACAGTTAATTGCTTTTCATCTGCTTTTTTTAGGATTTTTGGTGATATTCCACGAGATGAAAACATTATCGCTGATCCATCAGGAACATCATCAATTGAATGAGCTTTTATAACGCCTTTTGATAAAACGTTATCCATAAAAAGTTTGCTATGTACGATATCTTCAACTATATAAACAGATTTATACAGCTTCAAAACTTGCTCTACCATATTAACAGTACGCTTGACACCGAAACAATACCCTCTTGGATGTAATAAATACCCGATCATTATTTTATGTATATAAGGTATATCTCTCACGTCATGATAACGCACATTTTACCTAATGCTCAAGTTTAAGGCGAATTTGCTTATGCTTGGCGACCATAGGTTGATTGCCGTAAACTTTGTTGCAATGTCGGTAATTGATCGTTAGTGTTCAAAAATGAATTTACTGCAGGTTTTAATGTTTGTACGCTAGTTGTATCAGAAACATTATTCTGTTGTACTGCTTTTGTCTGAGCAGGTGCTTGATTTCCTGTTAAAATGCTTTGATTTGATAAAGATGTTTCAGAAGTTGGCATTCCCGAAGACGCACTTATTGGCATTGAATTTGGTGGCACATTCTGTATCGAGTTTGTAGCATTTGATTGAATTGCTTGTACTGAAGGTGATTTTAATAAACGATCTTCAGGAAAATTTGTTTGCAACATTTCGCACTTACCGTTTTCGCACTTGTTAAGTGTAACGGTTTTTTTGTCAAAGATATAAATACCGTTATTCTGTGTTGTTATAAGTTCATATCGATTTATATATTCTCCGTATGATAAAAACAGAATGCATGATGTAATACCTGTAAGACAAAGTAATAACGTTATTTTTACGCTTCCAATCATCAAATTTGCTCTAAATTTGTCGGTTCATGGTACTATCATGTTAGGTTAATCATTAATAAATGTTTAATTTAGTTTAATATGAGAATTGTTTTTCGCACATTTGTTGCGATATCAATTGCAACTGTATTTATTCAAACATCAGTATTCGCCTTGATTTCAGACGACAAAGTGGAAGAAAGCTCTAAAAGGCTGGTAGAGATAATAGAGAAAGGATGTAAAGATCGAAATATTTTAGGTTGCGTTGTTGCAATAGTTCGTCACAATAAAATTGTATTGCTTAAACCGTTCGGTTACACAACAATCGATAAAACTGTTCCTATAACTGTAGATACAGTATTTCCTATATCATCAGTTTCAAAAAATATTACGGCTTTTCTTATTGGAGCTCTTGTTGATGATGGAGTAATTAAATTGGATGACAAAATTCGCAAATATGACAAAACGTTTTTCATACATAGCGAAGAATTTTCAAAAAATCTTGAAATAAAAGACTTGATATGTCACGGAAGTGGATTCCCTAATTTTGCCGCGGACAGCCTTTGGAGTTGCGGATATTCGAAAAAACAGATAGTGGAAGCCTTTAAATACATAAAACAAATGCCTGGTGCTTTTAGAAGATACTACGCGTATCAAAATGTTTTCTTTGGGCTTGTTGGAGATGTTCTTGAAAAAGCAACTGGAGAAAAATACGAAGATTTGGTAAAAAAGTATTTATTTTCAAAAATGGACATCAAAAGCGCATCAGCAATTCGTTTACGTTATGAAACATCGCGATGGGAACACATGAAGTACATGATGTCACGATTTAGTTATGATGTTAGTCGTCATGGTTTTTTTGCGACAATCGGAACTTTTATAAGAGAAATATTTACATTCAAACCAATTAAGTCCGTTTCAAATTATTCTTACCTCAATGACGGATTGGTCGAAGTTCCAGATATTGGTTTTTTTCAAATATACCCTGCTACTTCCGGTATTGCAATTTCTGGCAATGAGTTTGCTAAATGGTTGCAAATGATTTTATCAAAAGGTCAGTATAATGGGAAAACAATAGTAAAACCTGATACTTTTCAAAAAATTGTTTCGCCAGTAGTGGATATGAAAAATACTAAACCAACAGACGAAACTTTTCCAATTGAAAGGTTTCCGCGAGAAAGCTTACATTACGGATTAGGTACATTTATTGCAAAATATGCTGACAACGGGAAAAACGCTAGAAATATTATCTTTCACATGGGGGGAGTGCGAGGTGCAAGCGCATTTTTCGTTATATGCCCTGAGGAAGATATAGGTATTGGGGTCATAAATAATGTAGGCGGAACAACAAATACACTCTTTGCTGAATACATGTGTAATAATTTCTTGGATTTGTGTTTTGACTTCTCTAAGAAAGATTGGGTATTAGCAGAGGCTAATCGCTTGCGACGAGTAAGTAAGTATAAATTCATAAATTTGGAAATGTGTTCTGAAAACCCAACACCATCAGCATCGCTTGACAGATATGAAGGAGTTTTTACAAGCGATATTTACGGAGATGTAAAGTTTTATAAAGAAAATGGGCGCCTAATTATGGATACTGGAATTAAGAAAACTGAGTTAACGCACGTTAATAAGGACATATTTTCATTTCCTATGCGTGCAATACGATTGTGTTGGTATGATGCAAATGAATATGTTTCATTTGAGAAGGATGAAAAATCAAATTTTTGTTCGTGTAGAATTACTTGTTTCAAAGAAGGTGACACAATATTTAAAAGGAAGGAGAAAATGAAAAATGCAAAATAATGCTGATGGGTTGCTGGTCGCTAGAATTTGTCACGATTTGAAGAACTGTTTATCTGTTATTGCTTTTTTTAAAGAAGATTTAATGGAAAACTCTGTTGATTTAAAAAACGGACTTGAAGAATTTATTAAAAGCGTAGACAATTTAAGTTTGCGACTTAGTTTTTTTCAAAATTTAGCAGTTGATGGAGCGCATATAGGTAATTTGTACGAAATGCTACAGCAAATGTGTGCCGGGCACGGTATAAATTTAGCATTTGACATTAACTCAGTTGATTTGGAACAAGACAGTATAGTTCAAAATGTTATTTGTGGTATTTTATACCTTATAATTGTTGATCTATTGAGAAACAAAAGTCCACACGAAATAATTACAGTGACAGACAAACAATTGGAAAATATAGTAATAACAATATCTAACATGTCGACCGAAGCGTTACCACGTGAAGTTTGGGACATTACCGAAATAGAAGAAGTACAGGCAACTATTGTAAATGCTTTAGCTTTATATGTGAAAAAAATTATGAAACGTCACGGATATGTCACTAACATTTTTGACGAACAAGATACTACAGGCGCTTCGAATGTTAAAATAATAATAAAGAAATTGTTTTAAAAATTTTTTCGAGTATAAAAAGCTATGGCAATGTATAAGGCAAAATTAGATTTTTCTACGATGCGAAGGACTTTACTAACAGCTTATCGCAAAAATGCGATGCGTTCGATGTGTACAAAGCAAAAACTAAAAAACGTTTCACTTGCGTTATTCAGTGAAAAAGCTTTAAAAAACAAATCTATTGATGAATATTTTTGTTCAAAAGTATTTAGTAGTGTATTTGCTAGCTTTGTAAAAAGGTATTTAAGTGTTTGGGAAAAAATTGATAAAGTTAGCGGTCTTTACGAATTCGTTATTAACAATATTGAAAAAATACTGATAGATAGAGTTATGAAGACAACAAAATTTAATAAAAGCCATGCAGCACGCGTTTTGGGAATAAGCCGGAATACACTTAATTCAAAATTGAGATCGTTGAACTTACAAAGTTACGATAGATAAAATTGATTTCAGTACTCGCAAGAATACTTACGCATTAGAATGTTTGTTATTGGTTACAATGAATTTTAAACAAAAACTTTTAATAAAAATAAAATTAAAACGTTATAGGTTTTACGTCTTATCTATTATTTGTGGCTCATTAGTTGCAATATTAGATATAACCAACAACAATTTTATGCCTGGATACAAAAAATGTGTAAAAAAGATTACTCTGCCAGTTAAAAAGTCAATGAATGAACTAGTGGGAAGTATCCGAGTAATTTTTAATACATGTAACGTAAACAACATACAACTATTATTAGAAAATAAAAACCTGAAAGCTCGAATCTTAGAGCTCGAAAACAAAAATAAAGAACTAATTAAACAATGTAAATACGAAAGGTTATCAAAGCGAATGACATTTCAAGTATTAGGATTTGAACAAAATATATTCAAATCTTCTTTACTTACAGAAGCAACAGACGAACTCAAGCCTGGATATGTTGCGACAACAATTGATGGATTGGTTGGATTAGTAACCGACGTATCAAGTGGTATCGCTCAGATATTAACAATTACCGATAGGCGTTTTTCGGTTCCTGTAAAAACAAAATCTAATGTGCATATTATTATGACTGGAAATGACTGTAATATGTTGACTGCGTCAGTAATACAACAAAGTAACAGATTTACAGCAAATATTAAAATTGGAGATGTTTTATATACATCTGGCGAAGGAGGAATTTTCCCTTGTGGAATTCCAATTGCAAAAGTTACTAAAAATCGTCCTATAATTGTTGCACAGCCTATTGTTAATATAGACCGTTTAGAATTTGTAAAAATTATGAAACCAACATTATCTATTGGATAGTTGTTTTTTTTATGAATTTGATATAATGCCACGTAGGTTATCAAAACTTACTACCTGACACTTATGATAATTGCTATGACACTCTTGCTTGGAGTAATAGGCGCTGTTGTCGTAACATCTAGCAACGATACAAGTTCATTCTCTCCCCTACCATACAACTTTGAACACAGTCACAAGCATTACTACTCCTCTAGAACCAGCAGGATCTAAAGGAAAGACACTTGAACCTTCTGTTATTTTGAAGAACAAAATTGAAGAAGACAAAAAAGCTGACACGAAACTAACAGTTACTTCTAAAACTGGAACAGGAGTTTCAATTCAACCACCACCTCCTCCGCCTCAGGTCGTGTCGCCAGATGTAAAAAACATTGGCTATTGTTAATAGGAAAACACAAAACATCTAAATCAGGTTCTTTTTTAGAAGGTGAGCCTGCATTCAAGTCTTTACAAGAAGAGCTTATGTACAAGAAGAATAATTTAAAAAAAATGTCAACCGTTGGAACAGATGACAATAAAGAAGTTGATAAGGCAAAAACATCAGAGTTAGGAATCAATATAAAGGATTTACTTAATGCTAAAAAATGTTAAAGAAATTAAAAACGTTGACCAAAAAATTAAATATAAAAACGACACAGGACAAATAATTGATATTGACGAAAATAATGTCAATACGATATATGAGGATATTGTCCTTGAAATTCAAAAATTAGAAAAGAATGCGGATCCAAATAACGCAGGAAGACTAAAATATTTGAAGACAATCGAAGGTTATATAGAGAAAGATTATAAAGGAAAGTTACCTAACAAAATTTTTATAAAATCTAAACTGAAAAAATAGATTTGGTCAAATGTATAAACAACAATAAAGCTAAAGGGAACTCTAAAAAAGATAATAAAAATAACCCATTTCTTAATTTGTTAAAAAAACAAAAAGCAATAAACTCAAAAACTAACTATGTTGGAGTTGATGACAAAAAAATCAATATTGACGAAAATAATTGTAAAAATTTCTATGATCAATTTAAAAAGAAAATTGCAGAACTAGGAAACAAAAACAATAGGACGCAAGAAGAAGCGAAACTACTTAAAAAACTTGCCACTCAAGTAATGTGGTTAGAAAAAGATTTTCCAGAATTAAAGAAAAACATTTTCGAAGTGAAAAAGATTTTATGACAAAAAAAATATATAAATATATAACCGTAGCGAAAATTGCTATTAGTTTTACTTTTAGAAAACCACAGAGATTAATTGTTTATAAAAAAGAAAACTTTTTTATCACCTGAGGGTGATAGTGTGTAATTTGGTTTCAGATCATTTAAAAGTGCGTTACTGTCAGTTTCAGCCAAGATAATTAAATTTTTTTCTTTAAACATTTCTGTCATTTTGATAATTTGATTTTTTAAAACATCGGTTTTTTGGTATGGCGGGTCTAGTATTACTAAAACATTTCGATCAAACTTAGAATATAATTTGTTAATCCTATACTTAGTAACATCAGCTCTTAATATTAAACATTTATTCTTTAAACAAAGGTTTACAACATTTTGTTGGACTATATTATAAGCAAAATGGTTTTGTTCAAAAAAAACAGCAAACGGAGAACCCAAAGATAAAGCTTCTATACCAAGAGCTCCAGAACCAGCAAATGCATCAATTACAGCCCATTGCGAAAAATCCATATTAAAACGATGTATTAAACAATTAAACATTGCTTCTTTCACGGCGTCAGAGGTTGGTCGCGTCGTAGAAATATTTGGCAATTCTATTACTCTGTGTTTTAGGTTTCCGAATATGACGCGTCCTTTATGCATGCTTCTTTTTGGAGTTTTGTGATTTAAAAACAAATCGTACAACAATATCATTCAAATTAAAATGTTGTTTAAAGTGATTTTGAATAAAACGTTCTTTGTCGTCTCTCATTTCTTGTAATCTTGAAACAAAAATTAAAAACGTAGGCGGTGTCTCTCCTATCTGAGTTACATATTTCAACTTAAATTTCATTGATGCACTTTTCATGACATCTGTATCATTTATAATTTGTAACCACCTATTAAGCTTTGATGTGTTTATTTTAATTCTGTGACGTTCATATGTTTTGACGACCAAATCAATAAGTTTATTTAAATTATCTTTATTCACAGCTGATATAAAAATAAACGGAACATCCTTATGTTGAGCCAAACTATGCTGGATATTATATACAAGGTCTTTTGGTTTTGAATTCTTTTTAAATTTAGTCTTGTCGTACTTGTTAAATGCAAGTATCAATGCTCGTCCATCATTTAAAACGTTTGATGCTAAAGTTAGATCTTGTTTTTCTAACACTCCATGTTCAACAGTTGTAGCATCTATAAGCAACACAACAACATCAGCATGCCGATAAGAACGCAATGTACTTGTGACAGAGATCTTTTCTAACTTATCAGTTATTTTTGCTTTACGTCGTACTCCTGGCGTGTCTATCAATTTTAAGTTTGTACCATTATAGGTAAAGTCAAACGCAGAACTTTCGCGAGTTAACCCAGGAAAATCTGCAACAAGCTGTTTGTCTGTTCCTAACAATGCGTTTGTTAGAGTGGATTTACCAACATTGGGGCGACCTATAAAAGCTAATTTTATAAAATTCTTTTGACGCATTTCTTCAGTTGAAATCAATTGTTCAGGAATATGTTTGTACACACAATCTAGCAACTCGTTAATGCCAATGTCATGTTCTGCTGATATCGCTATAGTATTTTTAAAACCAAGAGTCACAGCATCAACATAAGCTTGTTCCTTAACTGTGCCTTCTGTTTTATTTACAGCCATTATTATATTTTTTCCTGATTTTCTTAAAATATCTGCTGTTTTAAAATCATTTGTGCTTAAACCAGCAATACCATCTGTGACAAATATAATTAAATCAGAATTTTCTATAACGGTCTTGATTTTTTCATTAATGGCGTTCATTAATTCCGGCTTGTTATCACATTCGGCATAATCAAACATTCCCGGAGAATCGGTAAGCGTCACTATCTTATCAAATATGGTTATCGTTTTTTCTTTGGCATCTCTTGTGACTCCCTGGCGATTGTATGTAAGAGCATTTTTTGCACGCACAATTCTGTTGAACAATGTAGATTTGCCTACATTTGTTCTTCCCATCAAAGCTATTTTAAAAAAACTATCCGATTGCATATATCCATCCATCTCCTTGAGCATACATTGTATCGCCAACTATTACAGGAGTGTCCATATACCAAACTTTGTCTAAATAAATTTGATCTAAGAATTTTCCAGTTGATGTGTCGTATTTGAATATATGCCCCAGTTCGCTGAAAATCCAAACTTGGTTATTTACTATCATAGGGCCGAACCATGTACATTTTTTAAACTTACGACCTTTTTGTATTAATTTTTGATAATCATTAATGTGCCATTTTATATTTCCATCCTTAAGAGATATACATAATAAATCCATATCTGAAAGCAAAAATAACCAATCTTTATTTACTATAGCTGGTTGTGACATTGTCCCGATATCCTTAGACCATATACGAATTCCTGTTTGAGCATCAAATAATGACATGGTTGAAAAAGAATTTACGACAAACACTTTATCATCTATGACAATAGGTGACGCAGATATGTGTAACAATGAAGCGCTACCGCTCCGGACTATAGATTTTGGAACTAATACTTCGTACCAATTAACAGAACCATCTGCAAGTTTTAAGGACACCACATCACCATTCGAATACACACATATAATGTTTCCTTTATAAATTGCCGGAGTACCTAACATTGAAATGGACATTTGTTCCTTGTCCGTTGCATACGTCCATAAAATATTTCCTGTACTTGCTTCTAGAGCATATGTTCTGTTTGAAGCTGTTGTTACAATCAACTTTCCAGAAATGTAAACCGGGGTACTTTTTACAATATCATCTAAAGTCTTTTTCCAAAGTATTTTACGTGATGAAATATCAAAAGCAATTACGTCTGAAGTATTTGAAGCTATATATATAATTGACTTATTATTGGTAATTCCGCCCGAAAATGTTCCAAACGGAACTTGTTTTGCAACTTTCGACGCCCATAACCGCTTACCAGTATATCTATCAAGGCAATATAACTTTCCTCTACCGTTCATTGCGTATATGCAACTGTCTACCACCAAAATATTGGATACAATTGGATCGTCTCCTACGTCTTTCCTCCATTTAATACTTGGCTTTTGTGATAGGTTATTATTTCTAGATAAATGATTAGCATCGCCATAAATTTTAGTTAATTCATTTGTATTTGACTGATTTGGTAGAATAACGGGAGTATTTTTTAAGCCATTTGCTACATCAAATTCCGTATAAGTAATTCCATCTATATTTTCACGTTCGCCTTCTAACAGTATTTTTTTGCTACATCCACCTAAAATAAACAGAAAACATAAACATATTTTTAATAATTTTTTACTCATTAATTGGCTCCAGTTACGCTAAGTTTTGCTGATTAATATATTGAAGAATTTCTCTAGTACGTTCCAACATGCCATCAGGTATACCTTCAGTTTTTGCCAAATTGGAAAATGTTTGATGGGCACTTTTGAAGTTTTTTTGTTTTATGTAACAATATCCAAGCGTCTCAAGAGCTAAAAAATTCCATTTTTTTCCAACAAAATTTGTTGAAAGCTCTTTTATAAATTCAGGTAATTTTTTCTCTATTTCATTATCGCTGAGCAAATCAAAAGATGCGTTGATGCTATATATGTAAGCTAGATCTCGTAAAATCTGCGGAGCCTTGTTGTTTTTATATATTGAAATGTATTGTTCAATGGCTTTTTTGTCATTTTTTTCATGCAACATTGCGGCATATTCAAGTTTTGACAATGTTGAATAAGTGTTTTTATCGTTTTTTCCAATTTCACGAAAATTGGCAAGTGCTTCATCAACATTACCCGCACTTAGTTTATTTTGAGCAAGAGTAAACTGTGCCGATATTGCTTCATTTTCGGCAAGAACACGTTTTTGCCAAAACGAACGACCAAATACCCCCAAAAGGCCAACAACAACAATTGTAGATAGCAATTTTCCATATTTATTCCAAAGTTTTTGATAATTTTCCTTTCTTATTTCTTCTTCTATACTATCAATAAAACTATCATAAACCGGTTTCGTTTCTTTATCTTGTCCACGATTAAAGTTATCATTATAACTTGACATACTTTTAACGTTTTAATTTTTCACACGTATAGAATACACCAACATTTCTAACACACAGAAAAATACCGTGTGGTAATTATGAAACATTCAATTACATGTACAAAAAATATCTTTATTGTTTTGAATGTCTGGTGCTACTTTGATTTAACAAAGTATTAATATTTAAAATATTTTGTCGATATAACGAACAAAACGTTTAACACAAAATTTACTTTTGTATTAATCGCTTTTATTTGTTAAACATCGTGTAGGGTAAATTCTGTCTTGCGGAATTTAATAAATATTTAACGGAATTCAAATGAAAAACCGATTAATTTTGTTTAGTAGCGTTATGTACAGCGCGCTGTTATCAACGATTGATACATCAAGTGCTATGAGAACGATAATAAATAACGCCAATCTTATAATTAAAACTGAACGCGATGAGACAATTATAAACAACAGACATTGTAAAATAACGACAGGAAAAATTAATGCATCCATTACCAACAAAAATGCGGAAGCTATTTTAGAAATATTGGGAGAAAACGCACATGCAGAAATAATTAACAATGAGTCAGGAACTGTTGAACAAAGCACAGGAACTGTAAATGAAGTAACAAATAATGACATCTATAATCAAACCGGAGGTACCGTTAATCAAGTTACAAATACAGGTGAATACAATATTAATAATACAAACATAATAGATAAAATAATAAACAATAACGATAATGCCGTCTTTAATATTAAGGGCGAAGAAACATGTATCCCTCAAATAACAAACGAAGCAGGAACAGTAAATCATATTGAAGGTGCGGTTACCAATGTTAATAACTGCGCTAAAGACGATGATCCTCAACCGGCATATAACCAAAGCGGAGGAACTATAGAGGAAATAAAAAATGATGGTGATTATATATATAAAGGAGGAGCTGTAAATAAATTTACTCAGGCAGGGAGTAAAGCTTCATTTGCTGTTGTTGATAACGCTGAATTTGAACTAAAAGGTGATAACGTTATCGCAAATGGTGCAATCGTTTTGGGAACTTCAGGGGAAGGCGCAACTAAAGGTGCACTAACTATAAATAACGGAGCCGAAAACAAAGCAAAAATAATAACTAACGCTAATTCCACTTTAACAGTAAACGAAGGTTCTGCATTAACAGCTTTGGTTGGAACAAATGTTATGACTGGCTCAACAATTGAAACATATGGGACGACACGTTTCGAAGGAATTGATAACGATACCGAAAACGTTGTTACATTAGCAGGAACTGTTGAGGTATCTGATGGTGGAACAGCTAACATTATTAGTGTCAACGAAGCTGATGGGCTTGGCGAAGACGACAAGACGCACGCGACATTAATACAAACTGGCGGAACATCAAATATAAATGCATTTGTGACACTTGGTGAAAATACAAATGTAACTGGAGGAACTGTTAATGCCAAAGGTGATATAGAATTACACGGAAATATGACGACAGGCGACAATAACGCAACATTTAATCTTACAGGTCATGATTCAATTTTGCACATAAAAGGAGGTACAACAGAACTTAATGGTGGAAATAACTTAGATAAAGTAAATTGGGAAGGCAATGTATTCCTTGATGGTGGAAAATTAATTCTCAAAAACATAGTTGATGATAGTGCAATAAACACAACAAAGGTAAATAAAACTGGTTATTTAACTGCACAAAGCGGTGAATTATTTATACAAGGCGATACCGTACTTTTAAATGGTGGTGACATAATACGTGACAGTGTCGATCTAACAATTGAAGGAAACGTTGAAGTTCAAGAAAACGGAACAATGTATGTTTCTGGAGACGACGATATTAACGGCAAAATGTCAGTCAATGGCGGAAATTTACATTTAGAAGATATTACAACGGATGAAAATAAATACGTAGAAGCAAATGCAGGAATTTTAAAAGTAAGAGAAGGCAGTACGTTAACGTTGAATAACGATAACGATCAAATCAGTTACAATGTGGACTTAAATCTTGCTGGAAATTTAATAATCGATAATAATAACAAAACTGGAGTGACACTTAACAACATAGGAACAGACTCTGGTGATAATTGGGATGCAAGTATTGAGCTTAAAAAAGGAATTCTAACATTAGAAAATGTATTAAAATCGACAAATAACGTTTCAAAATATAACCAATCAGGTGGAGAATTGCGACTGTTTCAAACATCTTTAACACTCAACGCTGGAGCCAAACTAAACGGCGGAACTATCAACTTTGGGCTTACTCCTCAGGAAGATGATCCTAACGAAGGAGGTGGTGGAGGTACCATTACTTTCGATGATGGTGGCAATGGTCTCCTTCACTCATCTCCGGTGATGTTACACGCCCCCATAAGACGAATTAAAGATATTGAAGCTAAAAAACTGAAAGCTGAAAACACCGGAATGCTAAGAGCAGATCCAAACCCTATAAGACTTCGTGCAGATCAAAATTCAAGTGATGTGACAATAAGTAACGGTGAAGATAACAACGCAAAAGTTTTTGCTATTCCAAATAATCTTGAGTTCACAACAGAATCTACAATAAATATATGCGGTACAAAAGCAGAAACTGGAAAACCTACAACCTTTACGTTCAATGAAGGTTCTCATATGGACGTAGGAACAATTTCTGTTGGAGATGATAATGGTAATGGAAACATTGTTTATACTGCAGACAATGTAATTATTAACAAGGATGTAGCAATTGCAATAAAAAATAATACAGAATTTAATGTTGATGGTGCAACAACACGAATTACATTTAATACAGATAATCCAAAAGCACAATTTGACGGGACAATAAATCAATCAGATGGTACTGTTGCAATACTTGGCACTGGTGAAAAAAATGGAACGTTAAAATCAACTGGAGGTGTATTAGAAATAGGTAACGGAATAACAGAAACTTCTGTAACACTTAACAACAGTGACGATAAAATATCCGGTAATTGTTATGTACAAGTTGCACCAAACACAACATTTGATTTTTCAGAAAACAAAGTTGAAACAGTGGTTGGAAACAAAGGCACAATAAACGTAACCGACGGAAATATATCAGCTCCAATTAAAAGTGAAAGTGGTGTTGACGAATTGACTGGCACAACTAATATTTATGGAAATACAATAAATGTAGCTACAATAAGTCAAGAGACAATAAATATTAAAGATGAGGCTCAATTTAGCACAACAGCTGATATAAAAACTAAAACATTAAATTTTGGAACAAATAGTTCTATCGATATTAAAAATTCAAGTATAATATCGAACACGATGACTAACGTTAACACAAATGAATACAAACTTGATAACGCAAATTTATTTTTGAAAGAGCAGTCGTCTGATATTAACGGAGAAATTATTACTTCAGGAGATAAAGTAATTTTATATATAAATGATATGAAGTTCAACGACTGCGTTAATGTAACGCCCGGATGTAACACGTATCTTGTCAGTGGGCAAATAGGAGCCGTAACAATTCCATGGGGTGCAAGGCTTACCGCAGCAAGTTCAGGAAGCGCTGCGACAAAAGATGATGTGGCAAATGCTGGTGCCGACACTAACAAATCAGGAAAACTAATCGTTGAAAAAGACGACCAAGTTGATGGAGACTTAGTACTTAATGATGCCGAAATTGAAATACAGAATAAAACAATTGTATTTCATGAAAAACCAACACTTGAGGCTTATCTGAGTGGGCAACATAGTCCATCAGCTGAAGTGCCTGGACCATATTTCCAGAGAACAGGAAATGGTAAATTAATTTTAAATAATTCAAATATAACAATTCCAAGCATTGATCTTTTACAAACAATGGAAAATATTGTTTTCATAGGATCGTCAAGTTTAAATGTAGGGGCTGGGACTATCAATAATTTTAAATTTACTAACACATTCAACACGTTAGATGACGAATATGGAAATTATGAAATCAAAGATAGTGCGACATTTGGCTCAGACACATCAAATAAAGTTGATTTCAATATTGATATGTATGCACGAAGCAACGAAGATAAAAAATATGATTCCTTTGGAAGCGGTACAGCAAAATTAATTGCTGGTAATGGCACCGACGCAGTTATAAACATTTCGAACTGGACACTACACGACACAATATTCGGAAATGACGCGCCTATTGACGAACATATTTCAATGCAGATATTTAAATTTGGAAGTATACAAGAAGGACATAAATTTACTTTTACTGCATCAGATAAAGAAGTTCTAACGCCAATTGGTTATTACAAACTTAACTCAAAAGGAGACGGTCTGTATAGTTTTGACTTAACTCGGTATAATCCTGGCGTCTTTAGAGGGCAAATTGTAACTACAGCACAACTTCAGAACCAATTGACCATTAATAACACGGTTTTTGACCATATTATGAGTAATGACAATAATTGCGATTGTTATCCTGAAAATAAAAACGTAACTAAAAATCGTTATGTATGGGCAAAGTTATATGGTGGGAAAGAGGAACTACATTTAAACCAAAATTTTGATGTTAATAGCAAAGCATATGGCTTAATCTTTGGTTTTGATTTCAATCCAGTTTTGAAGAATGATTTGACTCTTATTCCATCCATTTTTATGGCATACAACCATGCAAAACAAAAATATAACGATAATTATAGTTCACACCAAGAAGGAGGTCAATTCGGTTTTTCATCAATGCTATCAAGTGGACAGATGAAATTCGGAGCAATTGTATACGGAGGATATTACACGAACAAAATGGCAATGCCAGATAATATAACCGATAAAGCAAATAATTGGTTTGGCGGAGCTTCTTTTAGAGGTGTATATGATATATGCGTTTCACAAAATGTAACTATACAACCTAACATTTCGGTCAATTGTAACAGCTTCGGAGCTACAGATTGGAAAACTGATTTTGGAAGTATGGGTATGAAACTAAATACACTTGAAGGTATAAGCATTACCCCTGGTGTAAACGTAATTCTACAAACATCGATGCTTAATTTAAGTTGCTCCGTTCAGTATGTACACGCTTTTGATAAAGGCGTAAGTGGCAAAGCTGGGAACGTTAAGTTACCAGAACTTAAATTGAAAAAGGGACATATGCAATACAGTGTAGGAATACAAGGCAATTTTTCAAAAAATTTCTCTGGCAATTTACTTGCAACAATGAACAGTCTCGGAAAATCAGGTTTTGGCGTTCAAGCAGGAATTAGTTATAAATTTTAAGCAATATTTCAAAGACGTTAGAAAAATCTATATAATGGCAGAGGTTGTTGCTCCTCCGCCATTTTTATTTATAAATAACAACAAGCTTTTTATAGTTTATCTGTTTTAAGAGCGCTGTTTTTTGTGAGAGCTAACATAAAGCCGATACATATCGCAGATGAAAGCATAGAACTACAACCGTAACTTATAAATTGTAAAGTCATTCCTTTTGTAGGAATTAAATGCAAAGCGCTACATATATTAATTGACGTTTGTATGAATATTTGAATAGATAGTCCAAATACCGCAGAAAAGCAAAACATATTTGATGCAGATAACGCCTTCAATATCGAGCGGATAACTAACACAGCAAACAACAATATAACAGCGACACATGCGAAAAAACCAAATTCTTCACCTATTACTGAAAAAACAAAGTCTGAGTGACAATCAGGAATTGTCATTTTTACAGTTCCTTCGCCCGGTCCTGTACCAAATAAACCACCATTTTTGAAAGCATGTAAAGAACGTTCAATTTGATATAAATCATTATCTTCGGTATTTGGAAAAATGAACCTATTTATACGATCGGCAAAGTGAGGTAAGGCAAAGTATAAACCAGCAAGTGATGTAATACCAACAACCATTGCAGAAACGATCATTGTAATTGACAACCCAGATATGAACAACTGAGCAAACCAAGTTGACAGTAAAATAACAGTCATGCCTATGTCGGGTTGTTTTAGTAACAGAGGAATTACAATAATTATGCTTATAACAGAGTAAAGTATTCCCTTAAATCTAGGTTCTTTATACTGTATCGAAAGCAACCAGGCAGTTGTTATACTCAAAATCGGCTTTAAAAATTCTGATGGCTGAAGTGAAAAACCAAATACATCAAGCCATCGTTTTGCTCCTTTAATTTCAGAACCAAATAGCAATGTACACAAAATTAGAAAAACACAACCGAAGTATCCGACAATTGACAATACGCGTATATATTTGGGACTTAATACAGATAGGAAAACGATAATCGCTAAAACGACAGGCAGTATTGTAATATGTTGTTTTACAAAGTAAAATGGTTGTAGTCCTAGTTTTATTGCAATAGCGGGCGTTGACGCAATACTTACCCAAATTCCTGCGCTTATAATCAATAAGACCGTCCCAAGAAGAGGCTGATCAATTGATATTAACCATCTCCTAATTGCGCTAGTACCTTTACCCATAAAAACTACTGTAGTTCGTTAACCAACTGTACAAATATATTACCCCTGTGTTCAAAGCTTTTAAATTGGTCAAAACTTGCGCACATAGGAGACAACAACACAACTGTTGCTCCTAATTCATTTCTTGCATCACGATACGCACTACGTACAGCCGCGTCCATTGTTTTACAAACCTCAACCGTTTTTATGCTTTTAAATATATTACTAAACTCATCCGTTGCTTCTCCAAACAGATATATTTTTTCTATTCCATCAATATATTTTCCGATATAAGGCATAGGATCGATATGTTTACTGCGACCTCCAACGAGCCAAAATATTTTATAACCTGTAAATGTAGCTAATGCAGGAGCTGACGATGTTGGGTTAGTAGCTTTGCTATCATCTACAAACAAGACGTCGCCTATTTTCCTTACTACATTCATGCGATGAGGCAATGGATCAAATGTTGTAATCCCATGAGTAATTTTTTCAGGAGAAACGCCAATTTTAGAACACACGGCATACGCAAACAAAACATTTTGTGCATTATGTTTGCCAACAAGATTTGGCAAATTTGATATATCTAAAACAGCTGTATCGTTTTTAACCAAAACATTATTTTCGACATAGTAATCTGCTGTTGCGTCTTTATATAGAGAAACAGTTATTACATTTTTTTTCCCTTTATATTTATTAATGGTGTACTTATCATCACATGAAACTATTTTGCATTTCGAAAAATCAAGTATTTTATGTTTAGCCTCTATATAATTTTCGAAAGAACCATGAAAATCTAAGTGATCTGGTTCTATATTTAGAAGTCCTCCAATTTCAAAATCCAGTAATTTTGAACTAGTCAATTCATACGAAGACATTTCAAATATATAATACTCTGGATTAATATACTGCAATGTATCGAAGTATGGTATTCCTATATTTCCACCAAGTTTGACTGAAATTCCTGCTGTTCTTAAAATGTTATAAATTAATGATACTGTCGTTGATTTTCCGTTAGTGCCAGTAATTCCTATAATTTTAGCGTTTGGATTATATATTTTAAATATATCAAAAGTTGAATATATGGGTTTTTCATTAAAAATTGCATCATCGACTATTTGATGCCTGTTATGAGGCATTATGTGCACTGATGGACTTTTAACAACAATATCAATTTCATTCCAATTGATATAAGTTACATGATTTGGAATAGTTAGAGCGTCATTATCATCGTATACGTAAACGTTGTGACCTTTTTTTGTTAAAAACGAAGCAACAGATTTTCCCGAAATACCATAACCTACAACTAATATATTTGTTTCGTTTTTTAGTATGTTTCTATCCATACTTGCACTCCACTATTGGTAATTTGTTTTTTTCTTTTTCTTCTTGTATCGCCAAACATAGTGCAATAGCTAATGCATCACTTGCATCTGCAGTTTTTGGGAAGTGGTTTTCTGACGTGCTAAATTTTAAAATGCTTTGTACAGCTTCTTTTACCAAAATTTTGTTTCCGTGCCCTTTTCCTGTAACCGTTTTTTTTATTTCGTTAGGAGTGAACTCAACACACATATGTCCAGATTGAGCGATAGCTAGAAATGCTGCAGTCCTTGCCATTATCAACTTTTCACTAGTTGCCGGATTTATATTTACAAATACTTTTTCAATTGAAATTTTATCAGGTCTAAACATTTTTATTAAACTGAAAATCGAATTGTAAATAAAAATCAGCCTACTTCCAAGAGGATCGTTAGTTTCTGTTTTTAATATGCCACATTCGATGAATTTATATTTGAATGACCGAGAGCACTCAATTATTCCCCATCCAGTATTTCCAAGACCTGGATCTATTCCCAGAATGGTAATTTTATTACTAATCGATGGGAACAATGGATAACTCCAATAATTTTAATATCCTTATATACGATTAACATCGTAACACATTACTATTCAAAATTCAAAACTAAGCGTTATACGACTTTTTAAGTACTATAGAACTCAAAAAAAATCTTTTCAAATAGTTACTTGTTGTCTTCACTTTAATTGTTGTTGGAGCAATTCCATTTAAAAAGTTCTTATAATCTTGCAAAATTTCTATAGCTTTACTAACCTGTTTTTTATACATGATATCCAAGTTATGGCACGCAAGGTTTCGTACATTCTTTAATGTTTCAGAAATGTCGTCTATTTTAGTCAATAAAGAAATTTTATTATTATTCAACTGTACAAATTCTTGGTTAGTAAGTATATCTTTGCCGTCCACATTATTTAACACACTCAGAATTATTGACTTCATATCAATCTCGTTTAGACTTTCAATACAAACTTTGACGAAATCTTTATAATCGGTTCCAACTTTCTCACTTAGCAGATTTAAATCATTAATAATAGCCCCATGCGAAATCAAAACATTTTCAACAGCTGTTGTCACGTTCCAATTTTCAACCTTAAACTTCGCTTCAGAGAAGTTTTTTTCGAAAAATTGTTTTAATAAGTATCGCTCTGAACCCATAATAACAGCCATTACTAATGTGAACAAAGTCTCAAACTGTAACTTCTCAATATCGAAGTCTTTGGAATCGAGTTTGTCACAATAATTTTTCAAGTATTTTTCTTTAGATCTAATTTTTAACGACAATTCTACATATTCATCAAAGACATTTGCATTGAAACATTGGGTACGTATAGCGAATTCATTATAAGCTTCTGCGAATGTTTGAATATTATCGGAATTCTTACAGTTGTCAAAATTTTCTTTAAGTTTTATGCGAAACCATTCTAAATTATCCTGTAAATCTTTAACGTCCTGTGCAAAAACGTCAACGTCTTTTTGTAACTCCGGAATAGCCTTTTTTATAGTTTTAGTAAAAGTTTCAATTTTTATTTTATTTAATGCTGTACATAAATCTTCGTGGTGATCAGACAAATTTTTTGAGATATCAAATATAGATCGAATAACTGATTTTTGCTTTAAAGCTCCAGTCAAGTCTGGTTCGCCGTCTTTAACTGTCAATCCGTCGATGATTTTGTTATATAACGTCCAAAAAGGAGTATATCGAAATTCATGCAACCTAATTTTAAAAACCCCGGCTGTCAAGTCGTCATGTTCAGATTTTAAGTTTTTTTGTTCTGCTTCAAGAGCTTTACCTCTTTCGTGTAAACAGCCTAGGTCATACCACATCTTCGCACGTCCTCGATCATATGTTTTGTCATTGTGAGATTGTGGCATCGAGACGACACAAAGAACACTTAAAGATAGACCAATCAACACAAGCGGCAAATTAACCATATCGCACCACAGATGATTTTTTAAAAATTGTGCCACAAAAAAAATTTCTCGTCAACGTCTTCTGTCATATCTATATATGTCTTATTTTAAATATCTTTGTGTGTATAAAAGAACGCTTATTGATGTAAAACCAACAATACTACCATATATAAAAGCCGTATTTATACCAAAATAATCTGACACAAGACCTGCTATATTATTCGCAATTACCATGGAACAAGATGAAATAAGCGAATATAAACCAAATCCAGTGCCTCTTAAATGTTTAGGGACGTAGTCCGAAATTAGACCAGCAAAAATAATATCTGTAATGCCTTCGTGAGCTCCCCATAAAACTGTACCTACAAATATCATTGCAAGATTTGGAGCAAGCCCTATTGATAGATGAGATATGCAAAATAATATAAGCCCAAGCAATAGTAATTTTTTACGATCCATACGATCTGATTTATGACCTATCGGGTAAGCAACCGTAGCTGATACAAGACTATAAAGTAAAGGAAACGAGGTTCCATAAGCAGGATTAAGGCCAAAATTATTACACGCATGTAAGCATATGAAAGATTCGCCAAATTTCCCTAACATGAAGAACACAACAACAGTCATTAATATCCAAAACTTTGCTCCCAAGGCTTTTATATCCCTTATTTTTAGTTGATTAACAGTTGTTCCTGCCGGCTCTTTATTAATTTGCTTTTCTTTTATTAAAAAAATAACAACAAGTGTTGCAATTGCAGCGGGCAATCCCATTATTAGGAAAACTGTACGATAACCGTTACCTGTTATATGCATCAAAGCAATTCCCATTATTGCCCCGATTGTTGATCCTACCAACGCTAAACTCTGCCGTAAACCGTAGCATTCACCTTTTATTTCTTTTGGAGCGTTATCGCTTATCAATGCGTCACGTGGTGCCGCTTGTAGCCCGTTTCCGAGTCTGTCTATGGCTCTAGCAAGAAAAACCTGTACATATGTATGCGAAAAAGCTAATATCGGTTTTGAAATTGTCAAAAATATAAAACCTATTAATATAAAAACTTTCCTTCGTCTAAAAAAATCGCTTAGTACTCCTGAAAATGTTCTTGTAAAATAAGCTAACCCTTCAACAACGGATTCTAATAAACCTATTGATGCGACAGATGCACCTAAAACATTTGTTAAGTACAACGCTGATAACGAAAATATTGAACACGTTGCACAGTTTATGAGGAACGACGCTATTCCCATAGCCCAAATCGTTCTTGGGACTGACTTAATCATAAAAAACAATTCATCCGCGAATTAAAACTTAAAACATTTCAGCGGAAATAATCACGGCAGTGAGTACAGATATATTGTAGCACGCTAAATACATCTGGGCATCCTGAGGGCGTCATTTTTTCAAATAATTCAGCAATAATCCAAGTTTGTTTTTTAATTCCTTACGCGATACCACCATATCTATTAGCCCATGTTTTAACAAAAATTCAGAACGCTGAAAACCTTCAGGCAAAGTTTTTTTTATTGTTTTTTCTATAACTCTCGCTCCGGCAAAACCTATTAAAGCTCCTGGTTCTGCTATGTGAACATCCCCAAGCGTTGCAAATGACGCTAAAACTCCTCCGGTTGTTGGATTTGTAAATACATTTATGTAAGCGAGTCCTGCTTCTTTCAAATTACAAATAGCGGCAGTAGTGCCTGCCATCTGAGATAGGGATAACATTCCTTCTTGCATCCTTGCTCCGCCTGACGCCGTAAAGCTTATAAGTGGAACTTTTCTTTCTATAGCAGTATCCACGGCTTTTACAAAAGATTGACCAATACAACGTCCCATTGATCCCCCCATAAAGGCAAAATCCATTATAAAAACAACTGATGGATTATGCTCTATTTCTCCATAAGCAATTACTGCCGCATCATATAAGCCAGTTTTTTCCCTTGCTTCTTTTATTCTGTCCGTGTATTTTTTAACGTCTTTAAATTTTAGTGGATCTTCAGTCACCTTTACCAAAGGAAATTCTTGATATTTGTTATTATCAAATAATGTTTTTAATCGATCTTTTGCTGACATTTTGAAATGATAATTACATTCGCTACAAATAAGTAAGTTTGCTTTTAATTCTTCTGAATATACAACTTTCTCACACTCCGGGCATTTAGCCCAGAGATCTTCCTTTACGGAGGAATTTCTCCCTCCTATAAATGTTTTTATTTTCGGGACTGCAACGTCTGTTATCCAACTCACCTTTTTACTCCAATACAAGTTTTCTACGACGGAACTTTGCAAAGAATATGTAAATTATTGGCAAAACGAAAACCGTAAATAACGTTCCGATACTCATTCCTCCAACAATTACAACACCAAGAGGACGCCGTATTTCACATCCGGCGCCCTTTGCTAAAGCTAGGGGCAATGAACCTAAAACCATAGCGAGAGTTGTCATTAATATTGGTCTCAACCGCCTATTAGCAGCAATCGTTATTGCATCATGAGCACTTTTCCCGGAATCCATTTGTTTATTGGCAAAGTCAACCATTAATATACCGTGCTTTGTTATTAAACCTATAAGAGTGAGGAATCCTATGTTTGAAAACATATTTATAGTTCCTTGTGGTAAAAATTTCAAAGAAATTACTCCGCCAACAAGTGCAAGAGGTACGGTGAACATTATCACAAAAGGATCACGCCAACTTTCGAACTGAGCGGCCATAACAAGGTATATAAAACTTAAGGCTAATATAAAGATAAGCATCATTGTGTCACTTTCTGTAAGGAATTTTTTGGTATCTCCTATAAACTCAATGAAAACGTCGTCAGGTAACGTATCTTTGGCAATTTTTTGAACACGCTCTATTCCTTCTCCAAGTGAAACATCAGGTTGCAATAAAGTTAAAACAGTGTTAGCTCTAGCTCTGTTATATCTATAAATAGACACAGGACCTGAACGTGGAGTGACGTTAATAAGTTCTGGCAATGGAATTAAAACATCTTCTCCCCCATTTGTTCTAGACCAAGCTTTTGCAAAAATACCGTCCAACTGACTTGGGGCTCTTTTAAACTCGTCATTTATTTGTACTTTAACATCGTACGTTTTGCCATCTTTCTTAAACCGTGTTGCAACAGCTCCTTGCAAAAGTCCGGATATTGTATCGGAAATATCTCGTGGATCTAAATTCATTGCCGAAGCCTTATCTCTTAAAACCTCAACTATATAATCTTCTGCTTCATTACGAGCTGTCGTTCGAATGCTAGATGCTATATTGTTAGTATATATAGACCGTATAAGATTATCCGTAATTTCTCTCAGTTCTCTGTGTGACTTGTTTCCTCGAACGACAAACGAAACTATTCTAGACGAATCGTCGTTTATTCCGCTTCCTGCAGATACTCGTACATCGATACCTGGAATGTATGGAATTTTATCGTTGATTTGTTTTACGATGTCATTTGTGGATCTATTCGACCTTTCATGAAGTAAAGCAACTCCATCAAACGACGGATTTGTAATATCGTACTGTCTATTTTTTATTTCCGGAATTTTGCTTAATATTTTGTCTAATTCATCAACATATTTTTGAGTGAATGCAAGTGTTGCCGTCTGAGGACCATGTCCATCGAACCTAAGCATCTGAACATCCTGGTACGGTAACTGCTCTCTTGGCATAAAGTAATAAACGGAATACCCAAACAATGAAAAGATAACAGCCCAAGTTGTAACTTTCGTCTTATGAGACAAAGCCCAATCAAGTGAACGACTATACCCCCGCTCAATTGAATTTATTACACTCGAAAAATCAAATATGTTTGCTAAAACCCTAAATACTTTCGGCATTTTGTTTCTGCGTTCAAGTTCTTCTTTTTCTGAAACCAACATCCTTGAGCACATCATTGGAGACAAAGTTAAAGCTATAAAACCAGACAACAAAACGGCCCCTGCAAGTGTTATTGAAAACTCAGATAACATTTTACCTGTAAGCCCTTTGGCTAAGGCCACTGGGGCGTATACAGCACACAATGTTAATGTCATAGCAATAACAGCAAAACTTACTTCGTTTGTGCCCTCAATAGCTGCCCTTACGGGCTTTTTGCCACCTTCTATAAATTTGTATGTGTTTTCTAAGATAACAATTGCGTCATCTACAACAAGACCTATAGCCAAAACCATTGCCATAAGTGTCATACTATTTATTGTGAAATTACACAAATACATTATGAATAACGCGCCAATAAGAGAAATTGGCACAGTAATTAATGGAATTATAGATGCTCTTAGTGAACGTAAGAATATAAATACAACGAAAACGACAAGTAGTATTGCTTCAAATATGGTTCGTACGACTTCGTTAAGTGAACGTTCAATAAACGTCGTTGTATCGTAAGCTACTAATAATTTAATTCCATCCGCCAACCTTTTCTGAAGTTCTGTATGAGCTTTTTTGACATCGTGGGCAATTTGTATTGGGTTAGCCGATGATTGAGCAATAACTGACAAGCTAACAACCTTTTGACCATTAAACCTTGATAAAACACGTTTGTTACTTTTATCAAGTTTTGCTTCTCCAACATCTTTTAATTTTATTATTTTCCCTTGTTTATTTGTAATCGGCAGTTCATTAAATTCTTCAGGATCTTGCAAATCTGCAACCGTTGTTATCACGTATTCACGATTTTTGTTAACAAATTTGCCGGCAGGCCATTCGACATTCTGTTTTTTTAATGCATTCATTACGTCAACAACAGTGAATTTATAAAATGCTAATTTTTGAGGATTAAGACGAATTGCCATTTGATAGTCGCCAGCTCCATAGACGTCAATACGCGCAACGCCTGGAACAGCTTCTAGAACGTGACTTATTTCGCTTTTCGCATAAGAATATAATTCGCTTTCGTTCATATTGTCACTTATTAGAGCCAAGGACAAGATTGATTTTTCTCCAGAACCCGCCTTAGTTAGAATTGGAGACTGAGCTGCATCCGGAAATCTATCATCCCATTTACTCAATCGATCTCTTATATCGTTTGCGACAGAATCGATGTCTCTAGTTTCTGATATTTCCATTGTTACTTCGCTATTTTCGCTGTCACTTTTTGACTCAATCGTTTCAATTCCTTCAATTCCCGCTACAGCTTCCTCAACTATTTTTGTAACCTGGTTTTCCATAATTTCAGGACCAGCTCCGTAGTAATTTATTTTCACTGTTATTCGATTTTTAGACATTTTCGGATATTGCTGTACAGCCATCCGATTACCAGTAACCAATCCAAGTAAAACAACTATTAGTGTTAAAACCCACGCAAAAACAGGTCGTTTAATACAAAACTCTGATAATTTCATAAAAATTACCTCGCACTATTTTGTGCTTCGTCAATAGCTGATTTTGCAACGTCTGTTGGAGATTTGATAACAGATCCGCCATCAACCGATGATTCATTCAGTATTTTCGTCTTAGCGCCGTCCGTCAATCGCAATTGCCCCGAAACAACAACTATCTCTCCCTCAGTCAGACCGGCAACTATCTCAACTCCTGTTTCATTTTTAGTACCTGTTATTACTTTGCGACGATATGCTTGTCCCTTTTTATCTATTATCCAAACGAATTCGTGTTGCCCTTCTCGATCTAAACATTCATCATCAACAACAATAACTCCGTCTTTTTCTCCAGTAACCAATTTCACATTAACGAACATGCCATGTTTAAGCAAATTACCGTCGTTAGGAATTATAGCCCTTACCAATATACTGTGATTTTTAGTATCAACTTCAGAATCAATTGCATCAACAGAACCAGAAAAAACCTTATCAGGATATGCTTCAAGAGTAACGTCAACGGGTTGCCCCGTTGCGACATCGTTCATAAATCGAGCGGGAACCATAAATTCAACCTTCATTTTTGAATTATCAACTATGTTTACAAGTTCTGTTTGTTGTTGAATTATATTTCCGGGATGTGTCGAACCTTTTAAAATTCCTATTTTGCCAGAAAATGGCGCTTTTATTGTTGCTTTTGATAATTGGTGTCTTGCATTATCCAACTGTGCAAGAGCTATCTTCATTTGAGCTTCAGACTCTTTATAGCTTTTTTGTGCTCCCGCCTTTTGCTGATAAAGAGTTTTATTACGGTCTGTTTCTTCTTTTCGTAGCGCGTACTCAGCGGCCCAACGATCTACTTCCGCTTGAAGTGCAGTATCTTCAAATTTAATAAGCACAGATCCTTCTTCAACATCGGAGCCTTCTGTAAATAATATTTCTTTAATTTTCCCAGTAATCTCTGATTTTATAACAACCTCTTTATTAGCTTTTAGAGAACCTATAGAAGAAATTTCTCTCATAGTTTTTGTCGCAACTAATTTTTTTGCTTCGACAGGAATGAATTTATCCTGTTGTATGAGCATTGGACCAGCATTTTTTTGTACTACAAAGCGACATATGTCAATGACATTTCCTTTAAGTAGATGCCATCCCATAGGTACTACTATTAAAAAACCAATAACGATGCCAAGTAACTTCATATTGGATTTTAAACCATCTTCTTTATGTTCAGACCAATATAAACCTTTATTATCGCTTGTAATAAAACCTTTCCAGAATACAATACATGTTTTAATTAGTCTAGATATAATTTTAACCATTAATACACACCAGCATGGTCTCATACCGTACATTCTACCACATGCAATTTGTATTAGAGATAAATTAAGTTGTCAAAGGATGTCAAAACAACAAAGATTGTAAATATTTTGTTAAAAACATAATCAACGTCACTTATGAAAATATCTCCATTTCACCAAATAACAAATTGAGAAAAAGCATGTTACAAGCCCCATTACAAATGGTGCAGATTGTATTGATACACCAAGTAATTTATTAAATAACGAACCACATGAACCTGCAATTACGTTTGTGGCTAGTAGAGTTGTACCGACAGTGCCGTAATATAAGGCAAACGCTGTTCCGATCAATTCTTTTGGAGCAATTTTTGCAATGATCGATGATAATAAACTATGTGTTATTCCCATATGCAACCCGCTGAATATGTACACCATTATTACTGTGCTACGTGTTTCAGCGTAAATCCCAAAGATATCAGCAATGAAGAGCACAACAATTCCAAACAGTAAAACAGCATATTTATCGAATTTGTCTGACAATTTGCCTGCTGGAAAAGCGATAGCAATTATGCATAGTTCGTATAATGCCATATATCTTGGAAGTGCGCCCAATGCGTCCGGATGCAAAACGGATCTTGCCTTTAATGTAATAAAGCCTTCGGAAAATCTATTGAGCATTATAAAAACAACTAAACCTAAAAATTTCCAATATTCTTTTGGTAAAAATTTTATGTAAGACAACTTCCATGCTGGTCGTGTTTGTACCTTTTTTTGAGGCTTATCACGGTATTCAACTTTTTTACGCAAAATGTAAAAAGCAACTATCGTTGGAATACATGCAAGAATAAATACAACTCTAAACTGTCCTTTGAATTGATTGATAAGTACTGCAGTTATTAATGAACCTGTTAGTGTTCCTGTCATGTTCGTGGTATATCGTAATGAATATACAGCTCCTTTTTTATCAGTAATTTCAGAAAATATTGCATCAACTGGTGCATGTCGTAGCCCTTTTGCTAGTCTATCAACCGATTTTGCAATAACGGCAAATAATACACTGCTAGACAGTGCAAGTAAAACCTTACTTACTATTGTTGATATAGTTCCAGTATACAATATATTTATTTTTCGTTTAAATATATCAATAAGAAAGCCCGCACAAAGTTTTGATATAAATGAAAAGAAAACTGCAATACCTTCAATGCATCCGAATTGTTTTGTCGATCCATGTAATTGCTCCACTATATAGATGGGTAAGAGACTATACACCATTGATGATGCCATTCCCCAACAGAAGTACATCAACGACAACCAAATAATTGTATTGCTTATTTTTTTGCAAAACCGGATTGCCATATATTAAACTCGGTCGCATTCATGTTTCACAGGTTTATAATAGCCGATGCAAGTAATCAATACGGATGACTTTTATTAAATCTCTATTAACAATCAACATGTACACTAAATTTGTGTGTATGCGATTGTGCTATGGGCTACTAAATAACCGGTTTCGTTAACAGTGTGGTAAACTGACAATCGACATTGAAGGAAAAAATTAACGAATGATAGTTTCGTTTGTGTCTCTTCCTGGACGTTATGCAAAGGCGTTATTTGAAATTGGAAAAGAAAGGAATATTTTAAACGAATTATCTGACAACTTTAAGAAATTTGTCGATTTCGTTTCTCAAAATAAAAATGTTTTCGCTCAATATACAAAACGTAACGACTTTAAGGATATTTGCAGAGTTGTCGGAAATATTCTCTCACTAAACAATATTTTTGTTTCATTCGTGAATGTGCTAATTGAGAATGGTAGAATATCTTTAATAAAAAACATATCTAGTATTTTTAATAAAGCAGTGCTGAAAGAGCGAAATGAACGAAATATTACGGTTTATAGTTCTTTTGAATTTGATAACGAACAAAAACATGAACTTGGAAAAAATGTACAAAGACTTTTTAGTGAAAAAATAATAACCAAATATAACACTGACCCGAATATATTAACGGGGCTTGTTATAAAAACAAACGGAATAATGATTGATGCGTCAGGTAAAGGGATTATACAACAACTGGATAAATATTTGAAGGCAACGGAGATATTATGAACAACAAAGTATTGGAAATATCAAAAATTCTTAAAGAGAGGATAGAGGGGTTTGAACCACAGGTTGAAGTATCAGAAACGGGATCTGTGTTAACCGTAGGAGATGGAATAGCAAGAATTTATGGGCTTGATAATGCAAAATCAGGCGAATGGGTTGATATAGTTTCTTCTCAAACGGGAAAAACGATAAAAGGTATAGTAACAAACCTTGAAACGGATAATGTTGGTGTAATCCTCTTTGGAGACGATAGCTTTGTCAAAGAAGGAGATACTGTTAAAAGAACGAATAAAATAGTCAATGTTAATGTCGGCATGGGTTTATTGGGTCGTGTTGTTAACGCTCTAGGTCAGCCCATAGATTCAAATCGACCTATAGAAGGGGAGTTAGTTCCATATAACGTTGAAAATCCGGCACCTGGTATTCGCGATCGAAAAACAATAAATGAACCACTTTTTACTGGCATAAGAATTATAGACGCGTTATTTCCTATTGGTCGAGGGCAAAGAGAATTAATTATTGGGGATAGACAGACCGGCAAAAGTGCTATAGCCGTCGATACAATAATAAATCAGAAAAAATATAACGATAATTCGAATGAAAAAGATAAAGTGTATTGTATATATGTCGCTATAGGACAAAAAAGATCAACGGTTGCCCGGTTAGTAAAAACACTAGAGGAACACGGGGCAATGTCATATACAATAGTTGTTGCCGCTACAGCTTCTGATACTGTTGCCATGCAGTACATAGCTCCATACACAGCTTGTGCCATGGGGGAGTATTTTAGAGATAACGGTATGCACGCTCTTATTGTTTACGATGATTTGTCGAAACATGCCGTTGCGTACAGGCAGATTTCTCTGCTGTTAAGAAGACCGCCAGGGCGTGAAGCGTATCCAGGAGATATTTTTTATTTACATTCTAGACTTCTTGAACGTGCTGCCAAGTTGTCTGATGAAAAAGGTGGCGGATCTCTTACGGCATTACCTCTTATCGAGACTCAAGCAGGGGATGTTGCTGCATATATTCCAACAAACGTGATATCCATCACAGATGGTCAGCTATTTTTAGAAAACGATCTTTTTTATAAAGGAATTAGACCGGCAATAAATATTGGCGTTTCTGTAAGCCGTGTAGGTTCAGCGGCTCAGACGAAGGCTATGAAATCGGTGTCGGGTGATATAAAGATTCAAATGGCACAATACAACGAACTCGCGTCATTTTCACAATTTGGTAGCGATATAGATGCATCAACAAAAGAAGCTCTTAGTAATGGCGAAAAACTTTTAGAAATACTAAAACAGAAACAATATTCGCCACTAAAAAATGCTGAACACGTAATTATACTATACGCCGCGATGAACGGTTATTTAAAAAATATTTCAGTATCAAAAGTTAAAAAATTTGAAAGTGACTTACTTTCATCGATTAATAACACAGATATCGTTGGAAAAATAGAAAAAGAAAAAGTGTTAACTAATGAGATAAAAAGCGATCTAGTATCATTTTTAGATAAATTTTTGAAGGAATGGCTAGTCCTAAATAAGGAAAACGTCTGATGGAAAATATTCAGAGCATTCGTTCACGGATAAATACAGTTCAAAACATACAAAAAGCAGCCACAGCAATGAAGCTTATTTCTACAATAAAGTTAGCAAAACTTAATGCCATCTTGGTTGGAGAAATAAAGGACGCAATAAATGTCTTATCAAATATGTTAGCGATCGTTGCAGGCGAAGCAATATATAACAACGAATTTGATAAATCTCATTGGTTATTAAAAAAAACTGGGAAAAGCCTGTTAATAGTTTTGTCAACGGATCAAGGATTTTGTGGTTCTTTTAAGCAGTCAATTTTAAACACAGCTGAAAAATTTGTATCAGAGTATGATGACATGTATTTAGAAATTTTTGGGAAAAAGATCGGTAATTTAAATCCAAATGTTGCAGACATTAGTACGACAAGAACAATAAGTTCTCGGGATAATATTGAAGATTTTGCACGCATTCTACAGCAAATTACATTGGAGTACGTAAAAAAGTTCAATGTAACAAATGTTTATGTAATAAGTGGGGAATATATTAATGCAATGACTCAATTACCACGTTGTTTAAAATTATTTCCATTAAAAATAAAAGACGCCACAACTTTTAGCAAAACAGATTTTAATATATCAAAAACAGAATTATTCGATTGGTTATTTGAGAAATATTTGTATTCGCTATGTTATAATATTGTCTATGAACATTTACAAGCGGAAATGTCTGTGAGGGTTTTTTCGATGGATAAAACTGTAAGAAACGCAGACGATATGTGGAAAGATTTAACATTATTGTATAACAGAACACGTCAAGCAAAGATCACGCAAGAGCTGACGGAAATAGTGGCAAGCGTTGAATGTATTAGGTAAAGGTATAAAAGGGAGTTGTTATGAATAATACAAATAAAGATATTAAAGATAATATGAAAGGGGTCGTAACCCAAGTTATAGGAGCTGTTGTTGATGTTCATTTTGAAAAAGTTTTGCCTTCAATACGTGACGCATTAAAATTGACATTGGACAACGGTACGGTAACTACGCTTGAAGTTGTTCAACATACTGGAGAGCAAACAGTAAGATGTATATCAATGTCTTCAACTGACGGTATTTCACGAGGTATGGAGGTTTTAAATACAGGAAAACCAATTACTGTTCCCGTGGGGAATGCCATGTTAGGACGCGTAGTTAACGTTGTCGGAGAGCCTTTAGATCACTGTGGAGAAATCCAATCGGATACATATTTACCGATACATCGTGAAGCTCCAGAGTTTTCGAAACAATCGACAAGTACCGAAATTTTTATGACTGGTATAAAAGTGATCGATCTTCTAACACCTTACGTAAAAGGTGGAAAAGTGGGTTTGTTTGGGGGCGCCGGTGTTGGAAAAACAGTTCTTATAATGGAGCTTATCAACAATATCGCAAAAAAGCATGGCGGTTTTTCTGTTTTTACGGGAGTAGGCGAACGTACGCGTGAGGGAACGGATTTATTCGAAGAAATGATAGCCTCGGGTGTAAATAAGCATCCTGGAGAACCTGGGTCAAAAGCGGCTTTGGTCTATGGGCAAATGAATGAATCGCCAGGAGCGAGGGCAAGGGTTGCGCTTACGGGACTTACTATGGCTGAGTATTTTAGAGATACTGAAGGTAAAGACGTTTTGTTTTTTGTCGATAATATATTTAGATTCACTCAGGCTGGTTCTGAGATTTCAACACTTTTGGGGCGTATTCCGTCAGCAGTTGGTTATCAGCCAACTCTTGCATCAGAAATGGGTGCATTGCAAGAACGTATCACATCTACAGTTAACGGATCAATTACAAGTATTCAAGCTATATATGTACCAGCAGATGATATGACAGATCCGTCAGCAGTAACATCATTCATTCATCTTGATGCAACAACAGTACTGAGTCGTCAGATAGTTTCATATGGAATATTTCCAGCAGTAGATCCTCTAGCGTCCACATCTAGAATGATGTCTCCTGATGTTGTTGGTCAGGAACATTATGATATTGCACAAAAAGTGCAATATATTTTACAGACGTACAAATCTTTACAAGATATTATCGCAATAATAGGAATGGACGAGCTTTCAGATGATGACAAATTAATAGTTAATCGTGCAAGAAAAATAAGGCAATTTTTATCACAACCGTTTCAATCTGCTGAGAATTTTACAGGACGTAAAGGTGTCTTTGTTGAACTGAAGGATACATTGGAAGGATTTAATGCCATAGCAAATGGAGATGTCGATGAAATACCCGAAATAATGTTTTCATTTAAAGGTACAATTAACGACGTTATAAAAGCGTATGATGAGAGCAAGACACGTTGATATAATATAAATATATAGGATAAATTCGCCATCTGCGATGAAAATTTCTGTCGTTTTATCTATAGGATGGCGTGTTTTTTTATTCATATTATTAGTAATACTTGGTGCTGGGATCTATTGGTATTACAATCCATTATCTATTAATTTACAAATCATTCCTTATGGTTCTTTGAGAGTACAATACAAATTATTTGACAACAAAATAATAATTGATAATTTTGTAATAAATAAAAATAAAATCTATATATCTCCAATCGCAATTCCTTTGACTGCGGAGCGAATACCAAGAATTTGTGTAAGAAACAACAACGAATACATAATAATAAAAAATTTAAGACCTTTGGCAATTAAAAATAATTACATAGAAATAGAATTAAAAAACTTTGATTTACACAAGTTTTTAAAAAAAAGAGCATTAAAAGGTGTGACAGTAACAACGAACGCAAGCGTTATTCTACTAGATAATAAACAGTTTGGGCTTGATGTGCAACATTTATTAATAAAAAATACGCCCGTAGGAGATATAAAAACACAATTTAATTACTATAAAAACAATTTAAATATGAGGATTGAACTGCAAAAATATAATCATAAATTGCAATGCACTGGGTTAGTCGATTTAGGCAAAGAAAAAAAATGGAATTTGAAATTAATAGCACAAAATACAGCAAACATAAAAAAACTAAAAATCAAAGATATCGAATATACAGCTGATATTAAATATTATATAAGCTGGTGTCACTGGTTTAATGATGAAAAGTTATTATTAAAAGTTACATCAGATAATACAAATATTCATACTGTCCAAACTAAAAACATCATTTTAGGGAATATAAATATTGACGCCTCATGTTTAAACAACCAAATTAATGGCATTCTACAATTATCAAAATTTAGACATTTAATATCATGTTTCGGCACTTTACGATCGGATAGCTTCGATTTGAATATAAAACCAAACAATCCCATTAATATTAAAGATTTCATATTTATGAATAATCTTGTCGCGAATGGTGTTATCGAATATGGTTTACATGCAAAACGATTGAATGGGCGCAATAATTTCACGGGATATACAAACATTGTAAATTGTGATATACGAAATGTAAAAAATAATGTTTTAATAAAAAACATTATAGGAAATTTTAAACTTAACAATAATACACTATTTCTTGAAAATTTGACAGCAGAACTTTTTAATTTTGTAAAGGGTAAGGTATGTGCCAATGGAAAACTGAATATTGATGATTTCAACATCAAGGCACAAATACAAATGCCTAACGGGGAGCTTCATAATGTTCCTTACGCGAAATCTGGTATTTCACTAGATATACAAATTGATGGCTCTTTAAAAAAGAACCTTAATGCTAATGGTGAAATTAAATTGACTAACGCATCTGTCGATATAACTCCAATAATTAGTAGTTCAATGACTGCAACGGATATAACAAAAAATATTTTTGGCACAACATCGCCTAATCAAACAAAATTAAATAAAATTACTTTACCAATAAATACAAATATTAAGGTTACCGTTGCTCCACAGATAACAATAAACGGTACTGATTTAACAAGTACATGGAAAGGTGGGGGATATTTTAAATCTGAAGCAGGTAAACCAATTACGTGGAATATAAAACTTAACGCGATCTGTGGAAAATATGAAATTCTAAAAAAGAAGATAAAATTGTATTCAGGGGAAATATTATCAACTCACCTACTTCCAAACTACTATAAAATAAGCCTTACTGCACAAAAAAAAATTGATAGTAAAAATTATGTCGGAATTAAGTTTACGCAATACAATGACAATACAGACATAGTTTTTTTTTCAAACACGATGCGTAATAAACAAAGCATTTTATCATTATTTTTATTTAACAAAGAAAGCACAGAACTTACAATATCGGAAGCGTATTCATTAGGACTACTTATACAAGATATTATTGCAGGAAATGAAAACATAATAGCAAAATTAAATAAATTATTCAAAATCGATACATTTGAAATTAAACATAACGATACTGGAACAAGCGAATACAATTCTGTTGTTCTTGGAAAGAAATTTGGTAAATGGAATTTCAATTTTGAACAAGGAAAAGACTTAGATACGACAAAACTTTCCATGAATAGAAGAGTGAAAAAACAAACAAAAATCGAATTTGGTTTGTCGAAAAGTGAAGGTTTGGAAGGTGGAATAAGCTGGAGTAAACGTTACTAGCTGTTCTAAAAGGCAAAATGGTTATACAATGAGCGTAAGATAGATATGTTATTAACATAACTTTAGGTTGTTGTTGTGTATAATGAGCTTTTATTAATAATTAAAGCGTGTGTTGAGTTTTGGAAAGGTTTTTTTGCAAGCGATAATAAATCAGAATATATGCGTAAAAAAGATGCCATTGGACCGATTTTAATGCTCATATTTAGCGTACTTATTTTCTGCTTGATAGTTTATTCGGTCATAAAGCTTTTAACTGGAACTCCAGAAACTTCTGCTACCTCAAATAGCGTAGTACCAATAATTGCGGAAAAAACCCAAACAATTCCTATAGACGGCAAAAATATAGTATGTAATGTCAAGATTGAGCTGGTTGTTCCAAAAAATTAATTTTTTAAGAACTTATAATTACAAAATTAATCAATATAAAAAATATATTAACAAAATGTAGTTTATCAAATGCCGATTTTTCTGGCAATCCTCTTGCTCCTTCTTGAGGGCGCGTGCACAATCGTAAATATTGTTATGCACAATATGTGCCAAAATTTTCAGATTATTTTGAGCCTTGTAGTAGCTTTGTTGATATAAAACTTTATGTCGTGAGACCTCTGTAAAAGATTACACATTATAGAGGAAATTATACGACATAGTTTGAGGGATAATATTTATTTGCGTTAGCATAGTTTACTTTTATGCGTTATTGACTATTTTGTTAAAACAAAGAAATTTGTCAAAACAAAGAAAGATTTCAAAGCACAAAATTAACTAAAAAATAATTATCTAATTAGGATCATATTATTAACAACTATGTTAGCAACATCTTTGAAAATCGCAATATGATATCGAAATGTCATATATTTTCATATAAAGAATATTTGAAAACAAATTTTAAAAAAAGGTTATGCAAACTGTTTTTATGTATTATCGTAATATTTAACCCGATTTTCGCGCAGTCGACAACTGTATCAGATAATGATCAATTAAATAGCAGTCAACAACAATCAGATCAATTTGATACCGGAATAAATGTTCGTTGTGCATGTGAAAAAGATGCTGAACCGCGTCAATGGAAAGAAATAAACCTAACTATTCAACAGTACAATAATATATTTTCTATAATTGGGTTACCTCCGGAACAAGTTCCAATTTTTCATCGTTAACGAATCAAGTCGAGAATTTTTTCTGTAGTAAAGATTTTCAAAAATTCTTCCCCACCACCAGGATTTTGATTATATTGTCTTTTTAAATAAATTAAACCTTACGAGATCTTTACCAGTAAGCTTTTGTGGAGGTTGTGGTACGAAAGCCAAAGGATTTACAAATTTATTACCACGCATAACTTCGTAATGTAAGTGAATTCCAGTTGCATAACCTGTACTACCAATGTACCCAATGGTATCTCCTTTACTTACTAACTGTCCAGGTTGAACTAAAAGACGAGATAAATGTGCGTAAGCAGTGCTATAACCTCCAGAATGGTTTATTTTAATATATTTTCCATACCCTCTGTGCCTGCATGCCATTACAACGGTACCCGAAGCCGTAGCTCGTATAGGAGTACCTAACGGTGCTGAAAAATCTACTCCAGTATGCATTTTTCCACGTCCACTTATTGGATGATATCTATAACCAAAATGTGACGTAATCTTATTGTACGAGAGAGGTTTTATAAACATTGAACCTCCTTTTTTGGAACCTAGAACCGTACCATTTTCGTCAACATATTTCATAGAACCGTCGATTGAAAATTTGTAAACCTTTTTAAGCTTCCCGTCAACAGAAGCGACTACAGCCAATAGATTACTATCTACGACGTTTCCTAACTCGTCACAATGTTGTTCATATTTCAAATCAAGTTTAACTGGTGTCTTTAATCTACTGAATCCAACAACATGACTTAAAGCCTTTGTTGCGTCATTCGCGATTGATTTTTGAACGCCACATTTTTGTAACGAAGATGCTGTTGACCTAGGAATCACCGAACTAGAAATCTTTTTAACAATCCGTTTCAATGGCACCGTTACTTTTTTTGATGTAAAATGACCATTGTTTTTTTCCACAATTATTTTAAATCTTTTATCTGGTCTGAACATCAAACGTCTTAAGATTGTTGCATCACTTTTGTCTGTCTCTATAAATATCTGTAGTCCTGGTTTTATTTTCTTTAAACGAAAAACTCTTGATACAGCTACAGACGCACTATAAATATCTGATTTGTTTATACCTAAATTCGCTAAAACCTTAGCTAGGGTATCACCTTTTCCAAGAGTTACAACTTCGTTAGTGCTAGCAATTGTGCAATCATCCGTTAAAAGTTCATCTTCATAGTCCCATTCTTCGTCTTCGTCAAATTCAGTATCTGTATATTGAGTATCTGTGTTTTCTGTGTCAATATTATCATTAACTTTATTTTTAAAATCAGTAACAGCATTTTCCGCAACAGAATTTTCTGATGTAACACTTTCATTAGTATTATCATGTAAATATCGTGCCAAGGAAATACAAACAGCAGATACTATTAAACAAAAAGAAATTAAATTACTATTTTTACAAAAACGCTTGGAATGTGAAACGGAACAAATGTTATTTAAATCATCATTCGGTAATCCTTTTTTTTGCGACAATTCTGTACTTTTGCAACTTTGAACTTCGTTCATTATCACACATTCCCCATGTATACATGTTGGAGTGTAACAATTCTTTTGTTGTTGCGTCAACAAAAAATTTAAGCGTATAACAATATTATACGTTCTGAATTTTAAAAAATTCGTCAATTTTCGTACTATGATAATAGGTGTTTTAGTCAAAATCTTAGGAAATGAACTATGTGTTCAGGAACGGATTGTCTAGTATTGCTATGTGGAATACTGGCTATCGCTTTCGCTTTGTATAAAATAAAAAGCGTATTCAGCCAACCATGTGGCAATGAACGTATGCGAGAAATTGCTAGCGCTATTCAAATAGGAGCAAAAGCGTATCTTAATCGTCAATATGGAACAATAGCTATTGTTGGCGTTGTTATTGTCGCTGTTTTATCATTTTTTTTGTCATTCTACGTAACTCTTGGTTTCGTGCTAGGGGCGGTACTATCTGGTGTTGCTGGATATATTGGAATGAACGTTTCGGTTCGTGCTAATGTCAGAACAACTGAAGCGGCTCGCACGTCGTTAGCTAAAGCTCTTGGTGTGGCATTTGACGCAGGATCAATTACTGGTATGCTCGTTGTAGGTTTAGGATTGCTCGGTGTCGGATGTTATTACTTGATACTGCAATCTACCAATTTAAGTGCTCGACTTATAACTGAGGCTTTGGTTGCCTTCAGCTTTGGAGCATCTCTTATTTCTATATTCGCAAGACTTGGCGGAGGAATATTTACAAAAGGCGCAGATGTTGGAGCAGACCTCGCTGGTAAAGTCGAATCGACAATTCCAGAGGATGATCCTCGAAATCCAGGAGTTATTGCAGATAACGTTGGAGATAACGTAGGAGACTGTGCTGGTATGGCGGCAGATTTATTTGAAACCTACGCTGTAACAATAGTAGCGTCAATGGTTCTTGCCAGTATTTACTTCTCAGATGCGACAAAAACAACAATGATGATGTACCCGTTGGCTCTGAGCGCTGTATGTATTATTGGTTCGATAGTAGGTACATATTTCGTTCGTCTAGATAGTTCAAAGAAAATAATGAAAGCTTTGTACAAAGGGCTAATTGCGTCCGGAGCTGTTTCGTCTCTGTTAATTTATTTACTTACAATTTCGATGTTTAAAGGTTTGAATTCTCAAATCAATAGCATATATGGAGCAACATTTACGTCTGCTGACTTATTAAAATGTTGTTTTGTTGGCATTGCTGTTACAGGATTACTTGTTTGGATTACAGAGTACTATACATCAACGGCATATCGTCCTGTACGCTCGATTGCTAAAGCGTCTGAAACAGGACATGGAACAAATGTTATTCAGGGATTGGCTGTTTCAATGGAAGCAACTGCTTTACCTGCACTTGTTATTTGTGCAGGAATAATTGGTTCATACTTATCAGCCGGTCTTTTTGGTGTGGCTATCGCTGCAACAACAATGCTGGCGTTTGCTGGAATAATTGTTGCGCTCGATGCTTATGGTCCTGTAACAGATAATGCTGGCGGTATCGCCGAAATGGCAGAACTTCCTGGTGACGTTAGAGAAATTACAGATGCCTTGGATGCTGTTGGAAATACAACAAAAGCTGTGACAAAGGGGTACGCTATAGGTTCGGCAGGACTTGCAGCTTTAGTATTATTTGCAACTTATGTTGAAGATCTAAAACATTATTTTCCAATGTTACAAATAGAGTTCAATCTTCAAAGTCCGTATGTTCTTATAGGTTTGCTGTTTGGCGGAATGTTGCCTTACTTATTTAGTTCGTTTGGAATGACAGCAGTAGGTAGAGCGGGTGGTGCAGTTGTTGTTGAAGTTCGCAGACAATTTAAGGAAATAAAAGGTATTTTGACTGGAGAAACCAAACCAGATTACAAAACTGCGGTTGATTTGTTAACAAAAGCTGCGATAAAAGAAATGATAATACCATCAATACTTCCTTTAATTGCGCCAATATTTGTATATGCAGTTGTATATTGCTTAGAGGGGCAAAAAGAAGCCTTTTCGGCTCTTGGTGCAACACTTATAGGAAC
This sequence comes from uncultured Pseudomonadota bacterium, assembly GCA_902796345.1. GTDB lineage: Bacteria > Pseudomonadota > Alphaproteobacteria > RUG11792 > RUG11792 > RUG14087. Next base: position 59,195 of record CADBOF010000012.1, read on the forward strand.
AATTGTTACAGGTATATTCGTCGCATTATCAATGACCTCCGGAGGAGGAGCGTGGGATAACGCCAAAAAATACATAGAAGAAGGTAATTTTGGAGGAAAAGGTTCAGATGCGCACAAAGCCGCAGTCACTGGTGATACAGTAGGCGATCCGTATAAAGATACGGCTGGTCCAGCAATTAATCCGATGATAAAAATAATAAATATAGTTGCATTACTTCTTCTTGCGAGCCTTGCAAGATAAACTTAATACGAAGTTCCCCATCCCACTAACTCTGGTGGGTGGGGTATAATGAAAAATTTGTATATTATTTATATTCTGTAAATAACTTTTCGTAAAATTTATTTTTTAAACAGCAGATTTTCTAAGTAGACACAATCTATAACAAATAGTCTGTAACGCACGGAAACGCAATCAACATATACGACAGTTTAAAAATTTTTTTTACTAGGGGTTCGAAAAACTGCATCCTTTTTTTGTCTCTCAATGTGTTGATAAATTGTGTTATAATTTTTTCAAAGGTCGGTAGTGACCGGAAGGGTGGCCGAGTGGTTAAAGGCAACAGACTGTAAATCTGTCGGCGTTAGCCTACGCAAGTTCGAATCTTGCCCCTTCCACCATTGCGGGTGTAGCTTAATGGTAAAGCCCCAGCCTTCCAAGCTGGTTACGTGAGTTCGATTCTCATCACCCGCTCC
>CADBOF010000013.1 GCA_902796345.1 uncultured Pseudomonadota bacterium
TGTATGCCCAGGAGTTATTGACACTCCACTTGTTCCAGATGACCAAAAAGAAATATATGCAAATATTCATCCTATGAAGCGTATCGGAACGCCTGATGAAACTGCATATCCTATTGTTTTTTTGCTTAGCGACGGAGCAGGTTTTATTACAGGAGAAACTCTAACGATGGATGGCGGATATACTGCTGTATAAAAAAAGAGGGCACGACCCTCTTTACTTTGTGATATCAATTAATAGTATTTATTGGTTCAAGCGAACGATTAAATGAATTCATTTCAATTATTTCTGTAATCATTTTACTTCGTTCATCGAGGCTTACAGTTTCTAACAAAGCTTGTTTTTCTATAGGATGAAACGGAAACGCCATTGTTATAGCAGACACGAGAATATTTGTAGGAGTGTTTTTTATAGAATTCCAATCGCGTTCTATCGAAAATTTTTTAAAATAATCATCAAGAACAGATAATAATTTATCACTGTTGGAAACCTCATTTGACTGGTTTAAGTCACATTTGAACCGTTCGTATGATACTCTAACCCGAGGCAACAGGTTTTTGCCACTTGGCAGTTCTTCGAGAACATCAAATCTACAAATACCTTGTATTAAAAGACGAACGTCTTCGTCATTGTATTGGATATCCTTAATTTTTCCAAGACAACCAACTCTAGAACATTTATAAATCTTATGTGAAAAATTTATCTTTGGATACGACGGAATTACCGCAACCAGACTTCCTTCCATCAGATCCGGGAGAACGGATACAAAACTCTTGCTAGAAACCTCAATTGGTAACTGAGATTGAGGCATAAGTATGGCAAAAGAAATTTCAAGAAAAGGAAGTTTATCAGGTAATTTTTCTATAGATATAACTTTAGATTTATCGGATTCGACGCATATTTCGTTGTTCACTTTTTCGTTTTACTTATATTAAATGTATAATTATATTATAGCATGAGTTCCGGGATGGATTAATAAAATACGTTATTACTCAACGTCTTGAAAAGATCTAAAAACATTGACACAGTATCGTAAATTCACTATACTGGAATAAAGATAGAACGTTGTAGGTAAGTGTATGGTTTTCGTTAGTGCACTGTTGGGAGCTTTTGCGGCGTTAGGAATTGTTGCAGGTCTAACAATGTCTCAAATTGACAATATTGCTAATAGATATGCGTCTAATCAGGACAGAGGAAATATCGACATCTCAACTCCATCTAGTCCAGCCTTGCCAGAAAAAAAGAAGTCTGAACTATTAAATACAATAGTTCAAAATAAGTACGATTCTTTTTTAAAACCCGTTCTGAAAATGGATGATTTAGATGCAAATAAACCTTTTTATGGGTATATTAGAGATAGAAGTGGCACTGTAGAAGAAGGAGTTGAGGATGGTTATGCTGTTGGCACGGTATCCATTTGTGAATTGATTAAATATATTGTTGACACGTGGTGTGATAATGGCAAGCTGAAACCGATAAAAGACTTCGTAAGTAGCTTGTTACCCTCCAAATATGTTGCAAACTTCGATAAACAATATAACAGTATTTGTGATGACATAAAGGAGCGGGACGGTCTTGACGCCAAAAAAAAATTCGAAGAAGATATTGATCTATTTGTAAATAAATATTTGCCTAAAACAATAGATAATAAAAACCCACTGGAAGTTTCTTTGGAAAGTATCCGCCGGATCTTCCAATACATTAACTATATTATCAATTTCAAGTGTACTAAAGAATTTAACGAACAAGACTTATTGATAGAACCAATACTAGATAACGGCGATCTAATCAAAAAAGCTACTAACTTATTAGAGAAAGAACTTTCTGAACCTGGAGGTTCTCCGTTAGAATTTATCGTATCATTTCCAGTAATTGGTAAAAAAATAACACCTGCATTTACGGCGGAAGTAAAAAATAAAAAATACAACTACAAAGTTGATAGAGTAGTTCTTGCGAAGAACAACCTAAAAATAAAAGACGATGATAACTCCAAAGCAAACTTTACAGACGCAATAATTGCAGAACAAAACGGTTCTTTTTATATGTATGATCCTTCAAGATATATATTGTTCAAGAATATATACAAAAGTTCGAATATAGACGATTTCTTTAAATGTTCTGACATTACAATACCGGTAATAGTATTATACAAAAGAGTATAATTTTGTAATTCAAAAGATTTAATGTTTGTTCTCAATCTAAGAATAAGATGCCGTGTTAAAATAGATGGTGTAACTGCACCTAACTAATTACCGAACGTAATGAGTAAATACATAAAAAATTTTTTGTTTTGGATTTTTATTTTATTGGGAGCATTCTTATTTGTCCAAAGATTTAGTGGTAATTCCTTCAAGACAGATGAAAACGAAATAACTTTTTCACAATATGTAAAAGATGTTGATAACAACAAAGTAAAGAGTGTTCAACTAAACAACGGAACTCGTATTATTAACGGATTATATAAAGACAATAAACGTTTTAGAACAGTATTTCCTGAGGGAGACATTTGGGTTGTAAGCCGTTTGTTAGAACACAAAGTCAATATAACCGTCGGAGAAAACCCGTATGATTGGAGTGGAATATTGTTCCAACTGTTTAACGTTTTGCCGTTCCTTGTAATGATTTTCCTTATGATATTCGCAGCGAGAAAAGGAAGCAAAGGCGGGCTCGGTGGTTTAGGCGGAGGTTTTGGTATAGGCAAGAGCAACGCAAAAACGTTCAAAGCGGACAATAAAAACAAAGTCACTTTTAAAGATGTAGCCGGAATAGACGAAGCAAAGCAGGAACTTGAAGAGGTAGTTGACTTTCTTAAGTCGCCAACTAAATTTCAGCGATTAGGTGGAAGAATACCTCGTGGCTTATTGCTTGTAGGAGATCCTGGAAATGGCAAAACACTATTAGCAAGAGCAATAGCCGGCGAAGCTAATGTTCCGTTTTTTTCAGTATCAGGCTCTAGTTTTGTCGAAATGTTCGTTGGAGTAGGAGCAAGCAGAGTTCGAGAGTTATTTGAAAATGCGAGAAAAAACTCTCCATGCATTGTATTTATAGATGAAATTGATGCCGTGGGTCGTAGGCGAGATAGTTCTTTTCGGACGGGAAATGATGAGCGAGAACAAACTCTTAACCAAATTTTAGTTGAAATGGACGGATTTGAAGAAAGCAACGGAGTAATTGTTATCGCAGCAACAAACCGAGCGGATATATTAGACCCAGCATTGCTAAGACCTGGGAGATTTGATCGCCGTATTACAGTTTCATATCCTGATATGATCGGTCGAGAAATGATATTAAAAGTTCATTCTAAAAAAGTACCATTAGCTCCTGATGTAGATTTAAAAACGATTGCTCGCGGAACTCCTGGGTTTTCTGGAGCAGAGCTTGCTAATTTGGTCAATGAAGCAACATTATTAGCGGCTCGTCAAAATAAATTGGCTGTAAATTCATCAGATTTTGATAAGGCAAGAGATAAGATAATAATGGGATCTGAGCGACGGACAAAAATGGATGCCAATGAACTACGAAATACGGCATATCACGAATCTGGTCATGCTTTCATTGCTTATATTTCTCCACAAAGCGATCCTATTCATAAAATAACAATAATTCCAAGAGGAAACGCTTTAGGTATGGTTGTAAGATTGCCTGAGCGTGATAAATTTTCCACCACTAGAACTGAATTAATATCTCATATAAAAATAGCTATGGGTGGGCGAGCTGCTGAAGAGGTATTTTTTGGTGAAGAAAATATAACAACAGGCGCGTCAAACGACATCGAAAAAGCGTCCGATATTGCAAAAAAAATGGTAATAAAATGGGGAATGAGCGACAAATTAGGCGTGCAATCGTTTTTTAATTCAAGGTATTACGACGATGAAAGCGATAAGGTGTCTCCACAAACTAGAGAAATTATAGATACAGAAGTGAAGGAATTACTAAACCGGCTGTATGGGGAAGTTAAGCAATTAATCATAGATAACAAAGATAAAGTCGAGCGTTTGGCAAAAATAGTTTTAGAACGTGAAACCCTTTCAGGAGAAGAAGTAAAACAAGTATTCGAAGGTACTTATGTTGCGCCAGATGACGGTAAACCGATAACTGCACAACTGCCTGATTTTACGCTTGGAGGAATGCCGAGCTCAAATTTAGATGAGTCAAACGATAACGACAATTCTGTAAATTCCCAAGAAAACAAAAATGACAAAACATTAACCGATGGTGAAAATTCTAATACTGCAGATAAAGATTTAAAAACTCCCGATAATCAGGATGTACATAACAACGACTCAGACAATAACAAAACAGATAAATGAATAAAGATGACTAAAATAGAAGAATTGATAAAAGAATATTGTCCTAATGGAGTGGGGCAGAAGCAGTTGAAGTTTATTTGTACTATTGAGACGGGGAAATTAAATGCAAATGTTGCTACTGATATTGGAAAATACATGTTTTTTACGACAGCAAAAGAGCCGAGTAAAATCAATACTTATCGTTGGGACACCGAGGCGTTGCTTGTTGCAGGCAACGCAAACATAGGTGAAGTAAAGTATTACAAAGGTAAATTCGATGCATACCAAAGAACTTACGTACTAACAAATTTCATAAA
>CADBOF010000014.1 GCA_902796345.1 uncultured Pseudomonadota bacterium
AATGAAGAACCAAATAATGAACAAAATGAAGAACCAAATAATGAACAAAATGAAGAACCAAATAATGAGCAAAATGAAGAACTCCATGAGCTCGATTTAGACGAAGACGATAAAGAAGGTGTTCCCTTATTCGGATTCGATAATGTTCCATCAATTGAGGATTTTGGTGCCGGTGTTGCTGATTCGCCAGCAATGGTTGCTATTAACTTACCAGCACGGCTTAATCTCTTAATGAATGATGTTCAAAAAATGAAGGAGGATGCAGAGTGGATGCTCGAAAATAACGTTCCACAAAATGATGGACAAGGTGAGCATGAGAGCCTAGAGGAATATATGGAAAGGCTTAAGACGTTAAAAGAACAAAAAGACAATGTTGCAGAAGTAAAAAAAGTTGCAGAAGGTTTCCTTAAAAACGAAGAGATAATAAAAAAGTGCTTTTCAGAACTTTACGAAAATTGTGCGATCGAAGATCCGCAGGCTGAATTGAGGAGATGTAGGAAAGATCCGAAATATCCAGATTTTTCGGCCAAATTATTGGCTGTTGCTAGGGCGACTACGGTAAAAGCTAAAAATGTGAAGGCAAGTACGTTATTAAAAATTAGGGATACGTTCCATAACTACGGACTTATAGATCTTATAAATGTGTTTAAGACTAAAGGTTTAAATACAGAACAACGGGATCTTGGGGGCTATTTAGAAAGACTTATGGTAGAGGTGTATGCATTCTTTTTGGGAGAGCCGTTTAAATATTTGGTTCTTTCGAAGAATTGCGGTTTTCCCGATGAAAACGATAAAGAAATCGATCCTAAAACTATTTTTGCTCCAGTGCCAGAAGTTGCTGAGAATTATTTATGGTATTTTCTTAGCTATCTAGGCATACCACGAGGAACGGATAAAGTTGCAAAAATAGGAAATGGCTTGAAAAACGATCTTCCTTATCTGAAGCTCGACAGTTTTAAGAAAGAGATCGCAAACGTTGATTGTGCAGAAAATATAAAAACAAAACTCCTCAATAAAATTGATGAATATTATGATAATTTATACATTCAACAATTAGTTGCTATTAATGAAGTCAAAAAGATTGCGCTTACTCCTTCTTTATTTCTTGTAAGATCAGAATATTTGGGAGATACATCAAAAAAAGATGCGTTGAGAACAATAGATCTGTTGATTAGATACAAAGGAGGAGAATTTTTTGAAAAAAGGATGTATGAATTTGGAAAATTCTTTTATACGGTTGTCATTCCTTCTGCAAAAAATGCAAAGGCTATCGAAAATATGTTTAAAGAGTTTTTTGAGCCGATGTATAAGACCCTTAGAGGTTGTATTAAAGACGCTCATGATAGGTTGGGACTGCAAAGTAAAGTTAACGGGGTTTTTACAGGAAGGGCGCTCTCGTTCGATGTGGATACATTTGACGGAATTGGAATGAAAGATATCCGTTATGAGAACAATCATTATCTGTATCTGAGAGCTGACCTTATTGATGGGGCAAGGAGTATACCGCGATTGCTTAGGACGCATTTCACAGATAAGGAATGCGAACAAAATTTTATTATTCCGTTCAAAGAGATTCTTGATGGATTTACTGCTGGGCAAGATATTACAGACTATAAAAAAAGTATCACTGTCTTCATGAAGCATGCGCATCCAGACAAAATTGGACAAAACCTTTCTTCTGCACAGCAGGAAATTCTTGATAGAGCGCAGAAGTTTGTTTCGACTGTAAAAGATTTTGAAAAACACCGATTGAAAAAAGGGGATCCAAATTGGAATAATCATGCGAATGAATTTGTTCCGGTGGATTAAGGACTAGTGGCTACATTTGAAACGAGAAAAGGACGTTAAAAGTTAAAGCAGGGGCAGTTACCCTGCTTTGCTTACTTGTTCAAAGTTTGTTGCATTCGATTTTAGTTCAGTGATGGGGTGTATTTTTTTTGGAATAGATTCATTTTCCTCTCTTATCGTGTAGCCACGTCCCCAAACTGTTTCTATAAGGCTAATTCCGCCTGTTATATCGGCTATTTTTTTTCGTAACTTACAAATGAAGACGTCAATTATTTTACCTTCTGGCTCATCCATACCTCCATATATGTGGTTTAGAAAAACTTCTTTTGCTAAGACAGAGCCACGTTTCATAGCCAATAATTCTAATATTGCATATTCCTTATTAGTAAGGGAAAGATCTGTGTCGTAAATATATACCTTACGTTGTAACACGTTTAAAGTCATTGGTCCTATTTTTATCTCTGGAGACGCCAAACCTGATGAACGACGTATAATTGCATGAATTCGAGCAAATAGTTCCTGTTTACTAAATGGTTTTGTTACATAATCATCAGCGCCTATTGTAAGACTTTTAACTTTATCTTCTACAGAGATAAGTCCAGATAAAATAAGAATTGGTGTCGTATTATTTATTGCTCGCAACCTAGATATGATATCAAAACCACACATATCTGGAAGTAAAATATCCAAAATAATCACAGCATAATCATACAGTTGAACCATTTCTAAAGCTTCAACTCCAGTTTCTGCTTTATGGCAATTTAACCCTTCAGATATACACGCCGATTCAATTCTTTGTGCTAAATCTTTGTCGTCTTCTACTATTAACAATCTCATTACTTTAATCTCTTATTTCCCCGCCCCCTATAATTTCATGCTAACAAAATGTTGCAATAAATAATCAAGAGTTACGTAAAATTTTATCAACATTATCGATATTTGTTATATATAATTAACAATTTTTTAATAGATATTAACATTTTTTCATATTTTTACCAGTTATTAACCCAGTGTCATTAGAATTACTTTTTCTAGATTTAACATTTTTTACTAAAACGTACTTTTGTAGTTTGATTAATGCAAAGTGTTAATATCATGCGATAAATCGTGAATAATTTTAGAATGAATTGCTTGTAAGACGCCAATAAGGTTACAATGAACTAAAGAAAAGTTAATTTTTATAACCAAAATATGTTTACGTTTATAAGAAATGCAGTTATTGTTGGTATTAGATACTTTAATAAAGACATCCAAATAAATGGCGAAGACATCTTAATTGACCAACCTAAAGATAAATTTTTAGGAGATGTTTATACGAATGTCGCAATGTTATATGCAAAAAAAATTGGAACAACGCCACAAAAATTAGCAGAAGAAATTTCCAAGTTGCTTTTGAAAAATCCAAATGTTCAATCTATTAGAATTGATGGACCTGGCTTTTTAAATATAAAAATAAAAAATGATTTCTGGCAGTCAATGATATGTAATATAATCAGACTTGGTCGTAATTTTAGTGTAACACCAATACATAAACACGAAAAGTTAAACGTTGAATTCGTTTCAGCCAATCCTACTGGACCTCTACATACTGGCCACGCACGTAATGCCGTTTTTGGTAGTGTTTGCGCCAATCTACTTGAAAAAGTTGGGTATGATGTAACAAAGGAATTTTATATTAATGATCAAGGGAATCAAATAAAGCATTTGGCTCGTTCTGTATACCTCAGGTATATTGAATTACTTGGTAAAGAAATATCTGAAGATCAATTTACATCTGATATGTATTGTGGAAGTTACATAAAAGATGTTGCCAAAGATGCCATAGATAAATTTGGAAGCAAGTTTTTAGATAAAACTGAAAACGAGTGGCTAAAGCCTTTGTGTGAATTTTCAATAAAATATATGCTTGATTCAATAAAAAAAGATTTATACGACGTAGGTGTTGTTATGGATGTTTACACATCGGAAAAAGAAGTTTGTAGTCGAAACCTTGTTGATAAAGCTCTAGAAATTCTCAAAGAACGCGGTGATATATATGAAGGGATTTTACCTAAACCTAAGGGAACCGTGGCAGAAGATTGGGAAGAACGTCCTCAAACTCTTTTTAAGTCAACAAAGTATGGAGATGAAATAGATAGAGCAATAAAAAAATCGGATGGAACGTGGACGTATTTTGCCGGAGACTTAGCTTATCACCTTGATAAATTTCAACGAGGATTTACTCATATGCTTAATATTTTCGGCGCAGATCATAACGGTTATGTGAAAAGATTAAAATCCGCTGTATATGCAATAAGTGACGGCAAAGCTGACTTGGAAGTGCGGTTATACCAACTTGTTAACTTTCTTGAAAACGGCGTTCCTGTCCGTATGTCAAAAAGAAAAGGTAATTTTATAACGCTTCGCGATGTGATAGAGCGTGTTGGAAAAGATGTTACAAGGTTTATGATGGTCTCAAGGCATCATGATGTAATGATCGATTTTGACTTCAAAAAAGCCGTTGAGTTTTCAATGGACAATCCATTGTTTTATATTCAATATGCACACGCAAGAATATGTTCAGTTTTTAGAAACTTTAATGCGTTATTTGGCAAACAGGCTGACGAAAAACTATATAACGCAGATTTGTCATTACTTGTAGATGACGCAGAGCTTGATTTAATAAAAGCTCTTACATTCTGGAAAGAGCGGATAAAACTATCCGCGAAAGCGATCGAGCCACACAGAGTACCAACACATTTACGAGATATATGCGCTTTATTCCACTCCTTATGGAATAAAGGGAAGTCTGACGATCATTTAAGATTTATTAATAAAGAAAATATGAATTTAACATTTGCTAGAATGACATTGTTAAGGGTAACTCAAATCGTAATACAAGACGGGCTGAGTATTTTGGGAATAACACCTATGGAAGAGATGAAACCGTTAAATGATGAAGAAATAAACGAAACGCATGGAACTGCAATTCCAACAGAAAAAAATAAGGACAATGAAGAGAGTGATATAAAATTGGAAAAAAAATTAGATAAACCTTTCTTTGGCATTGCTTTGCCGGAAGATAGTTTTGAATTTGTTTCGTCGTTCAACAAGAAAAACGATAAGTAAATTTAAGGGTATTAAAATATAATGTTGTCTGGTTCGAATAGCGAAAAATTGAGGCGAATCGTGGGGGGAGGTAATAGACTAAATTATTCGAAGTATGACGACGTATTTATGACGTCGTCACAGTCTAGACAAAGAAGACCTATTAATAGGAGTCATTCAGTTAACGGTGTCCGTGAAGAACCCATGTTCCAAAAAAGGAATATTACACGAGAATTGAGAGCTGAGCGTTTTCCAAATGACAATTTGTTTGAATTAGGTGAACGAGACAAAACTATTGCGACCCAAAGAGATTGTGAATTTGACGATCAATTTGTAAATATTGACAACTCTAATAATTCGATAGGAAAAAACACCGTTTCAGACTTTTACATGGACAGAAACGAGTTTTTTAATACTCAGGGCGGAGGACTTGATCGTTCTCAGGTGGCGCTTAGGCAATTTAATGATGGGTTGAATAGCAACTACGATGCACCTCATCAAAGTGGAATTTATTTTAAAAAACGTCAACTACCACAACTACAGCGTTATAGAAGTGGTATTCCTACTGATCAAGAATCAAAAAATTATTCAGATTATTTTGACGAATACTTACTACCGAAAAAAAAATCAAAGTACAGTTTATCTTTTCCATTACTATGGCAAAAATTTGTAATTACGTTTACGTCACTATTGTCAATTATTTGTTTAACATGGATTACTTATAATTGGAAAACAACAAACGGTGATAATTCAATTCCTGAAATTAAAGGTGAAAAAACTTTTTTTAAAGTACTGCCTGATGCTCCAAATATTGTATCTTCAGCGTATAATAATAAAACTGTATACGAACGAGTAGATCCAAATATCCAAACGAAACGTTATAACGAACGTTTAATGACTTCTACTGAAGAACCAGGAGAATTACCAATTTCTGACAATTTTGATAATTCAAATTTTGATGGTCGTAGCCCTATACAAAACTACACGATAATTGATGATAGAGATTATTATGTTAAGTGTAAAAAAAATAATGATGTACTCATGACACGGCAACAAGTTGCGACAATTCGCAAAAAACTTTCTTCGTATTCGAATTCTGCAGTTTTATCAAACGTATCTTGTTCAATTCGTAAGGTTGCGAATACCCAGGGACAGCTAGGCGAATATATCCTAATCGGACCTTTTTGTAATGAAGTAACAGCTCGTAATGTTGGTAAGTTTTGTCAAATCAATAATGGAGAAATCATATCTGTTCAGAAAAAGTAAGGCTTTACTGTTGAATAGAGTTTTTTGCGTGATACAATTAACCCGTGTAGACGACGATGATAAATAATGCGTAATTTTTTTTTGTTTTTCAGTTTAACAATTATATTTTCCGTTAAAGATTGTTATACAGAGATTTATAATGTAAAAAATTTCGGTCGTGCTGTTTCTGAGGCTCGTGTAATAAAAAAGGAAAAGGATACACAAGCAATGATGCTTGGTAAAAATAAAACATCAAAGGGGCTACAAGCTTTACGAGCAAGTGATTTATCTAAAGTTATAAAAAAAGCACGAAAAAAGATGTATGAAAAGAACAAAGAAGAAAGTGTACTTAATAATACAGAAATTTTTGTTGTGGCACGTGTTGCAGACGACGTGATTACAAATGTAGATATTATTAATGCAATTCGATTTGTCTTTTTTGCTTCGCAACAACCTTTCGACAAAAAATTTGCTCGGATGATGGTTAAACCAGTATTAAATTCATTAATTGACGACAAAATTCGCCAATCTATAGCTCGTTCTCAAGATATGAATATTGACGATGAAGTTAACGAAAAAATTGAGAAAATAGCTAAAAACAATAATCTAACTCGTGAAGAGTTAGACGATGCTTTCAAAAAAAATGGAATAGATATGACAATTTTTAAAAATAATATTTCAGCCAAAATGATTTTTAGTTCATTTTACCAAAGCGTAAAACAATCCATAACATTAGATGCAACCACAATAAAAAATTACAAAGATAAATACTTAAAAGATGCAAAACATGAAAGATATAAACTTTCTGAAATCTTTTTTAAAGTCAAAAATCTTCAAGAAAAACAGTTGGTCAAAGAAAATGCAGAAGCTATTTTTGATTTATTGGAACAAGGGTTTGATTTTTCTGCATTGGTTGATAGTGTATCTCAAGCAGAAGCATTAAATAGAGCAACCGAAAATGAATGGATTATATCCGAAAATATGGATAGTGCTGTTCGCATAGCTGTAAAAAATCTTAAGCCTGGGCAACATTCAGCTGTAATAGAAGTTCCTGGCGGATACAAAATAGTAAAAGTAATTGACAAAGCGATGCCGAACAAGGAGGGAACGAGCAAAACAAAATTTAGAGTAATCGTAGCAGAGGTTCCAACACCTACACCAACAACTGAAGAAGAAGCCATATCATTGCAAATGCGTGTAAACACAATTTCTGAAGCAAATTCTGTTGAACAATTTAGACGCACGTGTGAAGTTTACGAATTTAAACATATGGAAACAACAATAGTTGAGCCTGATTTTATCCAAACGGAGCTTATTAATAGACATAAAGCAACTGGGTGTAGCGGAATCGTCAGAATAAGTAAAGAACAACCAATGGTTGCGTTATTTATTATTTCCGAAGAAATACCTGACGCAACGGCTCCGGATGATAACATAATCTCAGACGTTGTTGTAAATAGAAAAACAGCTCAAGAATTTGCAAAAATTATGAAACGTCAGCGTGCGATGAACTATGAAACAATATATAAGAATTCTTTAGAGAATGTTGTTATCGACTAATGAATATTAAAGTAATATGTTTCGGAGATATATGCGGGGAATCAGGACGTAAATGTCTTGTAAATTATTTGGGTAAACATCAAGGTGTTTTCGACTTTGTTGTAGCTAATGGGGAAAATTCAGCTCACGGATTTGGGATTACGCAAAAAATATGCGATCAACTATTTAACGCTGGAGTAAACGTAATAACCTTAGGCAATCACACGTTTGATTTGCACAATGATTTGCAAATGTTCGATCGAAACAAAAACCTTATAAGACCAATAAATTACCCAAAAGGCACACCAGGTCATGGATTTGTTACTTGTCAATTACCAAACGGCAAAAAGATCACTGTAGTAAACGTTTTAGGTCGCGTCTTTATGGAAGCGAACGATGATCCTTTCGCTATAATGAACAATTTTGTTACTCTCAACAAAATAGGTGTATCAACGAACGCTATTATCGTGGATTTTCATGCAGAAACGAGTTCCGAAAAAAAAGCCCTTGGTTTTTATCTTGATGGAAAAATCTCAGCGTTATATGGCACTCATACACATGTACCAACAGCGGACGCCCAAATACTTCCTAACGGAACAGGATTTTTAACAGATTGTGGAATGTGTGGGGATTATAATTCTGTTATAGGAATGGAATCGTCTGTTCCTGTACTAAGGCTTACTGAAAAAATTAGCGCTCACGCAAGAATGACGCCCGCGACGAACATAAAAAGTGCAACTGTGTGCGGTGTTGTTTTTGAAATAGACGATTGTGGTAAATGTATTGATGTCCAGACTGTAAGGTATGGTGGCGATTTCCTTATAGAACGAAAAGATTACATAAAACGGTAAAACATGGATATTACAGAAAATAAGCGTTATAAAGAAATTTTTAGAAAACTAGTCGAGGTTTATGTAGAAACTGGACATCCAGTAGGTTCGTTGATGTTATCAAGAAATTTAGATACGCCACTGTCTCCTGCAACAATACGTAATGTAATGGCAGATCTGGAAGATTTGGGAATACTATCATCGGATCATGTTTCATCTGGGCGAAAACCGACAGATAAAGGGTGGAGACTATTTGTTGATGGATTGATTGAAGCGTCTAATTTATCAGAAATTGAAAAACAATCACTCAGTGCAATAAAAGATGGAATAATAGGTCAAAACATTAATTCTGTGCTTGAAACAGCAGGGGATATTTTATCTAAACTTTCTAATTGTGTAAGTCTTATAGTTACTCCAACTGTTGATAGTGTAATACGGCACATCGAATTTGTTTTATTAAGTCCTGGACGAGCTATTGTTGTTATAGTAAGTTGCAATGGACAAGTTGAAAACAGACTTATTGAGGTCCCATCTGATATATCAGCGAGCGTTCTGGAACAGGTAACAAAATACATAAATACAAAATTTACGGGGCTAAATATTAATAAAATAAGAAAAAAGCTTCAAGATGAATTAAATTGTCAGAAAGAAGGTATTGATCGCATAGGAAAAAAAATAGTTGCTGACGGATTAGGATTTTTAGCAATTGAAAACACAGATAGAATAATAGTTAAAGGTCAGTCGAATTTAATAGAAAAATCGAATGAGATAGAACAATTGAACGCTCTGTTAAAACGGTTTGATGAACAGAAAACAATGAAAAATATTTTAGACAAATCTGCAGATGCTCAAGGCGTAAAAATTTTTATAGGAGCAGAAACAAAAATGTTTGAAATGTCCGGATGTTCAATGATTGTTTCAGGATATAAAAATAACAAAAAAAATATAATAGGTGCGTTAGGTGTTGTAGGCCCTAAAAGACTTAGATACAGCCGGATAATTCCACTCGTTGATTATACAGCCAAGCTTTTGGGTTCTATTTTGGATGAAAATTCTTAAACATGGATAATGATCATATAAAGCTTTTACAAAAACTTGTTTCGTTTAATACAATAACTCCGTCATGCATTGACGCTGTAAGATTTTGCGAAGAATTGTTAAAAAAATGGGGATTTACAACTCGTATACATCAGTCAGGAAATGTTCCAAATTTAATGGCGTATTTGAATCGTGGAAGTAAAACGCTATGCGTTGCTGGGCATCTTGATGTTGTTGATCCTGGTGATGGATGGACATACAACCCATTTGAACTAGTCGAACATGATGGAAAGTTATATGGCAGAGGAACAAACGACATGAAAGGTGGATTGTCTTCAGCCATTATTGCGATACGTGATTTTATAAAACAGCCATCCGATTTATCAATAATGATTTTGCTTACTGGTGATGAAGAGGTAATGACTGATAACGGAATGAAATCACTTATGAATTATGTAACTCAGTATCATAATGATTTCATCATAGGGGTAATTCCAGAAAGTTGCTCTCCAAAAAATTCAGGAGAATACATAAAAATCGGGTGCAGGGGAAGTATGAATATTAATTTAACTTCTGTAGGTCATCAAGGACACGTTGCATGTACTAAAAATAATCATCTTCATAAATTTGTTGATACAGTTAATAATCTCGTCAATTTTCATATTGATGACGGAAATAGCGAATTTGAACCGTCTACACTCCAATTGACGAGCATTGATGTTGGTAATAGTGTTAGGAATATAGTTCCAAATAAAATAACAGCAGAGTTTAATATTAGATTTAACAATGTTAGAAGTCCTAACTGGATTAAGCAAGCAATCTGTAATTTAATTCCAAATACTATAACTGCGAACATTGAAACACTTTCAGAACCATTTATTGGTTGCTCAGGTGAATGGCAACGAAAGACGCAAACTATAGTTGAAACATCTCTAAATAAAACAGTTAACGTTGGAACTGCTGGTGGAAATTCTGATGCTCAGACGCTACATAAATACATGAATGTTGTAGAGATTGGCTCTCCTTTGTCGCAGGCTCATACAGCTAACGAGTTCATAACTAGATCTGATATGGATAAGTTGAGAAAATTGTATTATGATATTTTTATTGGCATATCTATATTGATTAAAGATAGAAACTATTGTTAACATCATAAAAATTTCATCATTTTTTGAAAAATGCTAGCTAGAATTTTACTTTGTTATCTAATAGGGTCAATCCCTACTGGGTACATTTTGTCGAAAACCATTTATAACATTGATTTAAGATTTTGTGGATCTGGAAGTACTGGCGCCACAAACGCTTTACGTTGCACTAAAAGTAAAAGCATTGGTGCTATCACGTTATTTGGAGATTTAGCTAAAGGAGCGGTAATAGCATACCTTTTTAAGTGCAATCCTTACTGTTTTTTATTTTGTTTCGCTGGACTATTGGGACACTGCTACCCATGCTGGTTGAATTTTCACGGAGGTCGTGGCGTTTCAATGTCTGCCGGTATGTTTTTTGCAATAAATCCTTTGTGTGCAACTATCGCGGTAATTGCTTGGGCGTTGTCTCTTGTTTTTATCAAAATATCTGCTGTTGCGTCATTATCAATGAGTTTTGTATTTCTTGCGTCTGTGCTAATACAATTTTTCCTCGGAATTACTAATAGTAAAACTCTTGTATTCGCTTTGTGTGTGTTTTTATTTTTGGTTTGGACCCATCGTATTCATATACAAAACTGGATCAGTGGCTCGCATAACAAAACCTAAAATTGACTTAGGTCTTGGTATATCGATATAATGAACTTATGTAAGTTATCATGTAGATAAAAAAATGAAGGTCGCAAGCTCTCTTAAGTCCTTAAAAAGTCGTCATCGGGCATGCAAGCTAGTCCGTCGTAAAGGGAGGCTTTACGTTATTAATAAGCAGGTTCCAAAATTTAAAGCCCGTCAGGGATAATCTTTTTCGGCAGATTTTTACAGTTTTAGAATCTGTCGGGGTCTTTTATAATGGACGATTGGCTCAGTGGTAGAGCATCTCGTTTACACCGAGGGGGTCGGCGGTTCGAGTCCGTCATCGTCCACCAGCGTCATAATCGTTTAGATAATACATTAATTGGCACTTTAATATAACATTTAGGTCTTTATAGCAAAAAAAACACAAATAGCTGATTTGTCATTTATGAATTCATAATATACACGTTAGAATCTTTTTTGAGTAGGTTTAATATATTTTTTTATATATTTTATG
This sequence comes from uncultured Pseudomonadota bacterium, assembly GCA_902796345.1. Classification (GTDB taxonomy): domain Bacteria; phylum Pseudomonadota; class Alphaproteobacteria; order RUG11792; family RUG11792; genus RUG14087. The sequence continues at coordinate 11,763 of CADBOF010000014.1, forward strand.
AAACGAAACAAGTTTATCCAAAGTGATTTTTATAAGAAAAATTAATAGTATACATTTTAAATGTGGTTGTTAGATAAAAGTTTATTTAGATAAACAACGCCTTTATTTGTTTTTGCATAATTTTTAAAAAATTACAAATATCAAAACATGGAATTAATTAATTTTTTAACCCATGTTTTGTTGTGAATATATAGTATTAATTTTATATAAAAATTATTCTGCTTCATTAATTGCATCTGTAACAGCTTTTGTCATATCATCGACGTCTTGAGTAATGTTGTTATCACTCTGATGTTGTTCTTCTGTTCCATTGAACCAATTACTAAAACTTCGCTTTATTCCGTTCCAAACGCTACTAAAAAAACCTTCTTCAGTTTTTTGTGGTACAAGGTTTCGTTCTTCAACAGCTTTCTCTGCCTCTCTTATTTCTTCGGAAGATCTGTTATTTTGGATTTTAGCGTCGTATCCATGTGGTGGAGGTTCCGTATTCTCTCCATCAGCAACATTTTTTAAAATGTTATCTGTGGTATCACTTACGGTTTCTTCTTGCTGTTTTACATATTCTGCTTGTTTTACTAAAGCCGGATCTTTACCCTGTTCGGCTGTTTCTTTTATTTCTGCAACAGTGTCGTGCAAATCTTCCGCCGTCTCTCGTGCTGCAAATTCTTCTCCTGCTTTTTTTTGTTGTGACTTGATATATTCAGTTTGTATTTGAGTCGCTAACACCCCCGGCAGATCATTTACAATGCCTGTTCTATTATGCATTTCGTTCATTGCGTCTTGAGGACTACAACCTTCATAACTAACGCCACGTTCGGCTATATATTTAAGTAAAGCCCCAGGTAATGCTTCTGGTGAAATTTTTCTTATTCCCATCGTTTGAGATCTGTCTTCGTTATGACGTCGCATAATTTCGTTTTCAATTTTGCTTCGTGAAATACCAGCAATACTGTCAATACTTTTTTGGCTTTTTGCTTCCTGTTCAATCAAGTCTCTATGTAAATTATCTAAAAGAGCTGTTGGCAATTGTTTTATTAACTCGTCTGTTTGTGCAATTGCGCCATTCTTAATCGGTTCATTATCTGCATAAACGTTAAGATACGTGCTTCCCACAACTGTGGGTAATAATGCTATATATGTGTATATTTGTACTTTCACAAAAAATCCGTTTTATTTTTCCTATATATAAACGTACAAAATAAAAGTTTAAAAAGAGTTAATCACTATTCACTTCACATTGGAAAGTGATATACTCAGTTCGTATGTACAAGGGTTAAATATTTTATGTCATGCTGTAAAGTACGTTTTGCACCAAGTCCTACGGGATATATGCACATTGGAAATGCACGCGTAGCTATTATTAATTATCTTTTTTGTAAAAAAAATAACGGTAAATTCCTGTTTAGGATAGACGATACTGACAGCCAACGCTCAAAAAAAGAATACGAAGATGCTATCTTATACGATTTAAAGTGGCTTGGAATTAAATATGATGAAACGTTTAGGCAATCTGAAAGATTAGAACGGTATAAGGAAGTATTACAAAAACTAAATGAACAAAATCTTGTGTATAAATGTTTTGAAACTGAAGATGAACTAGAATTTAAACGTAAGCGGGCTATCCTCAAGGGAAAACCTCCTATATACGATAGAGAGGCACTAAAATTAACTGCCTCGCAAATCAATGAATTTGAAAAATCTGGAATACCGTCGTATTGGAGATTTAAATTACCAGACGAAACAATTCAGTGGAACGATATGGTTCTTGGAGACACGTCATACAATCTTTCTAATATAAGCGACCCCGTAATAGCAAAGTCTGATGGAACATTTTTGTATTCATTTTGTTCAGTAATAGATGATTTGGATAGTAATGTTACTCATATTTTGCGAGGACAAGATCATGTGACAAATACATCTGCTCAAATTGCGATGATTGAAGCAATATCTGGTAGACGGTGCCAAATAAAATTTGGGCATTTTTCTCTACTCATCAACAAAGACGGCTCCCAATTTTCAAAACGTTTAGGTAGTTTAAACTTGGGAAATCTCCGCAATGATGGACTTGATCCCATGTCCATATGGAATTTACTTGCGACACTAGGAACGTCAAAAGATACATGTACATTTTTAGATCTTGATGAACTTGCGAATTATTTTGATATAACTTCTTTTGGTTCGAACTCTCCTAAATTTGATGTAGAGCAATTGTTTAACTTAAACAAAAAAATAATACGGGAAATCTCATATGACTGTTTGAAAAAACGCATACCCTTAAAAATGTCTGAACGTCAGTATTCTGTTATCAAAGAGAATATTGATAATTATAACGACTTGATTGGTTGGGATAACATTCTTTCTAATGGATATAATCCAAATATAAACTGTGTTAATTTTGACGTTATAACGTGCTTTAAGCATCATCTCTCAAAAATAGATTGTGATGCATTGTCTAAAGATCAAGCTATCGAGTTGTTAAGTAAAGTTTCTAATGAAATGAACATAAGAGGAAAAAGTTTGCATATGCCCATACAAACTGTAATATTAGGGCTTCAGAAAGCTCCCAGACTTGTCGATACATTAACAATAATTCCTAGGAAAGAAATTCTGCGTAGGTTAGATACGGTATTATCGAGGCGATGATTGGTAAAATGCTTGTTAAGCAAATGAAAATACTCAATTAGGGGTAGATCAAAAAAAATTAACTTGAATTTAACGTTTTTACTATATCGTTCAAAGTGTAAAGGCAATTTTGGATCATTAAAACGTAATATGCGAAATAAGTTTATACAAATTTGTTTATCTTTTTCTATCTCGTTAGCATCAGCGCATACGATGGAATTAAGCGACAATGATTTAGATACAATAGACAGAATAGTTTATCAGGTAAATAATGGTATTGACGTAAACAAAGAATTTGACAATTTTTCTACAGCAGACTGGAAAGACCCATCGAAACAACGAAGATTTGTTATTCAAAAAACTCTTAAAACAATTCACGAAAATCCGAACGAAACCCTTAATGACGCGTTGGATAATAGTATTGAAGATTTAAAAAAAATAATATTAAAAAACAGTTTTGACGAAGATATAAGTGATATTATCAGTGAGAATATAAAAAACACTTCAGAACAGATCATTTCAGCGATGGAACTCGAGGATAAAGTGAAACAAAATAACCTTTTATATAACCATGATGCAGAAACATATAATAAAGACCAACGAAATGATTTAGACGGAGAAAGAGTTTATAAAGAAACGATTGACGATGATATAAATGAAGACAAAACAAATGTAAATAATATAGCAA
>CADBOF010000015.1 GCA_902796345.1 uncultured Pseudomonadota bacterium
ATAACAAAGCCGACTAGTGGATTTGGATTAAGATTAAATACTGATATAAATCAAAACAACATAAACAACAATAATAAAAACCCTGAAGTAACAGAGGTTAGTTATGCGGTTTTAGCTCAAAACGAATATAATAAATATATACAAGAAAGTGACAATATGGTAGAAAATTGGTTAAAAACACACAATGAATTAAAAAAAAATAAAGGATGCAAGATATATACAAAAAAAGACGAACGTAACGAATCATTGGAAGGTCAAAGTGTAAATCAAACGACAGGTTTGCAGAATATAGGTTCCACATGTTATGTGAATGCAACATTACAGTGTTTGGCTAATCTTATACCGTTCAAGACGCTTATGTTGGACTTGGAGGATATTCTTAAAAAGATTCTTGACGATAAAAGAAAAATTGTAGAAAAAAACGAAAAAGAAAAAAAATACGCATGGAATCGGATTCCTAACGAAATTCAGCGCAAAGTACAAAACTTGCAAAAATGTATTGAAAGATACATAGACGTTTTTGAAAAGCGTAAGTCAATGGAAGATCAAGTTCAATACAAGGCAACTGCTGATGACAGAGAACAGTTAGCTCAAAAATATAAAGAAGAGGTCATGGGGGCAGAATATTTAAAATACGAAGAATGCGAAAATAAGTGCAAATCTAGTTTACTAGAATATAACAAAGCTCTTTTTATAAAACAGTTGCAAACTTTAATATCGAAAATGTGGGAACATACAGGCATTGTTGAAGGAAGAAATCCTTGGGGTAACGATGATCAAATCTACGAGTTGCAGGATTTTGTCGGAAAACTTTCGCTTTGTGATCCTCTGCTTAAACCTATTCCTGGAAAAGGTGGTGACGCAAAAGATCTGATATTTTTCATTATTCGAACGATTAACGAAGTTTTAGGTTACGGGAATGTTTATGTAGAGAACTATAACAAAAATGATCTTGACGAATTGGCACATAGATATTTAGAGGAATATAACAAAGTTGTACAAAGTAAAAGTGCCCGTCTTTTTGATTTTTTTGAATTTACAAAAGATAAATATCTAAAATGTCTTCAAATGTCATATAATATGCAAAGAAATTATTTTCTGTCATTTCCTTTAAAAAAGATTTCGGAATTCCAGAATAACCGTAAGAACAGCAGCGATATAGGAACAAAAGAGAATCCTCTTACAATACAGCAATGTTTTGAACATCGTATTGCTATAGAAGAGTTAACAGGAGGTAATCAACTTTATTGTCAAAATGACAACGCCCTCGAAGATGCGGAACACCAAAGCAAGATTTATTTTTTACCTCAAATCTTAATAGTACACGCAGAACGTGGCCAAGATTTATCGGCAGACAAATATTTAAAAATTGATAGCGAGTTAAATCTGAAAAATTTTGTTGAGTTTAAAACTTCAGAATACAAATCTGATGATTTTGAATATTTCTTATCAAGTATATGTGTTAACATTGGTTGTGCTCACTGGGTAGCTTACTGCAGAACTACACCGAATGATCAATGGTTTAGGTATAACGACAGTCTTACCCCAGAAATGCAGTATGAGACGGATACATCAAGTGATATTTATAAATTACTAAATGAACAAAATGATTGTAAGGAGCGAGCTATTATGCTTTTTTATCAAAAGAAAAAACCATATACACAAATATAAAAACAACAAGAGGCGATTGCCTCATAGAAATACAATTAGTAATAAAGTAAAATGCTTTAAAAGTATTTTACTTTAAAAATAGTTTTCTATACGATTGAGACTAATTGAGTATTTTTTGATCATCAATTGTTGCAATAGACTTTTCCGGACTACTTAGTGCAACGTTGGCACATCCAACATCACTATCCGGAAGGTCTTTTGTTTCTAACAATTCATTAGAAAATTTTCGTTCGTTGACGAATTCTATAACGTTTTCTTCTGTAAGTGGAGATGTCAGTTCTTGGATGGGATTATATAAACAATTGATACGAAGCCTCTTTCTCCAATCAAGCGTAACAATAGCGTGACCTTTTACGGGATTAGATTTTTCTGGTAATGCCTCTGTATCAATTCCAGATCCCGATGATGGTTCGGTAAAGATATTATTATATTTCTCGACTATTTCTTTAACATCATTGTTAAATTTATCAATCTCTTTTTTTAGATCTTTTTTATTAATTCTACGCTTATTTACAATACACATTAATGCGTCTCTTGTATTTTGGATTCTGGATAAAAGATCGTTTATATAAGAATTGTGACCGTCTACATTCTCTTTGAGAAACTTCTCAATCGATTTCAAAGAATTATTTTTTCTAACAACAGCCGATTTTGTTTCATTGTTTTTATTTACAATTTTACCGGCATCGCTATTTTTATCATCGCCAGCAATTGCTAAAGAATTAATACAAAATGTTAAAAAACAAGTTGGCAAAATAACGAATTTAACCATTATAAAACTATGTCTCTCCATATACCTGCAGTGTAACACACTACCGATTAATCACTATAAACAAGGCCAATAACATCTTTTACTTGCCGTAATGTTTCTGATGCGACTTTTCGAGCGTTTTCCGTACCTTCAAACAAAACATCATACACATTTTTTTCGCTTATGCTGGCTCTTTTTTCCCGGATAGGTTCTAAAATATGCGATAAACAATTGTGTAACATTGACTTTAAAGTCATATCTCCTAAACCACCTTTTTCATACTGTTTTTTTAGATCGGTTACCTCATCTTTGTCATCCCAAAATGCATCAAGATACGTAAAAACAACGTTTCCTTCAACGCGTCCTGGATCTGACACTTTAATATGGTTTGGATCTGTGTACATACTGAATACCTTATCTTTTAGGTCTTTCGGTTCTTCACATAGCATTATTGCATTTCTTAATGACTTGCTAGCTTTAGCCTTACCGTCAATACCAACAAGCCGTGTTACGTCGCTCAAAATTCCTCTGCATTCTTTAAGAACGTCCGTTTTATAAATATTATTAAATCTACGAACTATTTCGTTTGAAACTTCTAATAATGGAAGTTGATCCTCTCCTACTGGTATAGCAGTTGCCTTAAACATAGTTATATCTGCCATTTGACTCACTGGATGATTTAAAAATCCTGACGTAATATTGTCGGCAAAACTCTTTGTTTGAAGTTCTGCTTTTACTGTAGGATTACGTTCCAACCGAGCAACTGATATTAAGTTCATTGCGTAAACAGTCAATTCGGTTAATTCTGGTATCATTGACTGAATAAATATTGTTGTTTTTGTTGGGTCAATGCCAACAGCCAAATAATCCTTACACACCTCAACTACATTTTGTTTAACTTGCTCAGGTTGATCAAAATTCGCAGATAGAGCCTGAACATCGGCAATAAGTAGATAACACTTACATTTGTTTTGTAATAATATTCTGTTACGTAAGGAACCAACATAATGACCCAAGTGCAAACATCCCGAAGGTCTGTCACCTGTAAGAACAGTGTCTGCGTTAGTAACGCTATTTATACTTGTGTTGTCCATATATATTTAATCATCCTCCATTACAAAGTTTCCATTAAGTGCCGAAGTTGCATCTTCTTCTGAATTATAGTAATCAGATGTATCAAAATCTTTATTGCTGGGAATTGTAAGTTTTTTCGTCTTCTTTTTAGCATCTGAGTTCTTTTTAACCACTCCGGATTTAAAGTTAAAACCACATTTTACACATACCACGTCTGTTTTTCGCATGTCGTAAAAAATGCTACCGCATTCGGTACATACAACCTTTTTACCCCATTCGAACTTCATAAATTTTTTTTTAAATCAGTAAAACCGTATTTAAAATACTAAAATTTGCATTTGTATACAAGACGCATCAGTAAGTGTTTATATTTTGTCACCCCAAAATAGTTTTTGTTCACGTTATCAATGTTTCATTTTATCTTTTAAAGATTATCTTTTAAAAAATTTAATCAGGTGTTGGTCGTGTTTGCTTTGCTTTTGAAACAAATCTTAGTTCTTGAAACAAATCTTACTGAAAATTTACAATAATTTATGTCAACCTTTTTGTTCCTTATATGTGCTATTGAATTAAGATTTCAAACATGCTATTATGAAATAGAGTACTGAAATAGAG
>CADBOF010000016.1 GCA_902796345.1 uncultured Pseudomonadota bacterium
ACAAGGGGAAAGTAAGAATGAGACATGCCGTTTTTATATATGTGATAAAGGAATTGGGGCGAAGGATCAAAAAAGTCTATACAACGAAAAAACAAACAAGAAAATCTTTTTATAACTTAAAGCTAGAAGATCTAGACAAAAAATTTACATTATAAAAGCAAAAAGTGGAAAGCTACGTTATAGTGAGAGAATGGTGTAAAAAAAAAGAATTAAAAAGAAAAAATACTAGTAACAACAAAATTTAAAAAAATCTGAAAAACATAATAGTAATACTAAAAAGAAGTATACATAAAAATATTCAGCTCAAAAAATCTTTCGATAAATATATCATATCTATCGTACGATACCGCTTATGTTAAGCTAACAAAGCTAAATTTAAAATTTGCTAAATTTAAAATTTATTTGCGGAAAACGAGCGCTAGAACATTTAAAAGACATACATTCGAGCAAACAGAAAAAGGAAAAAATAAAATTGCAATATCAATAAACAGCAATATCAATACTAGGTTAACGTTTAGGACAATTCAACGAAAAGGCGTTATTTGAAAAATAAAATAATTAAACACAAAAAAATGATATTATACTGATAATACTAATTATTTGTAATATTACTTTGCAAGCAACACGAATTCGCTGACTCATTATGCAAAAGGTACGTTGTCACGGATCTTACGTTAGTAAACTAACGCCCGCTTCAACTGATTGTAGGCATTCGGTTTCAAATCTATTTCACTCCCATCTCTGGGGGCGTTTAATTAGATGTCTCAAATTCGTCGAAAAATTTTTGAAGTTCCGATAACTCTTATAACTCAAAAATGCATGAGATCTATGATGCATTATATAACATAAAAAATATATATAAAGCCCTTACTAGGCATTAGGCGTCTTATAAAAAATTAGAATTTTAAAAAACCGAAGATCGATTATGCCTGTAAAAATACAAGTGCTTTCAGAAAAAAAGACATCTACTAACAACGATTTTTTCAGATTTAGTATTTTTCTCCATAGAGAAATTACTAACCAAAAGGAATTAAAAAAGCTTTATATGAAGAAAAACGAATGTAAAGCCAAGATGTTTTTGAGAACGTTGGTATGAAAAAATCAAACGCAGGTTGCTTTGCCTGCGCTTGATTAAGAAATAATGGTTAAATGGTTATTTGTGGTGTTCTAGGTATTCGTAAGCACTAACTTCTTTATTTTTTAATCTTGCTATAAAATCGTCTACGCCAATGCAATCGTTATATAAAGCGACAGCTAACTTTCCTGTATATAGGTTATCAATTTTTTTGCTTTCATTGCCGTTATTGTAAGTGCAACTGCGTAGTTTTTTCTCTATCAATGTTATTGTGTTCAAAGTATCTTGTGTTATCTTAACATGACAGGAGGGATCATTCAACTTGTCATTAATTCGCTCTATAGTAGACGCCAAATGACCCAAACTATAGTTGTTACAACCTTCACACAGAGCCTCGAAATCTTCGTAAAGTTTTTGTTCTTTCTTCATAAGGTCATGCCAATCGTTTATTGTTTTAGAGTAATCAAGACCATGTTTATTTACGAACGTTTTAATTGTAATATAATCATATATAAGCTTAGAATATTTTTCATTCATGCAATAATGGTTTTCATTCGTTTTATCAAAGAGACTTTTAGTCACCAGGATTTTTTTCGTGGCATAAATTGACTTACAATTAGTGTTATGGTGCTTCATTATGTCATTGACACAATCGAAATATAATAAAAAGTCTTTGTCTTGACAAGACAGCTTCTCAAAAAGCTGTTCATTATTGGTAATTGTATTGTATTGAGGTATCTGGGAACGAAGAAGATTACAAACACCATGCAGATATGAGTTGAAGAGCCACTTACAGCAAAGATTGACGTCATCAACTAAAGATGACCAATAACCCATTTCATCCGGTCTCTTATGTCTTCCAGCTATAGTAAGTGTGCCTAATAAATAACAGTTCCAATCATGCGCGAGTACTCCAACCAACGAATCTTCGAAAAGATCAGCTGTGTTGTCTTTTCCTCCTAGTTTTTGCCATAAAGACATACCTTTTATTGTGAAGTCATCTCCTGAAAGAATTTGTTTTATATCGCTCAAAATTCTGTAACACAAAGTAAAACACTCATTGTTGTTCAATCCACACGTTTGACCAGGAAACTTGGCTTTATAGGGCTCCTCGTTAAAACAACACCACAGCGTACTATCAACGACAAACCCATTAATTAAGCCAAGAATATACGCGTTTTCCTCTGATTTATGGCTATCACCAGAAGATATAGACTTTATTCGATCAAAATCACGTTCGAAAGCATCTTTTATTGATTGCAAGAAAGCAGATTTACGTTTTTCGTGATATTGCTTTTTTCCCTGCTCTGTTTTGCATAAAACAGCTTTATTAAGCAAAATTAAGTCTTTTAAATTTTCCGCAGATTCGTAGAATTTGTCTTGTTTATCAACAAGAGCCTTTTCAAACCATTCATCTTTTGGAGCAGTCGAATTAGACGTGAAAAAAACATCAATACTTTCTCGGAGACCGCCAATTAATTGCGCATCAAACCAGTTTTTTTGCTCGCAGACAATGTCTTTGTTTTCACAATTAACAATTTCAGATGCAATCAAATTGCAATTCCATGAAATTGAACCGTGAAATAAAATCGCAAAAACTGGTAACAGTAATGTTTTGTGTTTTGACAAAATCATATACATCAAAATTATATAACTATGGTACATTTTAATTATATATTAATTGTTAAAATAGTGCAATTATACAAACGCCAGAGAAGGACCTTAGGGTATATGATATTATCAGTTTTGAAAAGACTTTTATAAAAAAAATATGGCTACAACTTTATCGTCAATAAGAAGCGAGTTTTTGAATTATTTTAAAGAGCAAGAACACATTGAATGCCCATCAAGCGGACTTGTCCCCGAAAACGATCCTACATTACTGTTTACAAATGCCGGAATGGTTCAATTTAAAGATGTGTTCACTGGTAAAAAAGTACTGCCATTTAAACGTGCTACGACATCGCAAAAATGTGTAAGAGCTGGCGGAAAGCATAATGATTTAGAAAATGTTGGATATACCGCTCGTCATCACACGTTTTTTGAAATGTTGGGTAATTTTTCTTTTGGAGATTATTTTAAGAATGAAGTAATACCATTTGCATGGAATTTTGTAACAACACGCTTAGGATTACCTGATGAAAAACTATTAGTAACAGTTCATTCTAGCGATGAAGAAGCTGCAAGCATTTGGAAAGAAGTAACTGGTTTTAGTGACGATAAAATAATTCGCATTCCAACAAGTGCAAACTTTTGGTCTATGGGCGATACTGGACCTTGTGGACCTTGTAGTGAAATTTTCTACGATCATGGATCAGAAATTAGTGGAGGCAAACCTGGAACTAAAGATGAGGATGGAGATCGTTTTGTAGAAATATGGAATTTAGTTTTTATGCAATTTGAGACACTTCCAAATGGAGAACGCATAAAATTGCCTAAACCGTCTATTGATACAGGTATGGGATTAGAACGCATTACTGCTGTATTGCAGGGAGTACATAATAATTTCTACATAGATTTGTTTCAAAAAATAATAAATGACATCGTAAATATAACTAATATTGAGTACAAGGGAAATGAAGCTCATAATAATGTCATTGCAGATCACATAAGGGCTATAACATTTATGATTGCTGACGGAATAATTCCATCTAATGAAGGTCGAGGCTACGTTCTTAGGCGAATTATTCGTAGAGCTTTACGACACGGTCACGCTCTCAATATGCATGAACCTTTTTTATACAAACTCGTTAACTCCGTTGTTGAAACAATGGGGGAGCACTATACAGATCTGCAACAAAGTGCATCACATATAGCGATTATTTTAAAAGGCGAAGAAACAGGGTTTATGAATACTATAGATAATGGTATGGCGTTATTAAAAAAAGAAATAGATAAACTCGGATCGTTTGAAGAATTCCCAGCTGAAGTTGCATTTAAACTTTATGACACGTTCGGATTTCCGTTTGATTTAACGCAAGACGTTTTACGTGCTGAACGCAAAAAGATTGATGCTGAAAAATTTGATAAATGTGTTAAGGAGCAAAAAGAAAGATCAAAAAACGCATGGATCGGCACAGGAGATCAATTTACTGATAAAATTTGGTTTGATATATCCGATCAAATGACAAAACATAATCTATCAAATAATCATATATATAAATTTTTAAATCGCGACAATAAGGTTAATACTAATGTTCATTACATCATTAAAAGTGGAATTGTAACAGATGCCGCCAGCGAAGGTGATAACGTGTTACTTGTATTAGGTGATAATACTTTTTATCCAAAAGGCGGAGGAGCTGTTGGAGACACAGGTACATTGACATGGAATAATGGTAAAGCCACGGTCTTTGATACATATAAAAAAGATGGCTTGATCGTTCACCAATGTGTAATTGATAAAGGAACACTATTAAAGAATGATATAGTGTCTGTGCATGTTGATTATGACAGAAGAATTTCAATATCTCGCAATCACACAGCAACGCATTTATTACAAAGTGCATTAAGACAATTGTTTGACAATAACGTCTTTCAACAAGGATCGCTCGTTATGCCTGAAAAATTACGGTTTGATTTCCATTGTGAAAAATCAATAGATAAAAGAGATATAGAAAGAGTAGAAACATTATTGCAGGACTGGATTAACGACGGATTGCCGATAACTAACGAAATAATGTCAAAAGATGACGCAATAAAAAAAGGAGCTATCGCTCTTTTTAATGAAAAATATCCAGATACCGTTAGAGTAATCACTATTGGGAATAATATATCTATAGAACTTTGCGGTGGCGAACACGTTCCTAATACATCATATGTCGGTGGATTTAAAATAATATCTAGTTCATCGATTGGGAATAACACGTTAAGGATTGAAGCCGTTACAGGAATGTACGTAAAAAGGTACTTAGAAGAAAAATTAATGGAACAGGTTTGTATTAATGAGCAAAACTCACAAAAAATTCGAGAACTGAATAGACAGATAGAACAGCTAAAATCAAACATATTTGTGAACAATATAAAACCATCAACAAAAACAATTAATGGCATTGTAATTAACTCTTTGCTATTGGATAAATCAGATCAAAAAAGTATTTTAACCTTAATTGATAAAACGAAATTATCACAGTCGGAAACATGTTTCATTATAGGAAACAAGACAAAAAATGATACGATTGTCTTGTATATAACAGTTTCGAATAGTTTGCAGTCTAAACTAACTGCATGTGAAATTGTGGCACACATATCTTTGTCACTGAATTTAAACATCAAGCAATCCGATCGCAAAGATATGGTTCAAGTTGGCGGTATAACATTCTCAAGATTTAACGAAATTGTTTTATGTGCCGAACAATTTATTGCAAAAAAGTAAAATGGATTGTCAAATCCTATCTCAGTATATTGAATCTGACTGTGTCGGAGAACGTTTTGATAAAATTTTAACTAAACTATTTCCAGATATAAGCCGTGCTGAGCTCCAACGTTGCATTAAATCAGGAGCTGTTTCATTGGATGGTGAGTTAATAACAAATCCATCCAAAAAACTCTGCAAATCAGGAGTTGTAAAAATCATTTATGCAAATACAAAATTACGTACGTACGATTTTTCACCAGAAAATATTCCGATCGCGGTGTTATACGAGGATGAACATATAATAATTGTTAATAAACAAGCTGGACTTGTGTGTCATCCTGCGCCAGGACATAAATCCGGAACACTAGTAAATGCATTAGCTGGTAGGTGGCAACTGTCTGATATAGGAGAACGTCCCGGAGTTGTTCACAGACTTGATAAAGATACATCAGGAATAATGATTGTTGCAAAAACAAACATAGCACACGCAAAATTTACTGAACTATTTGCAACTGGCAAAGGTACGCAAATTCGTAGATTTTATATATGTTTTGTCTTTAATGTACCTGCAGAAAAAGAGGGGAAAATTGATACTTTTATGTGTCGCCATCCTAAAAACAGACAAATGTTTACAGTTAGTCAGAACAAAGGAAAACATGCTATCACCGTATATAAAACGATTAAAACACGATACTATACATCTACAAAAGCAATTTCTAAAATAGAATGCGAACTATTAACTGGACGCACTCATCAAATAAGAGTACATATGCACCATATAGGCTGTCCGTTAATTGGAGATCAAGTATATAAAAAGCGTCATATTGAAGAAGTCTATCCTGATTTAATAAAAAGTTTCTCAAGACAAGCTTTACACTCACATAAACTTTTTTTTGTTAACCCATTTACGAAAGAAGAAATGAATTTTATATTGCCAATGCCTACAGATATGCAAGCATTGGATAGAGAATTAATCTAAGTACTCCGATTGACATTTGTCCAAAGTATCATTAGCAATAGCGGAGCGTATATCTTCCATTAACTTATTCATGAACCGTATATTATGTAAAGATATTAATTGTCCTCCGAGCATTTCATCAGCACGGAACAAATGATGTATGTAAGATCTTGATACCGTTTTACACGTATAACAATCACAATTAAATGAAATAGGGTTAGTATCACCAACAAAACGCGAGTGATTAATATTTATATTATTTGCTTTTTTTGTTGATGGATCTTGCTCAGATGTTTTTGTCAAACCATATTCGGACTGTTCCTTTTCTGACGCTTTTATTAGAGCAATACCGTGTCGAGCAATACGAGTAGGACTAACACAATCAAACGTGTCAATACCGCACTTAACTCCATTAAATATATCAGGAATGCCTCCGATACCTAACAAATGGACATGGCGTTTACGATCGAGCATTTCGCACGTCATCTGAGTTATATCAAACATCTGTTGTTTGGTAATACCTAAACTACCACCTATTGCAAAACAATCGAAAGCGTTTTTATTTGCGAAATCCGCACTTTCTCTTCTTAAATCTCCGTATATCCCCCCTTGAATTACCGCGGACAACGCTTGTTTCCCGGTGCCCGAACGTTCTAATTCCGCAAGACATCGTGATGCCCAGCGTTTACTACGCATCATTGCTTCGGCTGTAAACATTTTGCTTGTGTGATGTGGAGCACATTCATCAAGGCAAACTATTATATCCGCTCCGAATGCAATTTGTGCCTGTATAGAGAGTTCTGGAGTTAAAAGTATTTTATTACCATTTAAATATGAGCGAAACGTTGCTCCTTCTTCAGTAACTGTTAAAAGTGTTTTACGAGTAGGAGCTGATTTTATACCTTTTATTTCAGAGCAAACACTGCCATACCCTAAACAGAATATTTGAAATCCCCCACTGTCAGTAAACATTGGAGCATTCCATCCAGTAAATTTTTGTAATCCTCCAGCTTTTCGCAATACATCAATTCCGGGCTGAAGAAGTAAATGGTATGTATTAGATAATATAATTTGCGTTCCTGCTTCATGCAATTGAAAAGGCGTTATACCTTTTACATTAGCTTTTGTTCCGCAAAATATAAATGCCGGAGTTCTGACATCGCCGTGTGGAGTATGTATCAATCCTAACCGAGCATTTGACATTGTGCTTTGTTTTAAAACTTTAAAATTAAAATAATCTGAGCTTATCATTTTACTATTTCTCCATTTATATAACTAAACGACTTAATTGTTACATTGTCACTTATTACAGATTTACCTTTAATAACAACATTTGGTTCTATTACGACATTTTTGCCTACTTTAGTATCAACTGATATATAAACAGTATTCGGTAATATTATTTGTACGCCGTTTTGAATAAATCCGTTAATAATTCGTGTCTGTAGAATTTTCTCAGCTTGCACAAGCTCGGGCATGTTATTTATTCCTATGCATTCTTCATAATCATCAATGTACAAAACTTTGACTGCTTTTTCATTTTCTTTGAATATGTGTAAAACATCGGGTAAATATAGCTCTGTTGTGCCATCGTGTAGTTTTACATTGTTTAGAAGGTTTCTGAGTAAAGAAACATTAAACTTATAAAGTCCAACATTAAATTTATTACATAATTTTTGTTTATCATTAAGTTCTTTATACTCAATGATGTGTTCAAAACTTTCTTTTTCATCATAAAAAACTCGTCCATATGGAATTGACAACTTATCACTTGGAATTGATGACACAGTAACAACCGCATCAGCGTTACAATCGATTAGTTTTTTTATTGTTGACAGACTTATTAGTGGCACATCAGAATGTTGAATAATTACAGTGTCTCCAGCTAAATATTGAAGAGCAGATAAAACAGCTCCAGCTGTGCCGTTTGGAATTGGCTGCGTTATTGTGTTTGTATCAGAAAACAATTCATGAGTTACGTATTTATTTGAGGTTACAACATGTATTTTCACATTAGGTATTAATTTATATTTGTCAATTATATGTCGGACAATTGGTTTGTCGGCTAGTTTTAAAAAAAACTTAGGTAGTTCTGTATGCATTCTAGAGTTATTCCCACCCGCGAGAATTACAACATCCGTAATTTTTTTATAATGTTTATCTGTGTCAATACACATTTTTGTTTTTCTTTGAAACTTTCGAAAAAAGTGTATCACCCATTGCTAATTATTCTACAAATTCATAGGAAAAAAATATGATCGTATTCAGGTGATACAATTATATCAATAGGGTAGCAGAAAATTTTTTGGTGCTTCATGGAAAATAAAAAGTTCACAATCCATCAAAACACAACGATTGATAACATAAATTTAGATGATATTGTAATTTCAAATGATGGTTGTCAATGCAATGGTGGCGTTTTATTAGACGGACTGTATAAAAATTGCAATAATTCGAACGTCAATACCTCTTCAAGCATTGATATACAGGAATGGGATAGTCCAGATGCTGTACCGTTATCTAACGATGAAAGACAGCTTTGTGAAGTGTGGTCTCGTGTTATGGGTTATTATCGCCCTACTAGTAGTTACAATGTTGGTAAAAAATCTGAGTATGACGATCGTAAATGTTTTACTGAGCCTTCTTTTTTAAAAGATAAATGTGGTGATTGCATAACTCGTGCCGCTTAATAAAAACGTCCTTTTTCCAAGGACGTTTTTTGTTACGATCTAATTTGTAATATTTTTTATAAAATCATTAATTGGTGAGATAAAGTACGAAATACTTTCCCGGCTTAGGTAATTCAAAATTTTATCGTATCCGTCATTAAAATTATAATTTTTATTTTGGTATAGAGTTTCAGGAATATTCACGGTCAAGCGATATTTTAATTTATTACACGTTGGCTTGTATTCAATTTGAATATCGGACGTAACGTCTTTACAACTTGAATTATCAACATTTATTATCAATTTAAAGGTACCACATTCGTAAATTTCATCCAACATTTCCTTGTAATGTGAACAGTTTTTTGCATTCTCAATGGCCTTAAAATCTAAATTCTTCCCGGCAAGCTCGCCAGCTTTCTTTATTATGGACCCTGCAACAGGAACTTTAACAGCATCAATAACAGTTGAAATGATATCAGTGGCACCATTAAAATTCTTTTTTATAACATTTTTATTATTTAAATTTGCGATATTATTTACTGAATTAATTATTGCAGTGTAGCTACTTTGATAGTCTGGATCAATACGTTTGCGATCTGAACCATCTTTTAAACAGATTAAACGTTCATCAGTTTTTTTTGGAAAATAGTTTGATATACAGCGCTTAACGGCATTTGAATTAAGTTGATCAAATTGCGATGCACGAATTTTTTCAAGGTCATCAGCAGTTGTATTAAATTTCACACAAGTCAAACAAGAGTTAAATATACAATCTGTGAGACATGAATACCATTTGTACTGATTAGCACGATTTTTTTCCAAAAAACTGATTATACTATTGATTCTTGAAGTGAACTCATCAATGTCTTTGCTATCACTTAAAAACCCAACATTTGCACCAGAAACAATATTACCGTATGAAATGCCAATCCATTTATTTACTTTGTTAAACAAATTGATATTTTCACATTGAGAATAATAAGCATTAATTATTGCTTTTTCTGCATTTAATGCATGTATTGTCTGTGTAATACCGTCACACTCAATTATTATAAGAAATTCCGGATGCGAATATTTTTTGAAAAATTCAGTAAACGCAAGATCGTTATTATATTTAGCATTGTCCTCATTGTTTGTTCCTATCAAAAATGGCGAAGTAGATGACTGTAACTTAAACTGTTTGTTTAAAACTTGTGGTTTGAATATTTGCACATTGGGATTGATGTTACACAGTTCATTATTATGAGTTTCCATATTTTTATGGAATATTTTTTTATTGATTTTGTCATTATATGTGTTATTTTTTTGCTCAAGCTGTGGATAAATAGGTAAATTTCCTGAGATTATTGAATTAGAATAATCATGAATATCTTTATTTTGTTCATACTGAGATGCAATTACAGTATCACTATATCCAAATATTGGTATAAGTAATGTACACGTTTTTAGCAACTTTTTTATCATTTTGGTATTAAAATAAAAAACACTTCCTATTTTTAAGGATATAGACCTTAATTTAAAAAAGTTTTAATGAACATATTTTTTATAAAATGGAAGCCTTTTAAAAAGACTTCCGTGAAAATAAGGTAAATTATATTTCGTTTTTATTGTGTTCTATCTTTGTTGTCGAAAATGGAACCTTGTTGTAGATATACTCAAATAATGGCGCTAAGAATGGAAAGACATTATCGTTATTTAAATAGTCAAGTATTTTATAGTAGCCTACTTCAAAGTCGTATTTTTTATTTTGATAAGATAGATATGGAATGTTAACTGTTAACCTATATTTCAACTTATTGTCCTGTGGTTTATGTTCGATTTGTAAATTAGGAGCTGTCTCATTTCCGTCGCAGTTATCAACATTTATTATTAACTTCACAGTGCCATTATCTGATACTTCATCTGACATTTCTCTGTACGCGTCACAATGTTCTGTATCATCAATAGATTTGAATTTTATATTATCCGCGATCAATCGCCCCACCCCAGCTATTATTTTACTTGCCAACGGAATTTTAGTTGTATCAACCACTGTTGCAACCATATTTGATGCACCACCGAAATTTTTCCGTATTATGTTTTTTTGATTTGCTTTTGCCGTTTCATTTACCATATTTATTATTGACATATAGCTTTTTTGATAGCTTGGATCAATGCGTCGCCGATCTTTTCCGCTTTGAAGAAACACAAGTCTATTATCAACATATCGAGGGAAATAATCAGCTATATAACGTTGAACAGCATCTGGTGTTGCTTGGTCAAATTGAGATTCTCGAATTATAGCGATATCGTCGTTTTCTGCGTCTAGTTTTGCACAACCTATACAACTATTGAACAAACAATTTGTAAAACCTGAATACCATTTATTTTTATTTAATCTATCCTTTTTTAATCTATTTAATATATCATCAGAAACATTATTAAATTCGGTAATATTTGTAGTCTCTGCTAACTTACCATCATTTGCGCCAGCAAGAGTACATCCATATGATATACCTACCCATTTATTAACTTTGTTCCATATACCAAGATCTTTACTCTTGCTCCAATATATGTTAGTAAGAGCTTTTTGGGCGTTTAATGCATGTATTGTTTGCGTTATCCCGTCGCACTCAAAGATTACAATGTACTCCGAATTTTTATATTTTTCAAAAAAGTCCGAAATGCGCAAATAAAAATCATCTTCCTCCGTTTTTTTTGAAAACAACTGTTTGTTTTCAAGAGTTTCTGCCACGTCGAATATGACAGATTCAGATGCGGTTAAATTCCTCATCGGAATAGGACTACTTGATACGTCTGATATATTTGATTGTGATTTAGATAATTTCAATATATTTATCGCTTTGTAGGAACTATTGGATTGCCGTCGTTTTCCTTCGTTTATGAGTTTGTTTTCTTCGTACCAATTACTAGGCGAAATATTAGTTTTGTCACTGCAATCGTTAATCTCGCTATCAAAATGTTCGCTATCATTAAATGATGTAGCACATGCAACATTGCTTCCAAGTATTGAAAAACAAATTAAACCTAAATTTGATAAAACCTTCATTATTGACCCCATATATTTAAGTTCAACCTCAGTATCAGAATATCAATACTCGGTTAAAAAATAGTTAACGAATGATTAATGCCAAAATACATACATCAAACTAAATTTTTTATAATAAAACAAGATACATTTATTTTTTGTTTATGTTATTGACCAGCGCGTTGTCATTACATAAATAAAGGCAATATACCACCTATAGCTATTAATGAAGAAGTAATTATAATAGCAGCTTTTTGTAAGTTACCGAACTTAAATAAATCGTATTTAGAAATATTACTCTTTACTGTAAAACACATATGCATTGTATAACATGATGACAAAAGGATCAATGCCATTATTATACCCGTTATTATTAAATTACATCTGTTTGCATTGTATAGAGCTTGTAACTCTGCAATGAACCCTATACTTCCTGGAATTGCTGTGACGCATAGGGAAGCAATAAGTAATAACTTCCAGATTTTATTTGATATATTAGTTAAATTTTTAATATACAAGGTTTTATATCTTGCTTTTATTATATCTGTTGCAAAAAATGCCAATACCATTGTAACGCTGTGTGCTAATAAACTAAATGCGAAATTAGTCTGACAAGCGTCTGAAAGAAGAATGAACAAATACAAATTAATATGTATTATTGAACTATAAGCAAAAATAACTTTTATATCTTTTTCACGATATTGCGAACACGCAGCACTTACAACACTAGCAAATATGAGATACATCGCATACGGAGGCAATGGCATTAAAAAGCGAATTATTATAAGTGAGCTATATTTCAAAATTACCCCAGCAAACAATATTGAACATGTTGTCGCAGATTTTCCGTGCACAATTGGAAGCCAGTAATGAAACGGAAACATTGGAAGCTTAATTGTTGCTGAAAGCGTAATGAGCCAATAGCACCAAGTTGTTGTTGGGACAAAACTGTATTCTTTAGTATCAATTTTTATTTGTATTATCGCAATAAGTAACAAACATGCACTTACAAAAGTATAAGTAAGATATTGATATACTGCTTTTATATTTGTGTGTTTGTCTTCAGAACACATCATTAATACCATTGGTATCATCGATGTTTCCATATAAACAAACATTGATAGCGCATCAGTGGCACAGAACGCCTTTATAGAACACAACGCAAATAATGTGAAACTTATGTAAAATAACTTTTGTCTATATATTTCTTTATTCATATTCCATATAGAACATATTAAACAGACGCTAGGAATTGCTATTGAAAATATATTTGAAAATAATTCGTTGTTTTTTATAAAAAATATATTACAAAAAACCAAACAGGCGAAGTATACAAAGACAATAATACTATACTTTGATTTTGTAATTGCCAAGCTTAAAACACATATTGTTGTAAGAATAAAATTAATCATTGCAGTATATCAATGCATACAATGCTAAAAATACAAAGCCACAAAATATCCATATCGCATGCGCTCTAAAACTATTTTTATGTAGTATTGCAATGCTGTTCCCTATTTTATACGGATTTGTATAAACGATTGTAATATATGCATGTTCAATAAATTTATTGAAGAAATAAACCAAATTTATAAGCCATTGAAATGATAGCTTAGGTATTTTGATGTTAATTTGTTTTATTGGTAGTTTTTTCGCAATTAAATAGGAGCTAATTATTATTAATAACTCTTCAATAATTGCATATAAAGTAATAGTGCCATGCAAAATAGTAAATGCGATGTAACCAATAGGCAAAGAAATAATGGATAAAATCCATACTGGATGGAGTTTAAATTTTTGTCCTATACTTTTATTTTTAAAGCATGTTAGATACAATCGTATAAAGACAGTGTCTGAAAATAGTGTTGATAATATAATTCCAATTTTACAATATATAGGCATATCAATATTGCTTATAGCAAGTTTTGCATACGAAGCAATAAATGGAGGAACTCCAAGTGAAGATAGTAACGCCAAAAACCCTAAAATTTTTGTGTTGTGATTACACTTAAATTTCTTTATATCTCTGCTTTTATAGTAACCTATATAATAATAAAACATTAAAAATATTATGGACTTAAAAAAAGCGTGACATATAAAATATAATATTCCTAAATTAGGATATTTTAACCCGCATACTGTAATCATTATTCCAGCTGATGATATTGTCAGCATTGCCATAATCCTTTTTATATCAGTTTCGAACAACGGCATTACAGAAAATGTTATTGCTGAAATTAATCCTAATATAGTAGTAAAAGTTAATAGATTATGATACGAAACAAACAAATAATCAAACTTATAAAAACATATTGGCGCGATGCCAATTATTGTTACACAGTGAATAAATATCGATACAAACGTATGAGCATGTACAGCTTGTAGTAACCATCTTGAAAAAGGAATTTGAGCACCTTTACACAAACATGATGTAAGTAAACACCACGATCCGAATTCAGTATTTTTGTTTAATATTCCATATAAAAATAACAAACTCGCAAACATGTTGTAGTTATAAACGCATGATGCCGGTTGAGTGTGTTTTTCTATCGATACAAATATTGACGAAATTATTCCTAGTAATTCAATTCCGACAAAAAACAAGATAATATCTTTTGTTAGTACTGTTCCGCACATTATAATTGCAAATACGAAAAGCAACAGCATTTTGCTTTTTAGTGCTCCGTTTGCGTTTATAACGTCGGGATGAATAGATAAGCAAACAAATACGATGCATATGGGAAGACATGTAATAACCTCTGCTGAAGTAACGGAAAACACTGCGTATAAATAAATCGCTGGGTTACATTACAAAGTGTAACATTATGTTTTTTTTATACTCTCGTTAACAATAAAAAGTATTGCAAGGCTTATTTCACTTGCGGTGATTATTATTAAAATCGTTACAAACTCTTTGGAAACGTTTTCATTTCCGAGCAGTAGCAAGACACCAGACAACGTCATTATTTCGATATCTATAACTTTTCTTACAAGCGATTTGTGCCATAATAAACCAACAAATCCTGTAATAAATATTGCTATAGAAGCTATAAATGCGACGTTCACTTAAATATACTTATCAAATTTATCTCGAGTTGTTTTAGTTTTGGGGTTGTTTTTATCTGTACATTTATTCGCAAATTCTTCGATAAGTTGACGCTGTTGTATAGATAAATCCACAGGCGTTTCAACGACAATTTCTACGATCAAATCGCCACGACGATTTGATTGATAGTAAGGCATTCCAGCTGATTTTATCCTTATTTGGTTCCCCGTTTGAGTTCCATGGGAAATATTAATTGAATGTACACGTCCGTCAATATCGAAGACATCAATTACACCACCTAATATTGCAGTTGCCATAGTAATATAAACAGTACACTTTAAGTCATGTCCTTCAAGCTTAAAAATATCATGAGGTAATATACTAACAGCTACATATAAACTTCCTGATGGACTTCCCATAAATCCGGCTTCCCCTTCGTTAGGAATACGAATTTGATTACCTGGTTCAATACCAGCAGGAATTTTTACATCAAGATTTTTTTTATCCTTAACTCTGCCAGAACCAGAGCATTTTCTACAAGGATGTGAAATTATACTACCTTGACCTCCACATTGTTGACATGTTTGTTCAATAGTTAAAAATCCGTTCCTCGTTCGAACACTTCCACGCCCTCCACAGTTAGGACAGATTGTTGGTGTGTACTTGTTATCATATCCCTTTCCAGAGCATAAATCACAACGAACAAAAGTTGTATATTGGAGGTTTTTATTTGTTCCGGTGCATGCTTCACGTAATGTGATTGCAACATCATAGCGTATATCCGCACCTGACTGCTGTTGTCTTGATCTAGAACCACCCCTGAAAATACTATCTCCAAACATTTGTTCAAAAATATCTGAAAAATCGCCAAAATTACCGGCAGAAAAACCTCCATTTGAAAAATCGCTAAATCCCGAACCACTGTTACCATTAAACGCGTTAGAGCCGTACTTATCATATGCAGAACGCTTTTGATCGTCTTTTAAAACATCGTAAGCCTCATTAATTTCTTTGAATTTTTCTTCAGCTGATTTATCCCCTGGATTTTTATCGGGGTGATATTTTAACACTAATTTTCTATATGATTTCTTAATTTCATCTGCAGATGCATTTTTTGACACACCTAATATTGAATAATAATCTTTATTACTCATAATATATTCTTGTAATTTTTCATCTTTGAGCTATCACTATTATAATAACACGACGATTTTATCGTGTGTATCTTTTTGGCACTTATTGCAAATTTTAGATTAATGTTTGGGGTAATTATTTTGTAGTTTTGAACTTTTGAAATAAAATTTGATAGCATGAAGAGTGTGGTGTTTCATAGTTTTTTTTGAGTTATGAACAAAAACTTTAACTTTTTGTTTGGCTTAGTCATAGTCTTAGCTTCTTTAGCTTTGACCGGATGTAACAAGTCCTGTCAATTTTCGACGCCAGAAGCACAAGATGTTAAGCAAGAACAGGAGAATGTTGCTGGTTCTCCGGAAGATTTTAAAGCAACTAATTCTACAAAGGTTTATTTCGACTTCGACAAGTCGACACTGACTCCTTCAGGAAAGAACAAAGCAAAGACGCAAGCAACGTGGCTAAAGACTTACCCGAACACAACGGCAACAATCGCAGGTCACACAGATGAAAGAGGTACCGCAGAATACAACATGGCTCTTGGAGCAAGAAGAGCTGAGTCGACGAAATCAGTGCTCGTCGAAGAAGGAGTAGATGCTAACAGATTAACAACTATTTCTTATGGTAAAGATAGACCAGAAGCGGTTGTTGATCCAAGCAATCCTGTTGCGGCTGACGCAGCTCATGCACAAAACCGTAGAACAGAGACGACAATTAATTAAATAGAATCGTTATTAATTGGTTCGTTCGGAGAATTGGTCTTTTGATCAATCTCCGTTTTTTAATTTAAAAATTACAACATGTTTTTTTCAAAAATAATTCAATTTTTTGATAACTACTATAAACAAGTTAATTTTTTATACAAACTTTTATCTTTTTTACTGCTTTTCTTCTATTTAGGATATCATGCCCTTTCTGGAAAAAATGGATATAACTCATACATAGTAGTAAAAAAGGAACTTACCGAAAGACAAGAAATATTAAATAAAATTAAAACTGATTTTGAAGATTTGAAGTTAAAAGTCGACCACTTAAGTAGTAACTCATTAGATTTAGATCTTTTAGAAGAGAGGTGTAGAATAGTATTAAATTATGGATATCCAGAAGAAACTATAATTCGGACGTCTACAATATCCAATACCAATAAGTAATGAATTTTAATAATGAATTTTAATGTTGAGTTTAAAAAAATCTCATTATATCCAATAATTATAATACTAATGTTACTTTGCATTTCTTTATTGGAAATGTATTCTCTTTCTGCTGGACAGGTTACGCCAAGATTTATAAATCACGTTGTGCATATATTTTTTGGTGTGTGTGCGTTGGTTATAACATTTGCTATACCAACAAAGTTTTGGAAACGTTACACGTATTGTATATACTCCGCAAGTCTTATTTTATTAATCGCTGTATCAGTTTTTGGGAAAACGGTCATGGGCGCAAAAAGATGGCTCACGATCGGTGTTATAACGTTACAACCATCAGAAATGATGCGTCTTGCACTTATTATGGCATTATCAAAATACTTCAGCAATATCACGTTGCCAGATGTAAGATGTACAAGGTATATTATAGGTTCATTGGTTCTATTATCATTACCTGTTATTTTTGTGCTAAAACAACCTGATTTAGGAAGTGCAGTGTTGCTTATTTTTGTGTACATTGCAATGCTATTTATCGTAGGCGTACAGCTTTGGAAGTTTTTAATCCCATTTCTTGGTGTGTTAATTGCGACACCTTTTATTTGGATGTCATTACACGATTATCAAAAGAACAGAATTTTAATGTTTTTAAATCCCGAAACAGATCCAAACGGGGCAGGATATCACATAATTCAATCAAAAATAGCACTTGGAGCCGGGGGAATATTCGGTTTAGGTTTTTGTAACGGAACTCAGTGTCAGCTTAGTTTTTTGCCTGAAAAATATACCGATTTCATTTTTTCTGCTATAGGCGAAGAGTTTGGTTTTATCGGTTGTTTTACCGTTGTCATCTTATACATCCTCCTATTAGGATATAATTACAAAATTTCATTACAGACAAAAGATAAATTTTTAAAATATTTAGTATTTGGAATAAATGCGATGTTGTTTTTTTATATATTAATAAATATATCTATGGTATGTGGTATCGTTCCTGTCGTTGGTGTACCATTACCATTTCTTTCTTATGGAGGTACATCTTTAATAACACTAATGTTCTGCGAGGGGTTGATACTTTCAATTGCAAACTCAAGCAACAACTAGCAACAAAATAACATAATTTTTGCTAATTTTGATTTTTTGCAAGCCAACGAAGTACAATACCGACAGGTTGTGTTAGTTTTTGATTAAATTTTATGAAAAAAAGTTTGTTTGTGTTGTTCGCTGCAACAATGGCGGTCTTTGAAATATCAACGTCAAAAGCAACATCGGTTGATTATCCTAGTTGTATTCGCGAATGGTCAAGGCATCCCATGGTAAAACTGATGCCAAAAGAACTTTTGCGTCACGCTGAGTGTTTTCAAAATAATATTTTTGAAAAAAAGCCAAATGACAAATACAAACGAATTACAAAACAGAGGCTTGTAAAGGCGTGCACTATTGAGCTGGTAAAGAGGATGCCGAGCCAATGGTTAAATAAAGATCAGTTGGGCTATTTATATTTTATTCATCTGTTAGAAAAGGTCAAATATAGTGACGAAAAAAATTATAACAATTACGCAAAAAAAATTGTCGAGATAATTAAAATGAACGTATTAAAGACTGTCAGAAACAATAAAAAAAAGAAAAATACAGCAATTGTTATAAGAAAACCTTCGATTGTGGAGTGTATATTCGAAAAATTATATAACGATCAGACGCGTTTGTATAAAAATTTATTTACTGAACGTAGAAGTGATGCATTGGACTTGATATTTTACGAGTTTAAGATGAGATATACAACTCCATTTGCTTTTCCTGCAATTAATTTTTATAGTAATAAACAATTTTTAGGACTTCCTAAATTTGAAAATCAGAATTCGCCCGTGCGTGAGTGGGCTCCGTTATCAAAAGTGTTATAATAACCAACGAGTTGTAACTATTTTGGTTAAAATTATGAAAGAATTTTTAAAAGTTTTGTTAGCATCATGTGCAACAATGTGTTTTGCAAAAAGTGGAGTAGGACTGGTTTGTGCGAGTGAGGATCAAAAAGATAAAGATCAATTTAAAACTTGTATCGAGACAAACATAAATACAAGTTCATCTGTAAAAAATCAACAGGAAAAAAATTTGATAAATCAAAAGAGCCTAGGGGCTCAGACACATCTAGATGTTGCGTTTAGTAAGGACTTCCCAAATTTTATTATAGGTAATCTTATGTTTATCCAAAAAGCTCTTCCTAATCCTTGTTCTAGCAATGATGTTGATGACGAATACCAATTGGACGGTTTCATAAAATCGAATATTTTTAATAATATTCAAAAAAATGTTCAAATGAATCGTATTTACAGGAAGTTTGATCTAATAAATTCATTTAAAGAACACAATAATTTAGAGAAATTGTTTTATTCTGGTAAATTAACTGTAGGAGATATTAAGATTTTTTCCGGACTAAAAGAGGCGGGAATAATATGGATACTAGGGAAAATAGCTATTGGTGTCGGATCGCCTCACCTTGTAGATACCATTGTATTTAACACGCTGTTTGATCACGGAATTCCAAAAACATGGATAACAGAAGATATACAATGGTTTGTTTCTAATAAAAAGTATATCCAGTGTTTTGAAGTTTTACGTACAAAACTGTTTGAAGAAAACTCATTGCTGTCAATATTTGAATTTAATAAAGAAAACAATGAAATTCTAATAGGATATTGCAAGGATTTGATCAAAATTGCGAAAAATGCAGAAGAGTTAAATAAGTTTATTAGCTTTTTATTGAAAAAAACTTCTGTCGAAAAGAAAATACTTCTTGATATTACAAAGCTAGTTGAAGACAAAATCTCAAAGTTAAATAAAAGGTCAAATGACGCAGCAATTAAAAATGCTATGAATTTTGTTTAACTACCAATTGTTTCTTATTGTTTTTAATTTGATATAGTTACTTTTGAATTATTTTACAAATTTAGAGCGCGCAACAGCTTTGTGTTTTAACACAAGGCTGTTATTTAAAAAAACGTTAGCTGTAGTATAATAATTGTGTTTCAGTCTAATTTTGATTAAATTTTATGAAAAGAATAGCGACAAGCTTGCTTGTCTTTTTTTGTACAATATCGTCGAGTTTTTGCATGACATATTTAGAAAAATTTTTATATCAGATTACACATAAGGCAGAATACCAAGAAGAACTAGAAGATATGGTTGACGGCGTACCTAAAAAATTTAAGAACGCCCTATATTCTGGAGAATTTTCTACGGTCTTTCAAGAGTGTGAAGGAGTTGGAATGATGCTTTGCCATAGAGCAGAAGCAAAAGACTGTGCAATCAGCCAAGTTTTAACAAAAATAGATCTTTTTAATGATGAGTTGAATATAAACGCAAATAGAACTAATAGAACTAAGCTGAGTGGTGTAAATTTATTAAAACTAAGAGTAGCAGAAGCATTTGTTCATATGCCAGAAGAATGGATATATGATAATAGTATTAATGTTTCCGCCAGGTTATTCAATAAAATAATAAGCATTTTGGAAAAACAAGTGACAACAACGGTATCTCCAACAACACTTTGGAAGTATCGTAATTTTTTTGTAATGAAGCTGTTTGAAAAAAATTCGTTAGAAGTAATTCGCGACTACAATAAAGACACTGATAATTATAAGGAAACTCTGGAAGGGAATTATAAAAGGCTTATAAACCTTATTGATAATGAAAAATGCGCAGAGAACGTCCGTAAAGTTTTTATTGAAGATCCTTACATTAAAAACAAGATTGGAGAAGGGATGTATCAAAATTTCTGTGCTCTTTTTAAACTAAGATGTACAGAACTTTCAAAAAGTCCATGGCATCAGTTTAACCAAAAACGTGAAGAAAAAAACCTGAGACCTCCGTATAATGAACCATCAACATTTGTCGAATACTTCCTTCCAAAAGATGACTTTAAAAAATTTGTTTCTAAGTGGAATTAAAATTGTTATTTAATTGTTATTTTTTGTAACTAGATTGATCTGTAACCACGTATGTTGGTTGCAGATTTATGATAAAAAGTTCAAAAATCAAATTTACTGCATTTTAAGGACAAGTGCTACACTAGCATTGTAGATTATTAATTAACAGTTAAATGACCCAACAGATAATCGTTTTTGGCAATCAGAAGGGTGGAACCGGTAAATCTACACTTGCAATGCATTTGGCTGTCAGTCTTTTACACAAAGGGTATAAAGTTGCAACAATAGATGTTGATGCGAAGCAAGGAACTTTTACACGCTATATTGAAAATCGCATAAAGACGAGCCAAGACGACCCAAAAATACTAATTCCTACGCACAGACCAGTATTTGAAAGTTCTTCAGATTCTATGCGGGTAATGCAACGTGAAAATTTTTTACGATTCAGTGAGCTGATAAATTCATTGCGTGATTTTGATTTTATAATAATTGACACTCCAGGCAATGAAACTGACTTGTCAAAAATTGCTCATTCATTTGCAGATATAATTATTACCCCAATGAATGAAAGCTTTATCGATCTAGACTTAATAATAAAAGCAAGCCCTATTAAAGCTGGAGTAAATACCGGTTCTTATGCCGAGATTGTTTGGGAACAAAAGAAAGAAAAAGCAAAACGAGATAAAGGAACTATTGACTGGATCATTTTGCTTAATCGCATGTCAAGTGTTGAATCCCGTAATAAAAAGGAGCTTGAAAAAATACTTGAATTATTATCAAAACGTCTTGGGTTTAGATTTATAAGAGGCTTTAAGGAACGTATCATTTTTAAAGAGCTTTTCCTGTCGGGTCTTACGTTACTTGACGGAAATACATCTCGAACGGCACTTAATTTATCTCACATTGCTGCACGTCAGGAGTTAAAAAATCTCCTTAAAGAGCTTAATGTCGCATGATAAACATACAAAATGATGCGTTAATAATAATAACTGAATCTCTTAAACGAAATCCCGGAAAATATCCTCGTATTACATTACGTTCTGGAGGCTGTGCGGGGCATATGTTAGTTTTAACTCTGGATACCATGCAATCTGGAGATATTGAATACTCTGAGCATGGATTGACGTTTGCAATAGAGCCAGTGGCTGAGCCATATATTGATAATATAACTATATATAAAAAGCCCGGACTTACATCCGAAATATTAATTCACAACAATTCCCCTGAATTCACAAAATGTCGTTGCGGTAAATCATTCAAAATTAAATAATAAAATGCGTATTGCAACTTGGAATGTTAATTCAATTCGTGTACGTATTAAGCAAGTACTTGATTTTCTAAAAAATTATAGCATCGATGTTTTATTGATGCAAGAAATAAAATGCACAAATAAAATGTTTCCATTAAGTGTATTTGAAAATACCGGGTTTAATTGTGCTGTATATGGTCAAAAAACTTATAACGGCGTTGCAGTTGTTTCGAAATATATCATTGACGATATCAATACAGGAAGCAAAATTTTTGAAAAAGATCTGTCAGCTAGATATATTGACTGTTTTATAAATGGAATTCGTGTTGTTTGTGTGTATGTTCCAAACGGAAAAGAAATTAATACTCCGTATTATTTATATAAACTTGAGTTTTTAGATAAATTAATCAAACATTTATCTGGTATCGTAAAAATAGAAAATACAATTATCGGAGGCGATTTTAATATTGCTCTCTCAGATTTAGATGTGTGGGATGTTTCGTTATGGTTCAATCGTAATTGTTGTAGCGGTGCAGAGCGTGAAAAATTTCAGCATTTGCTCGATCTTGGTTTTAAAGACGTATTTCGTGAAAATTTAGGCAATCGTAAATTATTTACATGGTGGGACTATCGGCACAATTGTTTTAAACTAAATCACGGTTTGCGTCTGGACTATTTGCTAACCTCAAAGAATATAAACGTTCTAAGTCGACAACGTTGTACAAAAATGCGAGCGTTACTTCGTCCTTCAGACCACGCTCCTATACTAATTGAAGTATAATGTCTTTTTTTGTAAAGGTTTGTTTATTCTATTTAACGGTAATTGGTATTTCATCTTATTTATCTTTATTTGAACGAAAGCTTATAGGACGCATTCAGTGGCGTTTCGGAGCAAGATATTGCGGAAAATTTGGGTTACTGCAACCTATTGCTGACGGATTAAAATTATTTTTTAAACAAAATTCGTTATATGGTCATTCGTTCGTTTCGCTATTCTCTTGTTGTTTATTATTGTTTGCTTCATTATTGCAATTCGCTTTTTTACCCTTACAACAATTTTCATTACTACCATCTCCGTACGGTTTGTTATACATACTCATGTGTCATACGTTAATTAATTTTTCCGAACTTTTAATTGGAATTACTTCTAATTCTAAATACGGAATAATTGGTGGTATCCGTGTTGTGTATAAAAAGTTTGGAAGCGATTTACCTTTTATTATGGTATTGCTTTGTTTATATGCACGTTATAACTCTTTTGATTTTAACTATATTGTTGCGCATTTTGATTGGTTTGTTTTGTTTATAATTCCATGCATGTTTGTAATAAGTCTTATTAATACAAATCACATTCCTTTTGATTTTATAGAAGCTGAAAGTGATATAATTGCGGGTTCTTATACTGAATATGGAGGAGTTTTATTTGGAATTATATATTTATCTGATTATTTAAATGTTTTTTTTAATGGTCTATTTTTTTCGTCTCTTTTTTTACAGAAATTTTGGCTCGGATTTGGAGCTGTCTTTTATATTTCGACAGTCATCCTCATCCGAGCCATTTTACCTCGTGGTTTACAAATTTGGTTACTTTTTAAATAACTTCATTTTTTAACCTATTC
Organism: uncultured Pseudomonadota bacterium; assembly: GCA_902796345.1. GTDB lineage: Bacteria > Pseudomonadota > Alphaproteobacteria > RUG11792 > RUG11792 > RUG14087. The sequence goes on from CADBOF010000016.1 coordinate 24,201, forward strand.
GTTAACTTTAGTTGGTTGGGGCTCACTAGCAAGAACATTGTTTTCATCAAAACGTTTGTACATTAAGGTATTATAAATCCCCGTAATAATTGTTGCAATTGAGCTTTTTTCATCAGCAGATCCTTTTTTCAAAGACTCCAATTTAGAATTATTCAAGAACTCCAAACCAATAACTTTATTGTTGTTGGATTTGAAAAGTCCTTTTAGTGTTTTTCCTGGCTTATTTTGTAGTCGACTAGTGACATTTTCATCGTATTTTTCCGCAAGCACAGATTCACCGTTTAAAATTGCCTTTATCCAGTCGGCGTTACAATAGCCCATTTCGTATGTTTGCAATACTTGCGAAATATATAAAATAGAAATAACTTGTTTTAAACCTTCGTTTTCGTACAGGCGAATAATCTTATTTTTCGCTGTATCAAAATCTTTGACCTCTTTTTGAATATTGTCCTTAAGTGTTCCTGTAGTTAATTTTTGAATAAAATTGTCACTTGGTTTGCAATGACTATTCAACACCATCCATATTAAATCTTCAATTTTTTTCAAAAGATTTTGTTTGTCATCTAAGTCTGAGCGCACTGTGTTTTTTATTAGAGCTTTATTTGTTTCTATAATGCTAGCAATTTCGTTGTCAAATGCTTTTTTTAAAGCAATACCAAGTGCTGCTGTTAAGTTTAATATGGTTGCGTCTCCTTTCGAATTTACTAGGTTTTGACAAATATTTTGAATAGTGTTTCCTGTGACATTATTGAACGTATTTTTCGTAGCGTCGCTTTTAAGAGCTTGTGCAAAAATCGAATAGATTTTTTCATTGGATAATAATGCTCTAAGCGCATCAGCCATTGTTAAGACTTTGCTTTGTTTTTTGTCGTCAGTTTTTTTGTGCGGATTGTTACCGTTGTTTATTTTTCTCAACTTTATTTCCGGCATTACTTTTGGTTTTGTGTTGTTATCGGTATTGGAGTTTTTGTTGTCTTTGATCTTTGTCAATTTTCTCCTACGTTCGAACACCTCTGCGAAAAAATTCTGACCTTGTCCTTGCGTTTTTTTTACTTGTGGACCCATACCCATATTGTTGCCCATTCTACTACCGGAGCCTTGTGTGTTTATTTGACTGTTGTTGTTACCTGAATTTTCTGTAATATTACCAGAATTACCTTTGTTAACTTTTTTCAGATTCTTCCACACGTTCAAAAGTTCTTCCTGCCGACTAAGCTTTGGCTGTGTATCTGTATTTGTTTTTGTTTTAGGTTTTTCATTGCCGGTCTGCTGTTTAGTGGGAATTATTGGCGGAGCAGGAGGAGGAGGA
>CADBOF010000017.1 GCA_902796345.1 uncultured Pseudomonadota bacterium
GTTGTGCAAAAACGGTAAAACATAGAATTATCAGTCTTCTCGGTAGTGTCAAAATTATAAGAAGAAAGAAACTAATATAAAACTGCGCACGAAAGTGCAAAAAGAATATGGCTACTGGCTATTGGGTTGGCCTTTGGTCACAAGAACGGAAATAAATGTAAAATAAAAAAATAGTTGTGCCCGGCACGAATAAGGGTAAAAGATAGTGTTAGTCACAGGCACTTAAAATAATGTGACGTGACCTTTGAAATTGTTGCGAATCAAGTACTGCTACTCCTAAATTCAGTTAGGAGGATTATTAGATATTAACTATTTCCTTTCAACATGTTTAATGTAGTGAGGATTTAAAATTAATTATTTTTTTTATGACAGATATTTTGAATTTATTATTTAATCCATATTAATTTTATGTCTAATATTTTATTTTTTAACGATCATCAACCGTCTCAAGTGACGAATTATTATTTCGATTTGAGTCACGCGAGTGTAAGTGTTGATACTAATAATTCTAAAAATGGTACAGACTTAACACCTTTGAATAGCCAGAGTGCTATTGGATACCAATCGTCAGTAGATTGGATAGCAGTAATAAACATTATAATCTATGCCATCTTGGCTGCAATGCAGACATTTGTTGGCATACCAACTATATTGTTTTTTGTCATGAGGTGTTAAATCAACCGCATCATACTTGATCCCGGTGCAATGCACACGCAACAATTTTACCCGCGAGGGGGCTATCTATAACTGGCAGAAAGATAGTTTAGGTCTATTAAGAAATGCGAAATGAATAAATAAAAACGTGTAGCCTGCACGGAAACAGGGCAACAAAGATAAAAACAAACAGAATAAAACTCAAGAAGCTATGAAAACAAAATGGACATCTGAAGAAAGTGTGGCAGCATTGAAACAGATGCTTGCTGCTCGCTTGGCGTGGGAGGAGCAGATGCGTTCCCGAGTTGCTAAATTAAATTTATCGAAACAGGGACAGCCAGCATGAGAATAATCACAGCGGATCAAATCAATGCGCGTGCGCCTTATCCTGTTATAGAGGTGGCCGAAAACGCGTTTGCCTTCATCACAAATGAAGGTGTTAGATATTCTATTGGTTTTATGGAGGATTCCAACTTGGGAATTTCTGACATATACCACTTTTATATCACAAACATCGACAATCAGAAAACGCAACATGACCCTTTGCTTAGCGAGACAGTATTTGTCGCATTAGAAGAGTTTTTTAATTCTAGTAATCGGTCGATGTTATATCTGTGTGACATGCACGACAATCGTCAAGCCGTTAGAAATCGATTGTTTGTATATTGGTTTGCTAATCATGCGAAACACAATCTGCTCACGCTAATCACACGCGAGTTTGAATACCAAAAAGACGTGTACTACACGGGGCTGATTTTGCGAAACGATAATCCACAATATAGTGATATTATAAATACATTTAATGGTTTCTTGAACAATCTTCCTAATGAGTTCCCTAACTCAAAGGAATAGTTATAAACCATTTTGTTGGAGCCAACGAAATGGTAAAACAAGCGCGGAGAAAAATCTAATAACAAGATAAACATTTAAAGTTGCGCCCGACACGAATGAGGGTAAAAAGAGTATGGATACCATAAATTTAGAACGAATTGAAGAGCAAATAATTGCAGAACAAAAGAATGTCAAATATGATATTCGAGAATTCACGTTGGAATACTATTATGACAAATACCATAAAGGATTAGAGAAGGAGGACAACGAGTTGTATGTTCCAGAATATCAGAGAGAATTTATATGGGATGAGAAAAGGCAATCCCAATTTATTGAAAGTTTAATATTGGGATTACCCGTTCCACTTATGTTTGTTGCAGAAAATGAGTCTGACGGAAAATTAGAAATTGTGGACGGTTCCCAAAGAATAAGAACTATAGATGCCTTTATGAGCAACGAGTTAAAACTGAAAGGATTAAAAAAGCTTCCGTTGCTGAATGGCTTAACATACAATAAACTCTCTAATGCGCGGCAAAGAATGTTTAAAAACATATCTATGAGGATGATTATATTAGGGACAGCAACTACATCTGAAATTAGGCAAGATGTATTCGAAAGAATTAACACAAGTGCAGTGTCTCTCCTGCCTATGGAAATTAGGCGTGGAGTCTATAGAGGAAAATTTACGGATTTAATTATAGAACTTGCTTCTGAGCCAAGATTTAAAAAATTGTGTCCACAAAACAAGATGATGGAAAACAGAAGAGAGGAGGAGGAAATGGTGTTGCGATTGTTTGCGTTTACAGATACATTCCCCTCGTTTAAATACAAATCATATGATTTGAGCAACATGGGAGTCGCCGACTTTTTAGATCGGTATATTGAAGACAAAAATAGTAATATTACTGATGTCGAGATAAAAGAAAAACGTCAACTCTTTGACCAGATGGTCTCTTTTGTTGAAAAACATTTCCCAAATCAAGGATTTGCCAAAGGGGCAAACGTTATTGGTGTATCAAAACCCTATTTTGAAGCGATTGGAATAGGAGCGGTTCTTGCTTTAAAGAAAGACCACAACTTAATCAATAAAACGCTTGATTTATCGTGGACAAAAATAGATAAGAAGCATCCGAATGAGTTGTCTAGATTAGTGGCTGATAGATACAGAACTCATACTACGTCTAAATTACGGGAAAGAATAGAATACGCGAAACAACAATACTTAAAATAATATTACTATGATAACGGTAAAAATAGTATACAATACTTTTTTAGAAGATGTAAAAAAGTTTCATGATTTGCTGATTTTCTTTGACAGTATTGATTTGCAGAAGGCTCCGATAAATGCAACAGATCGATCGAATAAAGCAATTCAATTATCACCAGGAGTAGAAACTCAGCAAATTTTACGTGCTAATTTCTATTTGGTTTTGTATAATTTAGTGGAGGCTACAGAACATATTATAGTTCAAAATTTGAAAGATGCGATTAAGGACGAAGAAATTCATATATCGAAATTGCGATCCAACATACATAAGTTGTATTTTCAAGGATTGTTCAAAGATGTGACTTCTACTGAAAAAATTGTTCGTCTCTGCACTTCCATTATGGAGCAGTCCTCAAGTAAAACAAAAAAGATTCAAATTGATAAAATATTTTTTGAAAACACTTCAGGTAATTTGACTTATTCAAATTTTAAGAATATTGTCACGCAGATAGGGTGTGCAGGAAGGCTTACTGTAATTGAGAAAGATTTAGATGTTGCGATGGAGAGGACTGTAAAACTTAGAAATAAATTAGCCCATGGGAATGAATCATTTTCTACTGTTGGAGCAGGTATAACAATACAGGAAATAGACAATAATTATAACTTAATTACTACATATTTGACGAGTGTCATAGACAACTTTGAAACTTATTTACAGAATAAAAAGTTTATGACTCTTTAAGGTGATGGACTCTGTATAGATTGTTGGTTCAGTCTGTACTTACAAAACAAAATCAAGCACACGCGTGCGAAAACAATTAAGGAGTAAATAATTTTAAAATTCAAAATATCATGAGTATAACATTTAAGGATAAAGATGGACGAATCCCGTTCCAGTTAGATCATCTTCGTGAAGAATTGGTTGGTATGATACGGCGCATAGGTGA
>CADBOF010000018.1 GCA_902796345.1 uncultured Pseudomonadota bacterium
AAATGTTTTAGCATTAATGATTTTTAATCTTCTCTGCGGTAATAAACCTATAGACTTTACTAATGGTATTGATGATATTATTTATGCACTGGAGAATACAACTATAATTGCGAATCAAAGACAAAATAAGGACCATTGCGCAGACGAGGAAACGATTAATAGGGGAAAAAATTATATTAGCGCAATGATTGTTGAAAAAATGCTATCAAACATGATAACAAATAATTTTTCAACTCAATTAAACCGCAACTATGCGGTTGCATTAATTGATACGCTAGATTGGGTGTCGCAATTTTTAAAGGATAAACAAGTTTTATGTAACAAGATCCTTTTGGAGAAAGGTTGCGAAAAAGATACTGAAGAGGATACTGAAAATGACCTGTTGTTATGCGATGTTTTTTACGAGTGTTCTTTAGAAAGAGATATAAGGAACAATATATCAAGAATTTTTAATAACAGTTTATCTATAGAGGGTATTATCGAGGAAAAAGATCTGGTTATCGAACAAAGCCCTGGGCATTATGACTTGAAACACATGTTTCCTAACACATATGTCGATCCTGAATACCTCTTATCAGATTATGCAAAATATTTTTGCGACCTCAATTGCAAAAACATGAAATGTATTAAAAATCTTGCTTCTTCGTTGCCATCTAAAGAAACAGTTCTTTCTCTCTTTAAGCCAAAGAAGATATTCGATCAAGTCGTGTCAACGTATGAAGCATTTAACGAATTATTAAGTCTTGCAACTGAGGCCCAAGAACGCCGTGAAACGATAAAAAAGTTACAAGAAAAAATTCGTGACCAACTTAAGACTTGTAAAAACAGAGAAGAACTATGTAAAAAAGGTAATTTTTCGGAAACAACTCCTTATACGAAAATTTTGGAAAATCCGTCAATCAACGAGTACTTAAAATTATCTCGATCACCAAAATACGAAAAATTTAAAGGTATTAATATAGAAAACGGAGTTGCTCAACCTCCAGATGAACTTGAACATCTTGTGAAATATAAAGCTGATAAAGATTTGTTTGAGAATATAAAAAAATTAGCGGAATACGATAATAAGTGGTACATCCAAGATGACAAAAACGAGTTAAAAGACGGAATTTATAGTCTAAAAAATTTTGATTCAAAGTCTGCTACTAAGCACGCACAATTCCTTTACGATTCTCTTATAAGACTTCAAAAACTGAAAGATTCCTTTATGTTCAACGAATCTATTGGGAAAAGTGTTGTTATTGGGGAAGCAATTAATTTGTTTAATTCCACAACTCTAGACGATTTTATTAAAAATCTAGGACGCCAATACAGCTATGATGTAGCCCTGTTCGATTCCTTAGATCAATGCATAATTGATAAATATCTCATAAGCACCGATTATGAAAACGATTATAGAGATCATATAAAAAATAGATTCTGTGGTCTAAGGCTTACTATATGTCAAACTGGTGGAGCACGCCCCGCTTTTTTTAAAGATGACATTTCTGGGCTTGAGAAAAAATTGATACCACTTTTAAAACATAGGCACGTCATAAAAAAAGTCGCCGGTAAAGATCTGTTTTATTTTAATACAGATACTATTTATGATAAAAAACGAAAGTGTAAAAAAAATGAATTGATTCAAGATCAAGCCAAAAGTCAATTTTGTGAATTTTGCGAATACGGTCAAAATAATGCTCTAAAAAAATATTTTTATAATATTCTTCCGTGGATACATCAAATAAGAAGTATTGCGTCTACGTTTTATTCATGTATCAGAGAATTTGAATTTTACAGACAAGATTTGACTTTCGTAACAGAACACGACAATCAGGCCGTGTTTTTTACGCGAAGAGATCCTACAAAAAATAAAATTGCTGGAATTTTCTGTGATAAATTTTTTGACTTTGGTATAAAGATTTTTGATGCTAGAGACGTTTATTCAAAACTTGAGTTTTTAAACCCTGAGATCACGCAAATAAAATTGAAAAGATATGGAATTGACTTAATAGAAAGTGAAACAAATAATCTTCAAAATACTTATGAACGACTAGAGTTTGAAGCTTCTCAGGGTAATAATGTTCTTAAACGTCTTAAATGTTCTTACGATGACCGACTTAAAAAACTTTTTTCGTATGCTGTTTTGAAATATATTGAAAGAAAAAACAAGGCAAACAAAGTTTCAATTAATATGCAAAAAAGACCTCAAGTTGTATCAAGGTTTTCTTACCAAGGAAATTGATGCTTTTACATCGTTCTAGTTTATAATGAACTTGTGTATTTTTAAGGGAGTTTTATATGGAAATTAACGAAGGAACAACGATTTCTGCCGGATTGATTAAACAAATAGTTGCAAGGGTTGAAAATTTAGAAGAACAAAAGAGTCAAATTATGCAAGAGATAAGTGACGTGTTTAGAGAATCCAAATCAGAGGGCTTGGATGTATCAGTCCTAAAACAACTGATAAGACAAAGGAAAAAGAAAAAAGAGCAAGTCGCTGAAGAGGAAGAACTATTAGATATATACAGACGAGCCTTAGAACAATAACAAAATCTGAGGTCTTTCCGACGAGATCTTTTTTGAAATACGGAAGTGATTTTTTCGGTTGTAATCTAAAGGATTAGTGCTTTAATTGACGGCCAGTTTATAAATTAATCATCCGATACAACCGAACGGCGGATTTCTCCATTTAAGGCTTTTAAAAAACAATTTTCTTCAAAGGCTGAAAATACAAAAATCGGTTTTTTTAAATTTCTTGCCAACAAAAACGCTGTTTCGTCCATAACTTGTAAATTATGTTCAATTGCAAACTCGTAAGTTAACTGAGTCAAATGCTGAGCATCATTATATTTATTTGGATCTTTGTCGTAAACACCATCAGTGTTTGTAGCCTTTAAAATGGCGTCGCAATGAGATAGAGACGCTCCGACGACCGATATTGTATCAGTAGAGAAATACGGCAACCCCAGCCCGCCAACTATTATTATAGTTTTATGATCCTGTACTAAATTATTAACAACAAATGGATTTAATTTTTTTATATCAAAAGGTAAGTCAAGAGCAGATACTATAACGCAATCAATATTTCTGTTGAGAAGCATTTCTCTCAACATAATGCCATTTAAGACGGTTGCCAACATACCAATACTATCTGCTGTTTCACGCTTTATAATTCCGCTATTCTGAAATTCGCGTCCTCGGATTATGTTGCCACCACCTACTACTAGAGAAACATCAATTCCAGATGAAATTACATTAGAAATATTGTTACATATTTCGTTAAGACGATTATTGTTAAAACCGTTATTTCCTGAAGAAAAAAGTTCACCAGATATTTTTATAAGAACTCGTTTAAAATTCATTTGGTGTTACATCACCTGTCAGCAATTTTATTTTACTGAAGTTTTACAAGGCGTTCAAGAGTCATAATGTTTTCAATCGTTTACATAAGCCGAGCGGATTGGCTTGAATGTGTTACACTGTACATAATCGGGAAGTGGCTCAGCCTGGATAGAGCGTTCGCTTAGGGTGCGAGAGGTCGGAGGTTCAAATCCTCTCTTCCCGACCAAATTAACGGGTTGTTATATTCGTTAACAAATCTGTATCGTCGGGTTTGTTGTAACAATTTGTCATTCATAACTACCGTTCAATAATTTTTCGTAAAAATTGAATGTTTTAAATATGTATTTACGAAAAATATTTCGCAAATAATACTCTTGCTATGCTAACAAAAGAACTGTAATAAAATCTTAACTAGAATTTACTATAATAAATTGTAGTTATTGGTAATAAATGGTTACAAAAATGTTTCCTTGGAAAAATTTTAAATATATTTTTGGTCGATTTTTTTGTTGGCATTTTTTTATATTGTTTGTTGCAAATGGAATAGCTAGGGCTCTTTTGCATATTGTTAACTTACACTATGAAAGAACGCTAAAAAATGCTGGAATTGCGACAAAACAAGCGGACAACTTTAATAAACTATTATCTAATACTGAATATATAAACGAGTATTTTACTATATTTGACGTGATGCTGACACTGCTAGCTCTTGCTATAGGTATTATCGGATTTTACTATTCTATTGTTTTTGCAATGAAAAGAACATTATTTTGTCCATATAATTTTATAAAATTAAATATACCATTTGATAAAAAAATCCCTTGGAGTCATTTGACGTTTATTGCGATTGGCGTAGTATTAGCAGATTATATTCTGCCACTGATAACAGATGTAATTAACGAACATATTTTTTCCGGTGTATTTGAAAACAAATTTGTTGTCACATTTCTTAATGGATGTATTTATGCTGCATCAAACTTAATTGGTGTATATTTCGTTTTACAGCTCTATTTAAATAAAAATGCAAATATCGAATGTTTAACAAATACTGAAAATAAAGATAGTTGAAGCATTTTTATCCTGTATGTTACACTGACGTTGTCACGGATTAGGTCGAGTGGCAGAGCGGTTATGCAGAGGACTGCAAATCCTTGTAGATCGGTTCGACTCCGGTCTCGACCTCCACAATCGGA
>CADBOF010000019.1 GCA_902796345.1 uncultured Pseudomonadota bacterium
ATTCAAGAGATGCTTTATAACTCTGCAAATTGGAATATGTGTTGGACTATAGAACAAAATTACAATGATGCCACTGCAACCCTTCACAAATTCTTATCGTCTGCAAGCGTTAATATAGAAGCAGAAAAAATAAAAGACATTTTAAATAAAAATGTTAAAAATTTCATTTTATCTTTATTTGAAGGATCAATGGAAGAACCAGTTGGTCTGCTAGAGCAAACTATTTTTGATATTAGAACTCATGTGATAGACGTATATGTAGAAGGCATCGCAGGTAAAACTTCGATTTTACCTAAAAACGTAAATTCGCCATATATTAAGAACCAAATTTCCGGCATCGAAGAAAGATGTGAAATAAATCTTAACGACGATAGCAACAATTCTTTTTGGGCTAATCTAAGACATCCGAACGCCATATTTTTTGAAGTTAAAAAGTTAAATGAGTTTTTTGAACAAGTAAATCGAGACGAACGCAATTTGGAAATTTTAAAAAAATATATCGAAGCCCACAATCTTGCTAAGCAAAAAGCAGAATATGAAACTCTATTTTTAGAACGTATCAATAATCTTTTAGATAATGCTTTGAAAGCTTTTACTGAAATGTATAAATTACTAGAACTTCCGATAGATAAATATAACGAACGTCTGACGTTTAATTTGGCAAGACTTCGCAACGTTTTTGCAACAAACGACCACAATTCTAACAAAGATTTAGGAAATATGGATGTACTGAATTCATTTGATTACGAAAATTTCTACAAAACATTAAGACAATACGAGGTCAAAAAGAACCTCCGGTCCTCAAACGATTTGGCAGAAGAGTTGAAAAGGCTTTCACCAAACGTAGAGCTCAAAGAAAGCGTCGATACTCTTATATCATTTCTCGTTTCGATTAACGTTTCAAACGACTTCGATCTTACTAAAAAAATTTTCGATTTCCAAAGTTCTATTCTTCTACCACTAAAAGACAATTATATTTATTTTAGTAAATTTTTTAAAAATAGACTTATTACTCAAAGTCCTGAACCGAAAGATTTATAGGCTCTAATATAAAACCGTACCGTAACCTGTTTGGTTGTTTTTACAAATACTCCGTTAAACGAGGTTACGGTATTGAAAACAGATGTCCTCTAAACATTTAATTCCAAATTATAATAGTATAATAAAAGTAAATTGTCTAGTTATTTGTTAGTCTTAATATTTTCATCCAAACTTTTATCTAAATTCATTGCATCTGACGCGATACCAACATTTGATATTATATTAGTCAGATCTGTTGGAATATATATTTTTGTAGCCTTACCATCTGAAATATTCTTAACAGCTTCAATTGCTTTTAGTTTTAAAACGCTTTGAGACATATTGGACTTGTTCAACATTTCTATTCCATCAGCTTCTGCCTGATATATTTTTCTTATACTTTCAGCCTTACCTTCAGCCTCGGTGATTTGAGCACATTTTGTTGCCTCAGCCGATAATATTTTTGCTTCCTTGTCTGCTTCAGCTGCAAGGATTTTAGCTTGTTTGTCGCCAGTTGCTCGTGCAACGACAGCTTCTTTATGTGCCTGTGCTTCAAGCACTGTTTGACGACGTTCACGTTCTGCTCTCATCTGACTACTCATAACCTCCGTCAGTTCTTTGCTTAGTATTAGTTGTTTAATTTCAACTCTAGTAACCTTAAGTCCCCATGGATCCGTTGCTTCATCAAGGATTGTTTCAAGTTTACGATTGACAGCATCTCTTGACGTAAGCAATTGATCTAACTCCATTTCGCCAACAATATTACGTAACGTTGTGGATGTTAAATTCATTAAGCCGTCAATTGGATCTTCAACTCCATAACTAAACAGCTCCGGATTAAAAACTTTACAAAAAACAACGGAATCAATATTTACAGTGACATTATCGTGAGTAATCATTGGTTGTGGAGGAAAATCCAATACCTGTTCTTTTAGTGAAACTTTGTTAGCTATGCGATCGATAAGAGGCACTTTTACATGTAGCCCTGCTTGCCACGTTTTGTGATATTTGCCAAGTCGCTCTATTACATAAACCTTTGATTGTGAAACCAACGATACACTGTTAGTCAAAAAAGCAATAATAAGAACTAAAGCTATAGTAAAAATTTCATTACTAAATAATGCCAAAATACTCATTACATTATGAAACATCTATTGTTTTTCACTGCTAGGTTAACACGGTATTGGATAAAAAATATTATTTCCTGGATATACTGTATCCTGTAGCCTCTCGTTTTTCATCGTCTGTAAGGAAAGACGCTTCGTTAATTTTTTTCCATTCAGCTTCTCTTCGTGTTACAAGAGCAGGGATTGAATCTAAATCGTAGGTAAGTTGCAGATCTGTTTTATATATTTGTTTTATCCATGTTGACAATTCGTTCGCAATTACGTTGAGTAAAGGTAGTACAGTTTCTTCCCAGAAGTTGTATCGCGCTTCTTTATAATTAGCAAATGTTGCAGAACTCATATCGCCAATGAGTATAGGTGGCACTCCAAATGCTAAAGCAATTTCTTTGGCGGCTTGCTCTTTTCCAGAAATAAAATCTAAGTCTTTAGGGGATAATCCCATTTCTTTCCATTCAAAATCACCTTCAAGAAGCATTATTTTCCCTGCGTTTCTTCCGCCTTCATACAGACATCGCAAGTCACGTTTGAGGTCTTGTCTTATTTGAGGATCAAGACTGTGTTTGTACATTAACGCTCCTGATGGGCGTCCCCCATTTTGTAAAAATGATATGTTTTGCTGTGCGATTGCATTGTGTTGCTGTATTGATTTCAAAGCTACTTCAATTGGGCTCATTCCATACCAATCGTTGAGTGGATTGAATAATTTTATGTGTAATACGTCAGATGCACCAGTATCAGCTTCGACTGGAAAAAATCTTACATGATTACCGACTGTGTATTCATATCCTGCCGGAATCGTATATCGACCAGGAATAACGTTTACTCTATCAGGTCTCAGTAGGTGTAGTTCATTTGGTAAACCGTCTGAATTAGTTGTTGTCATTAAATAACAGTTGCCAGACAGTAGCAGTTGAGAAACAGCTTCTTCTATAAAAGTTGTCTTCGACTGACTTACGTTCGGATGTTCAATTAACGATAAAATAGGATGTTTATACAGAATATCATCAACATTGTTATTAACTTTTTTTAAAACCCAATTTACCGAGCCTATAGCCCTTGCGATAAGGTTTATGCATCTAAATGCTATTATGTTTTTCTTGTATCCATCGTCAGATAGATTACAGTAGTCCACTGTTGTATTAATTTTTACTGGTTTATATGAAATTATTGCTGTATTATTTGAACGGTTATCATTCGAAATGTTGTGACGGAAAATATTTTTGAACATAATACCTCCTTTTGAAAATTATTAAACGCCAAATACGGAATTTTACTATTAATATATATTTATACAAAATATATAAATATAATTTTTATCAATAATTTTCCGCGTGCATACAATTCATTACACATAATGACACTATATTTTTTATTTAGTAATTGCCTGTGTAACAGTTGTATGCCTAAATTCAGTTTGTAATTTCTATAATAAAATTTGCAAAAACAGCCCATTTTAACCTTTTTAGCCCATAAGTAAATTTCTGTGTATTATTCATCGTATAATTCTATCCTCGGCCTACGCTGGCATATAAAAAAATTTGTTAGTTTTTACAAAAGATTACGCTTAACGGACTTTTTTGTTGATGAAAACCTTTACAGATATATTTGTTTGTTAACACACTTTTATAAAATTTTTGTTATAATGCAAAATTGTTAGATATAAAAGATAAAACAGTGCTTGAAACGATTTCTCCTATAATTGGAATACATTTTAATCCATTAGTTATGTTATTGACGGGGACATTCGGCGGATTCGTTTCAGGATTTCTTAGTACAGGATGTGGAATAATAATTACTCCACTTTTGATTAGTTTAGGGTTGCCTCCTTTTGTTGCTGTTTCAACCCAATTATGTCATGCGGTTGGAACTAATTTTATAAGTTTTCTCGTATATAAACGAAAAACCGATGTCGATTTTACATTGGCGTTTTGCATACTTGTAGGAGGCAGTATCGGAGCATTTTGTGAATGGATTTTTTTAAAACATGCAACAAATCCGCAAACAATTATGCAGAAGTTTTTGTATGTGTACATCGCCGTTTTAAGCATCTTTGGTTTTGTTACGTTACGCCGTAGTTTTATTACACGCAAACGCCTAAAAAATACAGTAACAAACTACAATTTAGTAATGCGTAAATGGATGAAATATTTACCGATTCATAAAGTATTTGTACGTTCACGTTCGGAAATGAGTGTATTTATTCCAATACTCCTAGGCGTGCTAACTGGTATGCTTGTGGCATCACTTGGAGGAGGGAGTAATTTGTTCATGGCGCCTATTCTCACGTACTTGATAGGTCGCATAAGTCCTGTTGTATATGGCACAGTGTCAATGGCAAGTTTTGTTATTACGGTATTCGTCACATTTGCGTATTCATTTCAACATTATTGTTGTGATATTGTAATCGTTTTGCTATTATTCGCAGGGGCATCGTTTGGTTCATGGTGCGGAGTTAAACTAACTTATAAAGTGTCAAGATATTACATTGGTATTATTTCCGGTTCGTTGATGCTTTGTTTAGCCGGGAAACAAGTTTGCAAAATAATTAATAATCCACGATGTTTTGAGGCGCAACAGCAAAATTTTATGCCTACATCTATAGATGTACATCCGGTTATGTATACATTTACTTGTATAATACTGATAATGATAATTGCTTACTTTCATGAAAGATTTTTGGAAAAAGTTAGCAAAACAAGGTGGTTTAGAAAATAGATTTCCGTACATTGTATTTTTTTATTAATATTACTGTATTCCGGTTTTTCTTATAGCTTGGATCGCTTTTTTAATTCGAGTTAATATTGAATCCGTCGGTTCTGTTTTCTTCTGAGAAATGTCTTTTTGGTCATCTCTTTTGTTGAATTCGATATTTTTATAAATCGGAATATATAAAATAGACTCATTGGTATTATGTTTCTTGCTTAGTGGTACAACACGTAATTCTAAATATTGGTTTCCAATCGATTGTGCTTCTAAGTTATGAAAACAATTTGGATCCGTAACACCAATTCCGTCGACACTTAAAATAACATCGCCTTGTTTAATTCCAGATATGTCAGATATACTGCCGTCAACGATAGAATTAACAGCTACCCCACAGTGTCCATTTATTATTTCATCGCGTATTTTTCCAAAATAGCCACCATCAATTGATCTAGGAAATATACCAGTCAACTCAGATAACAAAGCTGTTGGCCAATCATCGACAATTTTTAACAATTGTTTTTTTTGTTCGTCTGACAATTGTTCAACCTTTAATCCTAAATTGCTTTGCTCGGAAAATTTTATTAACCAAGGAATTGCCAACTGCATACCCTTTTTTATTATGGATGACGGAATGGCAAGCGACATAGGAGCGTTAATATCTTTTTGGTACACAGCTAATCCAAGTAACGTTGAATCAAGCGTTATCAAGGCGCCTCCGTGAAGTTCAGGAATTATGCTTTCTGGATATACAGGGTTGTAAATAACAAGTCTCCTTGCTCCGTCAAAACTATCTGAAGAAATACGACTACAAAATAGTTGATAATCAGAAAATTGATTTTTATTAAGTCTTGGAGTGCGTTCTGTTACAAAAAATTCTCCCTTGCACTTTCCGTAAACAACACATCCATTAAGTAGAAAATTCTTAACTTTTCCGTCTGTTATTGCTGCGTCATTTGCTATATTCAAATAATTAAATTTCCTATTTGCATGTGCAGGATCATAAACTATTTGCAAAAATGCTAAACCTAACTCCGGAATAGCTTTTATTATTTTTGCTTCGAAGTCATTTTTAGTAATTGGCATTTCTCCATATACTTCACCTGTCTTGTATTCGCTATCAAGCGATACTATAAAGCGGTTAGCGTGTTTTACACAGTCGTATGGAGTTACAATAATACCGTCGCTCGATATAATGACGCCAGATATAATACCGTATTTGTAATCAAATTCACTTGTTCGTGGTTTTATACCTATATTATAAAAATAATGATCATTTTCGGCTTTGTCACTTATTGAATATATAAGCACAACAGCAGATGAATTTTTTTTTATTATCTTTTTAAATTGTCCAATTTCTGGTAATCGTGTAATATAATCGTGCAAATCCATCAGTTGGTCTTGAGATATAACTGTCGCATTAACTGAAGAGCAACATATTATTAATAATGCAGATGCTAAAGCCTTACTTATACTTTTCATACCTTCCCCCTTTTTAGATCGCTTTTTTTGGTAACATAGTCACAAGCCTGATTGATGCGGTAAGCTCTTCCATCTGAAAATGTGGTCTCAGATATATAACAGCTTTATATGCGCCTGGTCGTCCTTTTACATCAAAAACGTCAACACGTCCTTCCCGTAATGGATATTGAGCTTTAACGGTTGCGGGCGCGTCATCGTTAAGCAATATATACCCTGATAACCACGTATTAAGATACGTTTCAACATTGTCCTTTGTTAAAAACGATCCTATTTTATCCCTCATTAGAATTTTTATATAATGAGCAAAACGCGAAGCAACAAGCATATATGTTAATCGTGCAGATAAAGCAGAATTTGCGTTTGCACTATTGGTATTATACACACGAGGTTTCTGCGTTGTTTGCCCTCCAAAAAATACGGCATAATCTGTACCCTTGCAATAACATACGCTTATAAAACCTAGATCACTTAATTCTTTTTCGCGTCTATCAGTAATTGCAACTTCTGTTGGACATTTTACTGTCCTATCTCCTTCGAGGGTTTTAAATACATAAGCAGGCAACCCTTCAACAATACCGCCCCCCTCAACGCCTCTTATTGCTGCCGTCCAGCCATAATCAGAAAAAGCTTTTGTAATTCTTTGTCCCAATACATATGCAGGGTTTCCCCAACAAAATCTATCTGTATTTCCAATCCCTACATCTTCTTTAAAATTGAAATTAATAACAGGTAACGTATTATCTCCGTAAGGTAGTCGCAACAAAACACGTGGCAATAAAAGAGCTACGTAACGTGAATCTTCAGAATTTCTAAATGAATTCCATTTAATATAGTCGGGAGATTCAAATAATTTTGCCAAATCCCTTGGATATGGTAAATCCTCAAATTTGTCTAGATTAAAAAATAATGGAGATATAGCAGTGATAAACGGAGTATGTGCTGCAGCTGCTATATTTGATATTAATTCAAGAAAACGTATATCTTGAGGATGATTTGAAAAATAAAAGTCACCTATCAAACATGAATAAGGAGAGCCCCCAAATGTTCCATACTCTTCTTCATATATTTTTTTAAACAAACTACTTTGGTCAAATTCAACTGCTTTTGTTAAATCTGTCCGTAAATCTTCAAGAGACGCATTAAGAACACGAATTTTAAGTTGTGTTCCTGTTTCTGTATTCATAACAAAATAATGCAATCCTCGCCAACTGCTTTCTAATTTCTGAAAATTAGGATCATGTAAAATTTCATTAATCTGAGCTGATAACAATTCATCTGTTTCAGCAATTCTCCGCATTAGGAACGGAATAACACCTGACTCAGGAATTTCGTCTTGTATATTTAACAACTCGTCAACAAATTCAGACAGCATTTCAACAGCATCGTCTTCTTGTTCTTTAAAACGTGCCATTTTATACTCATAAAGTAATATATCTAATAACCTTACTTCGTCGGGTATTATTGTTACCGAATTTTCCATCATTTTTCCTTACGATTGCGGTGTTTCCCTTATAACTATTTCCGACAGTTCATTTATTGAGGATTTTTGTAAAACTTGTGTTTCTTCATCTGCTTTTCTTATTGCTCGCTCTTCAAGTTCTTTTTTTAACTTTTCTAAGTTATCTCTATTTTTCATTATTTGAGTTAACAAAGCTTCAAGAGGATCGTTTCCATCCATTTTGGTTATTAAATTTTTTAAATTTGTTCGTTTTTTGTATAGGTGAACCAAATCTGGAACTTGCAGAGCTAGATTTTGTGGGCTAAAATCCTCTATTTTGCTAAAATTTAGCTCTATGCTAGTTTCAGGCACTTTTTCAGATAATCGGTTTCGAATGCGAATAACTAGCCGCGGACTTATTACTTTCATTATTTCTGAAAAGTTATCGCGATCAATTTCAACGAATTTTCTATATTTCATTGCAGGTAAGGCACTTTCTGGCATACCAGACAAATCGGCGAGCACTCCAACAACAAATGGAAGTTCTTTTTTTTCTATTGAACTTCCAATTTCAACATCGTATGTTATATGAACCCTTGGGCGACGAATTCTATCTATTGTATGTTGTCTGCTCTCTGCCATATACAGTTCCTACATGCAACCCCAATATATATAAATTAGAACATGTTTTAACTGAATTTTGTCAAATGTCTGTTGTTACTATTCATATGTGGCAATGTGTTTACAACAAATCAAGATTGAGAAAATTTTTAATTTTATGCAATCCTAAAAATGAATAAACAAAAAGAGCAAAAGCATGCGATTTGGTTGTGCCGTTGTGCTTGCATCATTTACGTTATGTGGATGTGATCGGTTTGCTGAGGATAGGTATTTATCAAAAAATATTAAATCTGATGCAATAAAAGATCTTACCTCTCCAGTATTGCCAACGCATCGTTCTAAAAAAATTTTTCCGCAAGCTAAAAATGTTAAACAAAAAATTCCTCAAAAACTAAAACAACCAGTATCATTAACAATCAATGAAACGTTGCCTATAAAATCTGTACTTTACGAAGCGGCAAATAAACTCAATATAAACATGCAAATTGATGCAGATATAACTTCTCGAATAATATTTCGTGCACAAAACCAACCGTTTATTGAAGTTGTTGATGCAATATGTGATATTGCAAATCTCAGATATACAATACATTCAGGATTTATAAAAATAGTTAAAGATACTCCATATGCAAAAAATTATGATGTGCAATTTTTGAATTTATCACGCGACAGTGAAAACAAAATATCAATTGCAACCGAAGTCAACGGCACTAAAATGAGTGAACCAGAAAACCCTGATAGTAAAGTTACAGTAAAAGCACAAAGTGACTTTTGGAATGAGTTAAGTGAAGGACTCAAAATAATACTTGAAGGTGATAGTATGAATAAATATTCAATTAATAAACAATCTGGAATAATAACAGTTTATGCAAATTCAAAAACGCAGAAAGATGTTGAAAATTACATTTCAAGTGTTAAAGCCGTTAATGATGGACAAGTTCTTATTGAAGCAAAAATTATAGAAGTTGTTCTTAAAAATGAATACAAACGAGGAATTAACTGGAATTTAATTACCCCAGATCAAGAAATGCAATACACACAGGCGTCTGGAGGCGGTTCTGCTTCTCTTACATTCAAAACGAGTAATATGGAATGTATTTTAAAAGCTATGGAAGAGTTTGGGGCAATAAGAACCCTCTCAAATCCACGAATAACAGCAATGAATAATCAAGCTGCGGTGTTGAAGATTGCTCAAAATCATGTTTATTTTAAATTAAATTACGATAAAACATATTCTGGAAATAATTCCAATCGTGAAGATATAAATGTATCAAGCGATATAAAAACACTCCCGATAGGGCTTGTTATGTTTGTTCAGCCGTCAATTGATGCTAAAAATAGAACAATATCGTTATTTTTACGTCCTACGATTACAAAACTTGAAGATAGCGTTAATGATCCTGCAGTTGATATTGCGATAAGAACAGCTCAAGCAAATAGTTACTCTCAACAATACGAGCCTTCAAAAGTTCCAATAACAAAAGTGCGTGAAATGGCTTCCGTTCTTAAGTTAAATGACGGTGAAGTTGCCGTACTTGGTGGATTCCTTGAAGTAATATCCACAAAGAAAAAAACTGGATTACCTTTTGTTCGACATGTTCCTCTGTTAGGTGATGTTTCTGGCTCAACTGATGTTGCGGATCAAATGGTTGAACTCGTAATTTTAGTAAAAGTCAGTATCTCAGATTGTGTAACCCCTGACATAGCTGATAATCGCCTTCAGCGATATGTTGATGATCCTAGAGGGTTTTAATCTCAATTATTGTGAATCTAACACTGACTTAATGCTGAATCCGGTAAGCTTTCTATCCATTGATTTAATAACTTTATCTGTTATGTCTAGACTAGGTATATTGTAAAAAACATTAAGCGATGTTTCAGAGCCTTTATTAAATACAACGATAAGTTTTAAATCTGTTACAATCTCCTGCAAAACTTCCTCAAGTTTTTGGCTAATTTTTTCTGAAATTTTAGCATCGAGAAGTTTTATATCCGCAACTTTTTTGTTATATGTTTCTGACGCTTGATTCCACCTAAGCTCGATGCGTTTTATTTCTTGTTGCTTTTTCTTATGACTTAATTTTTTGCTTGAGACAATTCTTTCATATTCTTCTCTTGCTACCTTTTCGGACATACGTATTTGCGTAAAAACGTCACTGAGCATTTTTGACGTTTCAGCGTGAACAGAAAAACATTTTGCGTTTTGCTTTAACGCAACTCCATCAAGGACGCCAACTGAATGAGCCATTGCCTTCTCTTGTAAATTAACATTTTTCACTGCTAGATATACGCAATAAGACAACAAGCACAGACATACCAAAATTGCACATAATGCTATCTTTTTATAAAGATTGCGTTCCATCAACACTTACGCAGCTTGTAAAATAGTTTCAACTTTGAGAATAACCTCATCTTCTGTTGTATTTTCAACTAAAGACACCTCTTTAGCTAGTCTATCCATAGCTAAATGATAAATTTGACGTTCGCTAAATGATTGCATTGCGTCTCCACCTATTTTGTATAGTTCGCGTAAAACCTGAGCAAGAGCTAATAAATCCCCTGAATTTATTTTTACTTCGTAATCTTGAGCTCTCTTACTCCACATAGATTTACCACGTTTTGGTTTCTGAGATAGTATATCCATTACTTGATTTAGTGTTGCCTTATCAACAAGATGTCTTAATCCCGACTTTTCACATTTGTTAATTGGTAATTTTAATGTCAAATTATTTTTTGAAAAATTGATAACGAAAAAATCTAGTGTCGTACCATCTAACTCGATATGTTCAATTTGTTCTATCTTTCCAACACCATGCGCAGGATATACAACCCACGAACCGACTTCAAATTTATCGTCCATTTCAAAAAATCTTAATAATTCGTTAATTTACGTGTATCATGTTTTGAGTAGAAAAGTCAAGGGATGTTGTATTGTAAGAAGTTTAATGTTTAATATCTGTTTATATTTTAAAAATTGATAAAATAAACTAAAATAGTTTTTATTGTATTTTAATATGAACCTCTAAACAGACTGTTTTGAAAGCAGGAACTGCTCACCCTATGATATAATATTAGTGTACGAATGTACTATGGTAATAAACGATTTACGGAATAGTTTTCATGGACCGGGGGGCAGTACCCCGCACTTCCACCATTCCATGGGAGTGAAATAGGTTCGACATGGAAAAGTAAAAGTAAATTTGTTACTCGGCATTGTTCCACCGTTATCGGACTAAAATTTTATAATTGCCAAATTTAATGGTAAAGCTATAAACCTTAATCGGAGAAGTAGCAAACGTCGTGCTTCTAACTCTAATAAGAAAGAAGCAAAAGCTGCGTAATATTAGTAATGCCTGTTAAGGGTTATTTAATACTACCAATACCGTTATGTTAAAATAACGGTGACGTTGTGCGGTTTGGGGACACCGAGCAACAGAAGTCCCCATAATCATTGAAGGAGTTTTTACATGGCACAGCGAATAATTTATGAAAAATTATTGCGGGATGCATCAATTTCTATAGTTAAAAAAGTTTTGGAACAAGTGTCACGTGATGGCTTTTTCAAAAAACAGCATTTGTATATAACTTTTGCAGTAAAGCACCCTGGTGTAATTATAGAACCGGAGATTGAAGACGTTCACGATGATGATGAATTAACGATTGTTCTACAATACGAATATTGGGATTTAAAAGTTGATGATTACGGTTTTTCTGTAGGTTTGGCATTTGAAACAACTGACGCTAACTTATATATCCCTTATTCGTCTCTTATTTCTTTTAGCGATCCTTCGGAAAATTTTTGCTTGAATTTTATTCCCGATTTTTCAGACGTTCATCAAACAAAAGGATCGACTTCAAACGGTGCAAAAATAATATCATTAGACGCTTTCAGAAAAAAATAACAGCGTTCTGTTCGATATGTAGAACGCCGTTCTGGTTGCTATGAATTTTTAGCTCTATGAAAATGTTTTGACATTAAAGTCTAGAAAGTCCTTTATATACTGGTCGATGACTTTCATAGTTTCGAGATAGTACTCATTAAAAAAATTGTCGCCTTTTAGCTTCAAACCGTCTTTCACTTTAAAAGACACATTATCGAATTCATCTTTATTAGATTTAAATAATTCACAAAATTGAGTAAGGCGCTTCAAAACCCCTTCAATACTATTACGAATTTCAGTGGTTTTCAATTTGCACTTAACGAAACTTCGACTGAAGTTTATGTCAATTGACGAATTAAGTGTAGATAGAAGATAAAAACTTTCTTCAAGAGTTTCGTAATATTCGGTACTTTTATTAAAATTTGAAAATTCATTTTTAATGCTTCGATTATAATCATCGTTAAAGTAATTTTTCACATAGTTACCGACCCAGTTTTTAACCTTTAAATCGATCATTTTTGAATATTTTTTTCGCAATTTTTCCTCTAAATCGTTCAGCCTTGCCATTCCTTCGACACTTTTTTGTTCTTTGTTCCAGACATTCATCTTTTTTCGATAAATATCAAAGAAACATTCACGTTCTCTACAAATGTCAGATATTCCTTCGATATACTTTGTTGCCTTCGATATTTTTTGGTAATTTACATTTCCTTTCGACGTTTTAAGTAATAAATTTGGAAGATCTTTATTTTCATTAATTATTCGTCGCCTGCTTTCCAAAAGCTCCGTTTCAATTAAACTTCTACCAAACTTTTTTCTGTTATAATACTCAGGCATCCCACCATTCAAACCTGGGCGTCGAGCTATTTCGTTATACGAACGACTTGGGAAGAGATCTATTACATTTGAGAGCCATATATCACTGCGTCCTTTATCATATGGAATAATAATATCGTTGTCATCTAACGTTAAAACATCATTTAAATATTTCCTTATCTGTTGGTTATCTACAGGATTACCTTGAGACGAGCCATTTTTTATTGAAACTAACTCATTTACATATTGTTGAAGGTTTTTGCTTTTATTGATCTTCCTTTGAAATAAATCACTTAAAAGACTTTTTGCGGAGTGAAAATTTTGATAAATAGACACACAATCGGCTGTTCTTAGCACGTTCAAGCACATATTGTAAAAGAGAAAACCTTTTACATAAGACATTCCTGCGGTGAATGTTGCATCGTTTGTTATATCGTTTTCGTTATCTAAACATGATATTGCATAAATCATTTTTTTTATATCGTCATCGCTACAGTTCTCAAAATTGTTTATAGGCAAACCGATTTCTGTCGCAAATAACATTGTCCCCAAACAATTTTTGTCAAAATCGCTATATGTTCCAGTGCAAATATCTGTAACTTTTTTAACAACTTCTATTATTTTAGACAATTTATTGCAATTTGCTTTATATCCGAATGTACTTTCTGCTTCCGAAAAATTTATTCCCTTGAAATCCGCATATTGTTTTATAGAATTTTCGGAAAATTCCCTGGTAAACAGAAAACCCTCTTGTTTTATATTATTAATAGGATTGTGTTGTTCCGTTGCGAATGCAGCAACAACAGTTTGTGAAAAACACAGTGTTGCTAAAAAAATTCTGCTAAACTTCGATTCTAAACAATTCATAAAAAACTCCTTTTATAAAAAATAGATTTAATACAGTTGAATTACTTCACAACGAAAAAACCGATCGTATTCAACCGTATTCAACCGTATTCAACCGTATTCAACC
>CADBOF010000020.1 GCA_902796345.1 uncultured Pseudomonadota bacterium
TTATAGATAAAAAACCATCTGAGATTAAAAAAGAGGATTATGAAACAGAATTAAAGAATGTAAAAGATGGACTTAAGAAAGTTAATACATCCATGTTAAAAAAACGTGATGAATTGAGAATAACTATTGAAAATGATAAACTAAGAAAAGAACAAGAAAGGAAAGAGAAAGAAAAACGAGACGCAGAACTAATTAAACAAGCAGTTGAAGACGAACGTAAACGCAAAATAGAAGAAGAACGTCAGAAAAAGGAGTTAGACAAAAAGAAAAAGGAACTGGAAGACAAAAAGAAAAAGCAAGAAGAAGATCTAAAGAAGAAAAAAGCGCTAGAAGAGAAAAAGAAGAAAGAACGAGAAGATAAAAAGAAGGCTCAAGATATTTTGAACAAGAAGAAAGCTGAAGCTGATGCAAAGAAAAAATTAGAGGAAAAAACAAAGGCGGATAAGGCGAAAGCAAACCAACTAGCTCAACAAAAACAGAAAGAGGAAGAAGAAAAGTTAAAGAAGAAAAAGGAGTTAGACAAAAAGAAAAAGGAACTGGAAGAGAAAAAGAAGAAAGAACAAGAAGAGTTTCAAAAGAAAGCCGAAGCTGAAAGGATAAAGAAAAAAGAATTAGATAGAGTTGCTAAATTTTCACAAATAATTGATAAATGCTTCGACAGTAAAGGGGTTATCGATAATTCAGGAGTAGAAAAACCAATTTTCGACAATAATATTAAACAACAAAAAAATTCTTTGTTAAAACTAAATAAAGAGCAACTACTTAAAGCTATAAGCGAGTTTGGACAGAATTTGAAAACTTCGGGGGCTAAAAAAACGGAGCAGTGGGAGGCGTTATGTCGCTTAAAAGATGATGTTCTTGAATATTACAAAGATTTAGAACAAGGTCTCCCTGAAGAATTGAAAAACATAATTAAAAACAATTTTACAGAAAACGAGACAGAAGCGTATCTCAGTGAGGATGATAAAAAAATGTTCGACGAATTTTTAAACGCTTCAATAAACAACATCGTTGCAACTATCCAAAAAGATGTTAATGCAGTTATGAAAGATCTTTTTAAAGCAAAAGATTCAAACGAGAAGAAACCACTTATAAAAAAAATGAGCGCATTAAATGCTTTGCGAAACAACGTCCAACAATATAAAGATTCACATCCCATAAAAAATGAGAACGATGCCGAAAAAGGAGCACCTATAGAAAGTAATATACTAAAACAAAACTTTGTCATGGCAAATTTACCGAACAGTAGAAAATTACCACAAGATCTAGATGAGGGTAACCAATTGTACGATAATGTGCGCTATGCATATCAGGCTCTTGAACGTTTAGAATTCGAAATTGGAAGTTCTTTGCAGGACTTTTTATATAGCGACAAGTTTAATGAATGCTGTGAAAACCTAAAATTTATCGATACTCTATATAACACTAACGAGTGGCAAAATAGTACAGCTGACTTGAAGATATATTTAGACCAATTAACTCAACTATTTGATGGGAAAAGCGATTATACATTGATCGTGTCGAAAATATTCCGCATTTTTTGCGCAGTGACAGGGCAACGACCAATCGGAGATTTAAGTATTAGTGATAACTTTGAAGATTTGATGAAATATTTGAACTCGGATTATGGACGAAATGATAGAGAATGCATAATAAACATTCTCGAAAAATCTCCAACTTTGTTGAATATCGCTATGGGTTGGCTTATGTTGCAGGATTCTCAGACATTTGACAAGGAAGTTATTACAGAATATCCACTCGTTAATTATGACGACCAATATCGATTCAACTCATCTGCTCAAGATATAGACAAAAAACTTGATAGTATTTTAGAGCTACAAAACAGTGAAGCAGCTAAATACTTACATTTAAAATGGATTACAGAATTGAAAGCACAAGGTAAAACAGCCGACGAAATATCTAAAATGACGCTCGAACAGTTATCTGAACGACTCAAATTAAAAATAGACGCACAACATGAAAACTGTAGTCTTACTCATGACGAATGTATCAACCAAATTGACAATTTCGAGGATTACAAAGTTGATAAACCCGAAGTACAACAACTTAGATCGAAGATAAATGATAAAAACGTGAAAGGCATGAGAACCACGTTGGGTGGATTAATATTCGATGCAGCCACAAAGCTATATGAAATGTCGAGAGAACAAATCGATGCTTATTACGACCTTAGTAGAGACGTCACGCCAAAAAAAGAAGAGAAATTTAAACAATCTGTCAACATTAATACAATTGGATATTTGAAAACACAATTCGAAAACAATGACCAGGTCAAGAGTGTAAAGGACGTACTCAAGATATATGGATCATTACAAATAGCGTTAGGTATCAATGGACAAGTGACGGAAGGCAATGTTAATGATGTAATTCAAAAATTGAGTATACCTAATGATATTCTAAATCTTGTTGACCCAGTAAGAAAGATTTCGTTATTGAATGAAAAATTTCAGCAGATGGATGCCGCAATAAAAAGCGCCATGAGTGAGAATGCCTTTGAAGAGGATGACTCACAATCTAGTAAAAAGATTGTAGAGGAGTTAGACAGACTCTATAGAATGAATCAATTCAAGTTTAACGAAGAAAAAGGGAAAATCGAACGTTCCGCCGTTAGGAGTCCTTATGAGATGTTATTAAATGCTATGGACGAAACTCGAACCCGAGAAATCGGTTCTTCAATTGACCAAGTTAGAGACTATGAAAAGAACAGACCAAATCCATTAAATGAGGTTAGAGAAGTCCTTGGGCATTATTTACTGTCTTACGAATTTAGAGAAGGGGTATTCGATAAAAAAGGCAATGACGAAACTGATAACATTTTTTCTGAATTTAAAGAATTGAGAAATCATTGTATTAACGGTGGTGCATGGACAAAAGAATTGTTTTGGGACGGATTGATTAGTTATCAAAACGAAACGCTTACCGAGGACAGTGGAAACGTTAGGGAGCAAACACCGACAATCTTGTTGGTACAAAAATATGTATCGATAAGGGATTACTTAAAGAAGTTCGGTGAACATAATCCTCCACTTATATCAACATTGCGAAACAAAACCTGGAATTTTGTAGCTAATTTTTGGGGACCAATTATCGGATCGTTTTTTGGCAAAGCAAGTGACAAGTTAGAACTCGAAGCACAGAAGCTCGCAAAAGAAGAACAACCTAGACCGGGGCTGGCACTCATCATGGGGCTCACACCATCCAATGCCATCAGGAATAAAACGATGTTTTGGGGTGTTACAGCTGCAGAAAATTGGTTTCGAAACCATTATAAAGATAGTCTGGTTGATGATCCGTTGTTCCAAACGACTGTTTTCTCTTATATAAAATACAGAAGATGTTTTTATAAGAAATATGATATTCCTTCAGAAATATCGGAAGTATACAAACAATATAAGGAATACGATTTTTACAAAAATGGAGTTTCTAACAATCAACAGGAAGCAAAAAATATTCAAACATTTATTAATGCAGAAAAAATATATAATGCAGACAATTTGAAAGATGAAGACAAGTTTATTGACTATTGCATAGGAACGTCTTTTGACTCTAAAGCAAAACCTACTGAAGATGGAGCGCTTTTAAAGGACCTAAGTATTACTAAGGACCTGAAAATCGATGCGACTACAAAACAACTAAAAGACATTCGGCAACAATTTAAGGAAAAATCAAACGAATATAAAGAATCTTTTGACAACATCCGTATGCAAAGAGTAGATGGAAGTTTCTGTGAAAGTCGTCGAGAGCTTTGGCAAAGCAGACTTAAAAGTATACCCGAATCAAATGAAATCAGAAATAGTAACTTCTTTTCTTCAGACATTGAAAAAAAGGAATTCTACAATAAATTCAAAAATGTTGAATGGCATGATTTACTAAATCAAATTAGGAAATATGAACGCGCCTTGGTTGAAAAAAATGTTGAAACACAAAATTTACTGGAGCAATTGAACGCAAATAGACAGAAATTAAGGGATTATGAAAAATCGTTGAACGATATTAATGATATGACGAATTTAGTAAACAGCAATATATATTATCAAAATCAGTTTACTTATATCCAATGGCAACAAGGACAATTAGAAACAACAAACAACACGCTTGCAACAAATATAACGACTCTTATACAAAATAATTTACCCCCTGTAAATCTAAGTGATTTTCAGCGTAACTATATTTGGGGGCTTCAAAATACATGGTCGGTCCAAGGAAAGATTGAATGGAGAAAAAGAATAAACGACATTCTTGCATGTAATTTTCACTTCCCAGTAGTCAAAAACCAAATTGAACAAATCTTGCAAACATATGATCACAACTGTAAGACGTTGGAATCTTTCCAACAACAACTTGGTCTAATAGCAAATCAAACTGCCAATAATAATAACAAATACAACGAGATTTTGACAAATTTTTGTCAAAAAAATAACATAAATGATTTTATCAAAAATAATAATTATTACTTGATCCCGCTAATAAACAATTATCGTCAGATATTGGTAAATCTTATCTTACAAAAAAGAGCAGAATGCGATGAAAACAAATTAATAGAACTCAGCAACAAACTTCAAAGCTCAAACAATGTTATTTACTTACTTAAGGAAAATGCAAAAAATACACTCTCTATAAATACAGTTAATCCTGAGGATGCAAAATGGGCAAAGATAATCGAGCCAGGTGACGCCTCTGAACAAGTAAAACTATTTTACAAGACTTTTAAAACTGTAGAAAATGGGAAACACGTATTCGACGTGGAAAACGATACTGCATTAATCGGGGATATGGCTAAAAACGAAAATAAAAACGGAATGAAAGGTTATTTAGATTATTTTGTTCAACAGATTTCCGAAGATGATCAAATTCCAGACGAAGATCGGAATTCAAAATTACGAGCAATAAAAAAACTTGTTAGCGAATTGAAAAAGCTACCAAACATGAACGGATTGGTAGTAGATGGCTTGGATAATATTCCGGAGGTAGAAAATAACAATAACGAACATGAGAATAACGAACATGAGAATAACAACGACGAAGTGAACGATATAAATATCAACCCTGTAGACGATGTAGATAATTTTCAAGATTACACCCAAGCACGTACTGCAGTTGCAAGAGCTGTTGACCTGAATAACGCTAACAGCGCTGATACAATTTGGAAAATAATTAAAGATGTACACACACGCAAGCAGAATCTATTGACCGACTGGCAAAAAGTGTTTTGGAATTGGGGAGGTACAACATGCCATATAAACGATGGCGATGGGGTAAGTGCTTTTAACTTCCCGGACGATGCAGTTATCGTAACAATGTGTCCTGAGATCGATAATATTGATCAATTGGTGTATTACCTTGGTGTTTCGTACAAACAAGCGGCTGACAAAATAAACACAAACAATATGAATCCTGAAGATGAAAGCATTCAGGATGATGCTAACGCTCCAGAAGATGTTAGAAGGGCTGCGTGGAAAATTGATAAGATAAAACACATCGTCGAAGAATTAAACAGTCTTATATCCAACAACAATGCATCCGTTCCGAATGGATTAAAAGGACAGCCTATATCAATAAACAAGGTGAAAGAATAAAAAACAACACCTGTTACTTATACCAGAAGTAGCAGGTGTGCTTCGAGGCAATAGACGAAGAATTTAATGTTTTTGAAAGCATATGCAGGAAGAAATAATTTCTGAAAAACCAACAATTTTAGCTAGCATAGATGCTGAACGTGCATTATTAGGAAACTTATTACTTGATAATACATTATTCGATAATTTACCAGATACATTTGATCCAAATCATATATATACACCATTACATCGAGATATTTTTAACGCAATAAATTCAATAGTAAATAAAGGAATAACTGCGGATCCAATAACTTTATCGACAGAACTGGTATCAAATAGCTCGTTTAAAGAAGCAGGAGGTCAAAAATTTTTGTTATCACTACTTGAAGATGTAGTAAGTTTAAATATATTCGATTATGCAAAAATAATTACCGATCTTTATCTAAGAAGAGAACTTAATAAAATATGCTTAGATACAGGATATAAATCAAAAAACCAATTTATTGAAACGAATGCAATTGAGTTAATAGATGACACTGAACAGCAGTTATACGAACTGTCGGGTCAGCACATGGGCGGACAAACTATAAAACTTAACGAAGCATTGGAAACTGTAATAAAAAGTTCAAAAGAAGCGCTCAACAGCGATCAACACATATCAGGTATCACATCTGGATTTACACTAATGGATAGATGCCTTGGGGGATTTAACCGTTCAGATTTATTGATCCTGGCGGGGAGACCATCTATGGGTAAAACAGCATTAGCGGTAAATATTGCTTTCAATGCAGCAAAAGCTAAACTGTACGGAAAAACGGAGGGGGCTGGTGTTATATTTTTTTCCCTTGAAATGTCCGCAGAACAATTAGCAACACGATTACTATCATGTGCAACAGGTATATCAGCGTGGGATATAAAACGAGGAAATATTAACAAAAATAATATAGATATATTTACAGAGTTTTATCGTAAAATGGAAAACTTGGATTTATATATAGAAGAAACACCAAATATTACAAGCCAACAAATAAAACACAAAATAAGGAAAATGCAAACAAAAAATAACATAGGTCTTGTAATAATAGATTACTTACAGTTAATGTCGTCGGAATATAAAAGTAAAATAGGTGAAAACCGTGTACAGGAAATTTCATTAATAACCCGGCAATTAAAAGGAATAGCAAAAGATCTGAACGTTCCCATAATTGCTTTATCCCAGCTTTCTCGTGCCGTAGAGCAAAGAGACGATAAACGACC
This sequence comes from uncultured Pseudomonadota bacterium, assembly GCA_902796345.1. Lineage (GTDB taxonomy): Bacteria > Pseudomonadota > Alphaproteobacteria > RUG11792 > RUG11792 > RUG14087. The sequence goes on from CADBOF010000020.1 coordinate 6,837, forward strand.
TCAATTAGCAGACTTGCGTGATAGTGGTAGCATAGAACAAGACGCTGATATCGTTATGTTTGTCTATCGTGAAGCTTATTACAAAGCAAGACAGGAACCGAAAATAAATACACCGGATCATGATAAATGGGAACGCGATATGAGCCAAATACATAATCGAGCTGAAGTAATTGTTGCAAAACATCGAAATGGACCAATAGATACAATCCCGTTGTTTTTTGATCCGAGATTGACAAAATTCGGCAATTTAAAAGGAGAACAATAAATACTTAATTTCTCCAATTAAAAAAAACAGAACACGAACCATTATTAATGGGTTAGATGTTTGTAAAAATAAAACACGTTAAATTTAATAATAAATAAAGTTTTTAAAAAATTTGTTGTGACGGTTTTTGAACATCAATTTTTTTGAAATATCTATATAAAAGGTAATCGTATATATATACACATAAAAGATATATACTAATCTAAAAGATTCGACAGGAAAGAGTCAAAATTAAAAAATATTTCTACTCAGAATTGGTACTCCGGGAGAGACTTGAACTCTCACGCTCTTGCGAGCAACAGATTTTGAGTCTGTCGCGTCTGCCATTCCGCCACCGGAGCACCTCATTGTTATCGTATCAAAATGGAATTGGTTGTGTCAATTAATTAATGCAGACCGATGCTACGCATTAACTCCGACATTTTTTTGGTGGCAAATTTTTCCAAATTTTCCTTCTTCACATTGCCTTTCAACTTAAGTAAAGGAAGACTATTTTTTAGATAGTTATCAACGGCCTCTCTGAAATTTTCTATAGTACGCCATTTGACCGACACTGCCTGGTTGTAGTAAACCGAATCTCGGGGGGCGTCCTTATATTGCCATACACGATCAATTTCTTCATTAAATCGCGTTATTTGACTGTCTTTTACCTTTGCAACTATCGTGGCCCAATCCTCTTCATCAATATTTTTATTAATGTCTTCTTCGTTTTTAAGGACTTTTGGACTGTTATGCAAAACAGGGTTATTATTTTGAACGTTTTCAGTATCTGCGATTTTTTCTTTCTCAAAAATTATGATAACCGGAATATTGTAATAATCGCCTCCGTCTTTAATAAAATTTATTATACTATTATTTGAACAGCTTTTTATTTGGGATGGTTGACTGCTGTCTATTTTTATAAATTTTTTGTTTTTATAATCGTTTTTTACACAAACAAAATGCGTACTACCTGAGTTATTTATGTTATTTTTATTACCCTCTGTCAACAAATTTTTATTGGTTTTACGACATACCATAGATTTTATCACGTAGTCCTCGCCAAAAAGTTTTGTAGTATTATTATCCATATAATTTGTCATAGTGTATAAAATTTCAGCAGGAGACATACTTTCTGTCGACAGGAATATGTAATCTAATTGTTGAATACCTTCTGTTCTTCCAAAAGACTTATCAAGTTTGAATGTTTCATTGATAAGGTCGTTCAGTTTTTGAACTTTATCAAATTCGTTTTTTTCTGGGAAATTCATTGTAATCAATGCAGGCATCTTGACTCTAGAATAAACTCCTTCAGGATTTTTTTTGCGGTATTTGATGCAAAACCGATCATCAGTTACATTAAATAATGACATTAATCCTGTCATATAATCCGTGGCACTAGCAGTTTTTGGTGCTGTTGTCGTCGTCGCAACGCCATGCCCATTAGAGTTTTTATTTACAGTTTTTCCTGAGATAAACATTTCATACTGAGCATGACGCTGATTGTCATTTTTACTTTCTTCCTTTAAATTGTTGTCTGCGAAGTCATTTATAAAAGTCTTAATAGATACGGAATTATTTCCTTTTTCGTTAAGAACTTTAATTAATTCATGAAAATTGCCGTCCGTAAGTGGAGAAGTTTTTATACCGATGAGAGATTGTAACGTTGCCGCACTTTGACATTGAGCATTTCCATTATCAAAGTTCACTATTGTTATACCTGGATTATTTTCGTTGATCCATTGGCTATTTTTAATAGAATCCATTAATGATAGTACAGATGCTTTTACAGCTTCATTTTTTATTTCTTCATGATCATTTGCTTTTTTAGGCGGATTGCCCAATGAATGGGAAACTGGATTACTAGAACTTCCGGAATTTCCAGAAAAACTTCCAGAAGGACTTCCAGAAGATGGAGCATAACTTGTTGATTTGCCACCAGATTGAATTCCACCTCCGTCAGATCCTCCACTTAACGCGAAAGCAGCAATACTAGCTACAACAACCACTCCACATGCTATTAACATTCGATCATAAAAAATAAACGTTCTCTCTACAAATTTAACACATAAAGATGATTGCAGGTACTTAAGGTTTAATTACTCCTACTACTCGCAATAACCTAAAGTGTTATCTATGTGCTACAATGTCTGTTGAAATAATTAATATTCATAAAATTCAATGTTAGATATAAATTTAATAAAATCAAATCCAGATATGTTACATATTGCATTAAAAAATCGTAACACGGAGGATATTACTGATAAATTACTGACATTACACAACGAATATTTAGCGTTTGTTAATGAGTTGCAAAATTTACGTGAACAACGCAATAGATTAACAGAATTGTTTGCTGCAGCAAAGAAGAGTAAAGATGATACTTCAAACTTAAGTGAAAGACTTGCTGATATAAAACAAGCTATATTGGATATAACTCCAAAGATGGATGAGTCAAAAATAGCTTATGAAAAATTGCTTGTTTCAATTCCAAACATTCCATCCGATGATTGTCCAATTGGCGGTAATGAATCAGCAAATAAAGTTTTAAAAAAAGTCGGTAAAATAAAAAACTTTGATTTCAAACCTAAGGAGCACTACGAGTTGGGTGGTAAATTGATGGATTTTGAGCACGCTGTTAAAATTGCAGGTTCTAGATTTGTTTTTCTATTTGGTGATCTTGCAAGACTTGAAAGAGCGTTAGCTCAGTTTATGTTAGATTGTCATAGAAAAAATGGGTACACTGAAGTTTATGCACCATTATTACTTTCAGAACAAGCTATGTTTGGTACAGGACAATTACCTAAATTTGAAGCAGATTTATTTAAAACTACAGTTAATTCTTATTTAATTCCTACAGCCGAAGCATCCCTTACAAACATTTACAACAATGAGATATTAAAAGAAGAGGATTTACCATTACGATTTACAGCTTATACTCCATGCTTTAGATCGGAAGCAGGAGCTTCCGGAAGAGATACATCTGGAATGATAAGACAGCATCAATTCGGAAAGGTAGAACTTGTGAGTATAACAATTCCAGAACAATCCAAGAACGAACACGAACGCATGACCTTATGTGCTGAAGAAATCTTGGAAAAATTGGATCTACCATATCAACGAGTATTGTTATCAACAGGAGATATGGGATTTTCTTCTGAGAAAACTTACGATTTAGAAGTATGGCTTCCAGGGCAAAATAAGTACCGTGAAATTTCAAGTTGTTCAAATTGTAATTCATTTCAAGCAAGGCGTATGAATACACGATTTAAAAGCAAGACTACAGGCAAAAATGAGTTTGTAAATACGCTAAATGGTTCTGGAGTTGCCGTTGGTCGTTGTTTGGTTGCTGTTATTGAAAATTATCAGCAGAATGATGGAACAATATTAGTTCCGGATGTATTGCAATCTTATATGGGAGGAATTCAAAAAATAGAACCAGGCGTTTAGCGCAACCATTCTGCGGTAATTAGAGTTTTTTACATGGCTATGCAGCTATATATTGGAAGTCTTTGGAGCAATTTTCAAACATGTTAATACAGTCGAATATTGCAGGTGATGAACACATAAGCTCCTTGACCTTCGACATGTCTAGCGTTCTAAACTGAGGCCAATCCGTCATTATTATTAAAAAATTACTTTGATTGACACAGTCGTACGCGGAATTACATAAGGTAAAACAATCGTTTGACAAAAGATTGTTTGGAATCTTTTTTAAATTAAAAGAATTTGGCAAAAAGTAGGGATCGTATACAGACACTTTAATTTTTTCTTGAAGAAGGTTTTTAATTACAAACAAACTCGGAGACTCCATTAAATCGTCACTAAATGGTTTAAAAGAAAGTCCCAAAATAGAAGCCTTTAGATTATTTTTATCCAAGATCGATTTGAAATAGTTTAAGATCTTTGTTGATACAGTTTGAAGACGCTTATCATTGCTAGCTAAGGCTTCGGAAAGAATGGACAGCTCCGTGCCAAAATTTTTTCCCGACTCAACTAAAAGCCTAGATACCCTAGGTAAGGACGACCCACCAATACCAGCACTGAACATCAATGAGTCTCCACTTACTCTTCTATCAGAGCCAATTCCTTTTAGTAAAGCTTTCAATTCAACACCGATGCCATCACACAATTTTTCTAATTCATTCATATATGCCATTTTCACCGTTACTAAGCCCATTGTTGCAGATTTTATTAATTCTGCTGTTTCGTGATTTGTATATAAAAATGGAACGTTTAAAGTCTTTAGAGGAGCAAAAATATTATCAATTGCTTTTCTTGCATTGCTATTTAAATTTTGAAATGATGCTTGAGATAAACCAAATACTATTCTATCAGGAGACATAAGATCGTGTATTGCCGAACCTTCACGCATAAAACTTGGATTAGTGATTACATCGTAATCAATACCTACTCTTAAATCAGGACGAGCTTGTACAATAGTATTGATGAGATTTGAAGACGTTCCTATAGGTATTGTTGTTCTTACAAATAAAGGTAAATATTTATCCCGAAGTAAATGAGCCGAAATTTCGTTAAATAATTTTAAAAATGGAGATGAACTTGCGCTCGTAATTGGCTGTTCCTTTGCTGGTACAGCAATAAATACAGCTTCGGTACTGTTTAACGCTTCTTTTAAGTCAGATACAAATGATAATTTTTTATTTTCAATATGACTATTGATTAATCTTTCCAGTCCAGGTTCGACAAAACCAATATTTTTTAAACTTTCTGATAATTCCGGATCTATGTCAAAACAATATAAAGAATGCCCAAACTCGCAAAGAACAACAGCAGTTGTAATGCCAGTGTATCCGGTGCCACAAACAGCAATGTACATACTACAACGACAAAGCCATTTAATAGTTTGATGGTAACATCTGTCAAATTTTAGTGCAATATAATTGTATTGAACGTTGCATATAAACTATTTCTATGCGAAGACACTACACATATGCACGATATGGCACAATAACGCTATAGTCGATGTAGGTTGAATAGCTATGAATACCACTTGTCCAGTTTCGTTATATATTGTTTCAACGCCAATAGGTAATCTTAGTGATTTTTCAGAACGTGGACTAAAAGTTTTAGAACAAGTTGATTGTATTTTATGCGAAGACACAAGAGTTACAGCAAAATTACTTGAAAAATTCAAAATACACAAAAAGCTTTATATCTATAACGATCATAATGCTATTTCCGTTATTCCAAATGTAATTTCTGAAATGAAAAAAGGTATTGTATACGCTCTTGTATCAGACGCAGGTACGCCACTTATATCAGACCCCGGATACAAACTAATAAACGCATGTATTGAAAATAACATAAGATACACAGCTATTCCCGGCGCCTGTGCTGTTATTAATGCTTTACTATTGTCTGGTTTTCCAAGTGACAAGTTTATATTTACAGGTTTTGCAGAACACGCGGATTTTAATTTTTTATCGCAAATTGATACAACTGTGATCATATATGAATCCCCGACAAAACTTTTGCGGACACTGTCAAAAATGAAACAATATTTTGAAAATCGCCGTATTGCCATTGTAAGAGAAATGACAAAAATCTACGAAGAAGTAATTAGAGGTTCTATAAATGAGCTCATTGAACACTTTAGCAAAAATAAACCTCGTGGCGAGTTTGTAATTGTAATTGAGCCATCGAAAGACCACCACAATATGGACATTAGTAAATACGATGAACTAATAAAAGCAATGATACCAACAATTTCAATAAAAGAAGTGTCGCAACTTTTATCAAAATTAACTGGAATTGCAAAGAATGTCATTTATAATTATATAAAGGGATTGTTAAATATTTAGATATGTCAGTATTTACGATATTTCGCTCAACGATTTTTTGCCTTGTTTTTTGGTCTGTGTTCTGCATTTACATAACATTGATGTTACCCATAGCGTATTTTGCATCACAACAATTTGTGTTTAAATATATCTATCGTCCGTGTACTCAATATTTATTTCTGTGTCTTAAATATATTTGCGGAATACACTATAAAATAGAAAGCAAAGACAATATAAAATATATAAAAGAACATACACCAGTAATTATAGGATGTAATCACCAATCAGCATGGGAAACGTTCGTATTTTCTCTTTTATTTGACGAGCTTTCAATAGTAATAAAAAAAGAACTTTTAAATCTTCCAATTGCAGGAACGTATTTTCACCGCTTGGGATGTATTCCGATTGATCGCTCAAGTCCTATAAATGCAATAAAAAGTCTTTTGCATAGCGGTGAAATTTCTGTCGCACGCAATCAAAATATTCTTATATTTCCAAATGGTACACGAAGTATTGATGACGTTCATACAGAATATAAAAGCGGTATTTATGCTATGTATAAACACCTCAATATTCCGGTGGTTCCTGTACATGTAAACTCTGGCAAATGTTGGGGAAGAAAATCTTTTTTAAAGTATCCAGGAACAATAAAGCTAGAATTTAAAAAACCTATCGCACCTGGATTGACTAAAGAAGAGTTTTTTAAAGACTTCTGTCATAGCATGGAAATAAATTAATAAAAATAGGCAATATTGATTAAACTTTTCTTATAAAAGTTGCAAAGATTTTAAAAAAGTGTCTTTTTCCAATAATTTGTATTAACAAGGTTGTTATTAGATGCTCGCTATGCAAAGCTTTGCTATCAAAAAGTAAATTTTCAAACAACATGTGCTAGATGTTTCTACTGTAGAAGAATGTGCTACAATATTGGAGAGTTGGGGCATAGCCAAGCGGTAAGGCAACGGTCTTTGGCACCGTCATTCCCTGGTTCGAATCCAGGTGCCCCAGCCATTATTTTGCTTCTGTGCTTGCGAACGTGACACATAGTATTTTTTTAACTCCTGAATTTCGCAAGGTTCTCGCACACTCTTCAATAGTTGCTCCGGTTGTGAAAACGTCATCAACGAGCAGAACGTTTTTTAATTGTCTTCCTTGCCATCTGAACGCATTTTGTACATTTTTAATTCGTTCAAGTTTAGACATTTTATGTTGAAACTTTGTATGAAAAATCCTTTTTAATTTTCGTGTAACAGGAATACCAATTAATTGGCTCAATTCCAAAGCAATCACATCGGACGGATTGAACCCTCTTATAAAAATTCGCGACCAATGCGATGGAACTGGGATTATTGCATCAATATTTTGAAAAAGTACGCCGTATTTAGCAACAATAATACTACAACATTTACTAATTAAATTACGGTTCCCTGTTTGTTTTATATTAACAATAAGTTGCCGAACATATGTATCATAAACAAACAGTGCTCTAGCTGTGTCAAATACACGTTCATTATTAATGCATGCCGAGCATAGTGAGTTATGAGGTATACCTCCAGTGAATAGTTTTCCGCATTTATTGCAAAACGGCGCTTCTATAAATGTGACTTTTCCAAAACATTTGGAACAAAATATTCCGCTATCGTTTAGTTTATTGCAGAAAGCACAAGCGTTTGGAAACAACCATGTTTGCAGGTGATGTATTTGCGTCAAAAGGTGTTGAATTGCATTCATGTTCATTTGGCTATAGCAATATATTTTATAAAACCATAATAAAGACCAATGAAATGATTTAGACGGAGAAAGAGTTTATAAAGAAACGATTGACGATGATATAAATGAAGACAAAACAAATGTAAATAATATAGCAA